>NZ_JAGINT010000001.1:0-316064 GCF_017876295.1 Kribbella aluminosa | reverse complement strand
AAGCTGTACTCGCAGCGCGGCGCCTCCCCGTGGCCGGTCTGCGGCAGGTTCCTCCGCTGACACCAGGCCGGATGGACAGCGGTAGACCGTCCTCCCCTGTCCATCCGGCCCTCCGCACACTTCAGTTGCGGGCGATGACCAGCATCTCGTTCGCGCCGGCCTGGAACTCGTAGGGGACCTTGCGGATCTCGCAGGTCACACCCTCGAGCGACGCCAGCAGCTCCGGCAACCAGGCGATCGGCTCGCCGTCACCCTGCCGCACCAGCGGGAAGATCCGCACCTCGGCGTTGCTGACCCGGATCAGCTCCCGCAACGCGTCCGTGTGCCAGTCCCGGTCGTACTTGTCGGCCCAGGTGAACAGCAGGTGCGAGCACAGCACCAGCTCGAACCGGCGGTCGCCGAACGGCAGCTCGGGCAGCCCCGCGGCGACGTACCGCTCCGGTGCCGCCGCGACGTCCTGCAGGAACCGGTCGGCGGCCTCGATCCGGTACTGATCCTTCCGCTCCGGTGATCCGTACCAGTGCCAGACGAAACTCCCGTGGTGCTCGTCCACGATCCCCGAGGTGGCCGGCAGGCTCTTCCGGACGCTGTCGACGAGCTCGGGATGCTCCAGCTCGTACGCCGGATCGGCCGCGATCGCGTCCACCCCGCGGGCCGCGGCCTCGGCGGTGAAGCCGGCGCCGCCCGCGCAGCAGTCGAGCACGGATTCGGGGAGTTCCTTCAGGTCGAACATCGCTTCGTACTCGGCGTACGAGCGCGAGGTCACCAGCACGGGTCTACCTTTCGACGGTTCTCTTCCGGCGCAAGCGGCGGTCGAGCGTGTTCGCCCCGGCCGCCAGAGCCAGGAACAGTACCGCCACCAGCAGACAGTTCAGCAGCACCCGTCCGTACCCGTGCTCGTCGACGTTCACGAACGGGTACGGGTAGAACCCGACGAACGCACCGCGGATCAGCGTGAACACCAGCCAGAGCAGCGGGTACACGACCGACCACCCGACGATCCGCCAGTCGATCGTGCCGCGCGGGCCGAACAGCAGCCAGCCCAGTACGCCGACCACCGGGGCCGTCGTGTGCAGCAGGAAGTTCGCCACCTCCGCCCACCCGTGCAGGTGGCCCAGACCGGCCAGCACCGTGTGGTAGACGATCCCGGTCACCGCGATGCACAGCACGCCGTTCAGCCGCAGCGTCTTGAGGAGAGTCGACTCCGGGCGATCCGGCTGCATCACCAGCATCAGCGCCGTACCGCCGAGCAGCAGGTTCGACTGGATGGTGAAGTACGCGAACACGTTGAAGACCCGCTCCGGGTTGTCCGTGAAGAAGCCGTCACCGGGGCCGTTCGCCGTCACGAACAACTGGATGACGATCCCGCACGCCACTACCGCCACGGTCACCGCAGCCCAGACCCGCCCACCCGTTGTCATGCTGGAAATGTACGACGAGTAACCGCACGGACCTTGGAGGTCACACCGACTGTTTCTCCTCGGACCGGGAGAACGAGTAGCTGAACGAGACGATCGCGTCGATCACCAGCACCAGCGTCCACGGTCCCGCGGGCGCGAGCAGCGCGTCGTACCCGCGTCCGGAGAGCAGGCCGAGGACGAGCATGAGGCCGACGCCGACGCCGTACGAGATCAGGTGCCGGAGCCAGCCGGCGCGTTCGTGCCGGGCGCGCTCCGGTCCCTTCTTCGGCAGCTTCGCCGGGCGTGGCGCACCGGCCATGAAGTGCGCGGCCCACTTGTCCGCCCACTTCAGCGTCTGATGGCCGAAGCCGACGCTGACGCCGACGAAGATCGCGGCCAGCGAGTGCTTGAACGACGGCGCCGCGCCGCGCTGGATATCCACGACGCTCGCCACCAGCAGCACGACGTCGACCAGCGGTACGGCGGCGAGCAGCACCATCCCGGTCCTGCGCAGCCGCAGCAGGTACCGCGTCACCAGGCCCGCGGCCAGCAACACCCAGAAGCCGATCTCACACGCCGCGATCACAGCGAGCAGCACGGTCTCCCCCTCCGGAGATTGTTTCAGTACGACTGTGTTGTAAACGAGACTAACACAACTGTGCTAAAAAGGATTCCATGCCGAAGATCGTCGACCACGCCACCCGCCGCGAGGAGATCGCCGAGGCGCTCTGGCGGGTGGTCCGCCGGGACGGGATCCGGGCCGCGTCGGTGCGCACGATCGCCGCCGAGGCCGGCTGGTCCGCGGGCGCGGTGCGCTACTACTTCCCCGATCAGGACGGCCTGCTCAGCTTCGCGATGGACCTGGTGTCGCGACGGGTCACCGAGCGGATCAGCGCGATCGCGCCCAAGGGCAGCGTGCCGGCCATCGTGCTGCGCTACCTCGACGAGGTGCTGCCGCTGGACGAGGAGCGCCGCGCGGAGTTCGACATCTGGCTGGCGTTCATGGCACAGGCCCAGGCCGAGACCGGCGCCGGCACGCTGCATGCCCACATCGACACCGTGCACAACGAGCTCCGCGAACTGTGCGCGTCGCTGATCCGCGCACTGGCCGACGCCGGCCTGCTCAAGGACGGCCTCGACGTGCGCCGTGAGGCCGAACGGTTGCACGCCCTGCTCGACGGACTCGCCCTGCACGCGGCGATCCAGCCGGACCGCACCACCCCGGCCCGTGTCCGACAGTTGACGAGACACCACGTCGAGTCACTGCTGGCCTAAGCCCTTACAAACCTGGGTTTTCGACAAGAATCGCCGACGCCGGACCAAAACCACAGCGGCACGTGGCACGATCGCCGCATGGAGTCCGAGGGGGTGATCGTCGTCAGCGGAATCATGGCGGCGGGGAAGTCGTCGGTGTCCCAGATGCTCGCCGAGAGGTTCCAGTACGGCGTGCATCTTCGGGGGGACGTTTTCCGGCGGATGATCGTGAGTGGGCAGGCCTCGATGGCCGACGACGTGATCGCGGCCCAGCGGCAGTTGCAGCTGCGCTACCGGCTCGCCTGCCTTTCCGCCGACGAGTACGCGCGCGCCGGGTTCACCGTGGTCCTGCAGGACGTGGTGATCGGTGAGTTGCTGCGCGAGTTCCTGGACGGGATCCGGACCAGGCCGCGCTATCTCGTCGTACTGACGCCGCGGCCGGAGGTGATCTCCGGCCGGATCGGCGGTGCGCGTCATCTGGTCGACGAGCTCGACTACGAGCTGCATGCCTTCAGTCCGCGGCGCGGGTTGTGGCTGGACAACTCGGACCTGTCGGTCGGCGAGACCGTGGACGCGATCCTCGGCCGGCTCGACGAGGCACGCTTCGACTCGTAGCGGCTCCGGCTACCCGGGGGTAGTTTGAGTGGATGACCGTACGGCGGACGTCCTGCAACCTGTGTGAAGCGATCTGCGGTGTGCTGGTGACGGTCGAGGACGGCCGGGTGACCGACATCCGCGGCGACGAGTCGGATCCGCTGTCCCGCGGTCACATCTGTCCGAAGGCGGTCGCGCTCCGCGATCTCCAGGACGACCCGGACCGGTTGACGACGCCGGTACGCCGGACGTCCGACGGCTGGCAGCCGATCGGGTGGGACGCGGCGTACGAGCTGATCGCCGACCGGCTGACCGGGATCCAGCGGGAGCACGGGCGGAACTCCGTCGGCGTCTACCTGGGTAACCCGAACGTGCACAGCCTCGGCGCGCTCACGCACATGCCGACGATGGTCCGGCAGCTGCGGACCCGGAACCGGTTCAGCGCGACGTCGATCGACCAGCTGCCGCAGATGCTGTCGTCGTACCTGCTGTACGGGCACCAGCTGATGGTTCCGGTACCGGACATCGACCGTACGTCGTACCTGCTGATGCTCGGCGCGAATCCGCTCGCGTCGAACGGCAGCATGATGACCGCGCCGGGTTTCGGAAAACGTTTGAAGGAGTTGCGGAAACGCGGCGGAAAGGTGCTGGTCGTCGATCCACGCCGGACCGAGACCGCGGCGGTTTCCGACGAGCATCATTTCGTCCGTCCGGGGACGGATGCGGCATTCCTGCTGGCATTGATCCACGAGGTGATCTCGCAGGGTTTCGCGCATCCCGCGGAGTACGTCGACGGTCTGGCGACGGTCGAGGCCGAGGTGGAGAAGTGGACGCCGGAACGCGCGGCCGCGATCACCGGGATCCCGGCCGCGGTGATCCAGCGGGTGGCGACCGAGTTCGCGACGGCCGAGCGGGCGGCCTGTTACGGGCGGGTAGGGGTGTCGACACAGCAGTTCGGGGCGATCTGCCAGTGGGCGATCCAGGTGCTCAACATCATCACCGGGAACCTCGACCGGCCCGGCGGCACGATGTTCCCGCGACCGGCGGTGAACACGCTGCTCGGCCTGGGCCGCGGACATGTCGGGGTGTGGAAGAGCCGGGTGCGCGGGCTTCCCGAGTTCGGCGGCGAGTTGCCGGTGTCGACGATGGCCGAGGAGATCCTGACTCCCGGCGACGGGCAGATCCGGGCGCTGGTGACGGTCGCCGGCAACCCGGTGCTGTCGACGCCGGACGGGCGCCGGCTGGACGAGGCGCTCGGGTCGCTGGACTTCATGGTCGCGGTGGATCCGTACATCAACGAGACGACCCGGCACGCCGACGTGATCCTGCCGCCGGCGCCACCGCTGGAACGCGACCACTACGACATCGTTTTCCACCAGTTGGCGGTCCGGAACACGGCCCGGTGGAACGACGCCGTCCTCCCGAAGCCCGCGACGGCGCGGCACGACTGGGAGATCTTCCGCGACCTCGGCCTGGCGCTGGTACGGCGTACTCCCTGGAGCCGGCGTCGCGCCGAGGCGACGGCACGGCTGCGGGTGCCGCCGCGCTGGATCGTCGACGCCGGGCTGCGGATCGGGCCGTACCGGTTGTCGGTCGGGAAACTGCGACGCTCGCCGGGCGGGATCGACCTCGGGCCGCTGCAGCCCGCACTGCCCGGGGCGTTGCACAAGACGTCGAAGCGGATCGACCTGGCACAGCGGATGATCCTCGACGACCTGCCCCGGCTGGACGCCCTGCAACCGCTGTCCGCCGACGAGCTGTTGCTGATCGGGCGCCGGCACCTGCGGAACAACAACTCCTGGATGCACAACTCCGCGCGGCTGGTGAAGGGCCGGCCGCGGCACCAGCTGCTGATGCACCCGCACGACCTGGCCGACCGCGACCTCGCCGACGGCCAGCTCGTCACGATCACCTCCGCGGCCGGCTCGATCTCCGTGGAAGTTGCCGCCAGCAACGACATCATGCGCGGCGTGGTCAGCCTGCCGCACGGCTTCGGCCACAACCGGGACGGCTCCCGGCTGACCGTCGCGAACCAGGTCGCCGGCCAGAGCATCAACGACATCACCGACAGCGCCCTGATCGATCCGACGTCCGGCACGGCCGCGGTCAACGGCGTACCGGTCACCGTCACGGCCTGCGTGCCGAGCTCTCCCGGATGATGAGCAGCGGCGTCGAGTACAGGTGCGCCTGCGGCTGAGCCCCGGCCAGTACGTCGAACAGGCGGCGGGTGACCTCGGCGCCGTACCCGACGACGTTGTGGCTGAGCGCGGTCAGCGTCGGGTGGGTGATCCGGCAGAGCGTCGAGTCGTCCCAGGCGACCAGCGTGAGGTCGTCCGGGATGCGTAGCTCGAGCGCCTGGACGACGGCCAGTCCGGCGACCGCCATCAGGTCGTTGTCGTAGACGATCGCGGTCGGATGCCCGGCCAAGACCTCACGGGTGGCGGCGGCGCCGGCGGCCGCGGAGTAGTCGGTGTGCCGGGTGACCGCGGTCAGCCCGAGCCGGCGTACGGCGGCGTCGAAGGCCTGGTCGCGGATCCAGACGTCACCGAACTCGGGCGGTCCGGCGATCCGCGCGATCACCTTGTGGCCGAGGGACGCGACGTGATCGAGCGCCGCGGTCATCGCCGCCGTACTGTCCGTCCACACGCACGGCATGCCGTCCGCCAGCGCCGGGTCGCCGACCAGGACGGCCGGCAGACCGAGCTTCCGCAGTACCGGGATCCGCGGGTCGCCGACGCGGAGGTCGACCACGATCACGCCGTCGACACGCCGTTCGGCGACCCATTTCCGGTACGTCGCGAGCTCCGCGCCGAGATCGGCCACCACCTGCAGGGCCAGCGCGTACGAGTGCTCCGCGAGGACCGACTCGACGCCGCCGACGAAGCCCATGAAGTACGGCTCCTCGGCCAGCGTCTGCGGGGTCCGCGCGAGCACCAGCCCGAACGTCTCGCTGCGCGCCGCGGACAGTTGCCGGGCGGCCGTGTTCGGTACCCACTCGAGTTCGGCGGCGACCCGCAGTACCCGGGCCCGGGTGGCCGCGGAGACGCCGGGCCGGTTGTTGAGGGCGTACGACACCGCCCCTTGCGAGACCCCGCACCGCCGGGCGATCTCCTTGATGGTCACACGAGACACGACACCCTCCTCACCGGGCGCCCGGACACACCGGTCCGGATCTCCAGTGTCGCGCCGATCGAACCCTCTGTCATCAAGCGACCACAGAAGGTGATTCTTTGATCAAACCCCTGGTTCTGGGGGAACTCTCAGGTGACCGCCCAGTCGTTGGGCGGAGGGTGGTGTGGAACGGGCGCGGTGGGATACGGTTTCCTTCGTTACTTAACCGGTTCGGCTTATCAGACGGCGCAAACCCCCAGGGCAGCGGGCAGCGCGCCGCCGACAAGGAGAAACCATGGTCGCAAAGGACCACCTGTCCCTCCAGCTCTACACGGTGCGGGGCAAGCTCGAGGAAGACTTCGACGGCACCCTGGCCCGGATCGCGGAGATCGGCTACACGAAGGTCGAGCCCTTCGGCGTGACGGCCTTCGCCGATCGTCTCGCCGAGGCGCTGCCCAAGCACGGTCTCTCGGCCCCGACCACCCACGCCGGCCTGCTCCGCGAGGACAGCGCCCCGATCTACGCCGCGGCCGAGCGGCTCGGCATCACCACGGTGATCGACCCGCACACCGACCCGGCCCGCTGGCAGTCGGCGGACGGCATCAAGGAGATCGCCGACGGGCTGAACAAGGCCGCCGCCGAGGCCGCCGACCACGGCATCACGGTCGGCTACCACAACCACCAGTTCGAGCTCGAGTCGAAGATCGGCGGCGCGCACGGCCTGGAGATCCTGGCCGACAACCTGGCCGACAACGTGATCCTCGAGGTCGACACGTACTGGGCCGCGGTCGGCGGTGCCGACGTACCGGCGCTGCTGAAGAAGTTCGGCGAGCGGGTCACCGCGATCCACGTCAAGGACGGCGACGGGACGCTGAACAACAAGGCGCAGGTGGCGGTCGGCGACGGCACCATCGCGGTCCGGGACATCCTGGCCGCCGCGCCGCAGGCCCTGCGGGTCGTCGAGCTCGACGACTTCACCGGCGAGATCCTCGACGCGGTCGAGGGCTCCTACGCCTTCCTCACCGGAGAGGGTGCGCCTGAATGAGTTCGGTTGGCGTAGGTGTGATCGGCGCCGGAGTGATCTCCGACGCCTACATCAAGAGCATGCAGAGCTTCCCGGACCTGAAGGTGGTCGCGATCGGCGACCTCCGGCCGGATGCGGCCGAGGCGAAGGCCAAGGAGTACGGCATCGAGGCCCACGGGGGCCCCGAGGTGGTGCTGAACAACCCGGACGTCGAGATCGTGGTCAACCTGACCATCCCGGTCGCGCACGTCGAGGTGGCGCTCGCAGCCGTTGCCTCGGGCAAGCATGTCTGGAGCGAGAAGCCGTTTTCCCTCGACCAGGACAGCGGCCTCAAGCTGCTGGCCACGGCGAAGGACGCGGGTGTCCGGCTCGGTTGCGCGCCGGACACCATCCTCGGCCCGGGGCTGCAGGAGTCCCGGCGGATCATCGAGCGCGGTGAGATCGGTACGCCGCTGACCGCGCTCACGCTGATGCAGTCCCCCGGCCCGGAGTCCTGGCACCCGAACCCGGCGTTCCTGTTCCAGGAGGGTGCTGGCCCGCTCTGGGACATCGGCCCGTACTACCTGACCACGCTGGTGCAGCTGTTCGGTCCGGTCGCCGCGGTCGCGGGGATCGGGTCGAAGTCGAAGGAGAAGCGCACGATCGGCTCCGGTCCGCTGGCAGGGACCGACTTCGACGTGACCGTGCCGACGCATGTCAGCGCGATCGCGAAGTTCGAGTCGGGGCAGTCGTCGCAGAGCATCTTCAGCTTCGACTCGCCGCTGTCGCGGGGTGGGTTCGTCGAGATCACCGGCTCCGACGCGACGCTCGCCGTACCGGACCCGAACGGGTTCGACGGTGCGATCAAGATCCGTCGTCGCGGCGCCGAGGACTGGGAGACGATCGCGGAGACGAAGGCCGTCGCGCAACGCGGTACCGGCGTACTCGAGATGGCGCGCGCCATCCGGGCCGACCGGCCGCACCGGGCGACCGGGGCGCTGGCGTTCCACATCGTCGACGTGATGGCCTCGGTCACCGACTCGATCGACACCGGCGCGTTCGTCGACGTCCAGAGCACCGTCGAGGTCGCGCCGATCCTGCCGGACGACTGGGATGTGACGGCGGCCACTCTGTGAGCATCGTTCTGGACCCCCGGCGGACCGTCGTGTTCGCCGGGGACTCGGTGACCGACTGCGGCCGCCGCACCGACCCGGACGGGCTCGGCGACGGCTATGTGCGCAGGCTGTACGACGATCTCGGCGACAACCGGCCGCCGATCGTCAACGCCGGCATCAGTGGCAACCGGGCGGTCGAGCTGGCCGCCCGGTGGGCCACCGATGTGCTGGCCCACGACCCGGCGCTGGTGTCGATCCTGATCGGGATCAACGACACCTGGCGGCGGTACGACAAGAACGACCCGACGACGCCCGAGTCCTTCGAGGCGTCGTACCGCGCACTGCTCGACCCACTGTCCTGTCCGGTGGTGCTGATGGAGCCGTTCCTGCTGCCGGTGAAGGACGGGCAGGACGCGTGGCGCGAGGACCTGGACCCGAAGCTCGAGGCGGTCCGGAAGCTGGCCGTCGAGTACGGCGCGATCCTGGTGCCGACCGACGTCGAGCTGACCAAGCAGGCGGTCTCGGTCGGACCCGCTGCACTCGCGGGCGACGGCGTACACCCGTCGCCGGCCGGACATCAGGCGCTCGCCGATCTGTGGCGCCACTACGTCCTCGACTGACGTTCACCGCTCCCCCTTCTTGGCGGGAGCGGTGCAGTTCTACTAAACCGGTTCATCCATTCCGCCCACGGCACGGAGCCTCACTGTGACATCACTCAAGACCCTCGATCTGACCACCGACGGCGGTGCTGCCTGGACCGTGCAAGCCGTCGAGGGTCCGGCCCCCGACGGCCTGATCGGCCGCGCGCTGGCCGCCACCGTGCCCGGTGAGGTGCACACGGATCTGCTCGCGGCCGGCGAGATCCCGGATCCGTTCGACGGCGACAACGAGTCGAAGCTGCACTGGATCGGCCGTACTCGTTGGAGCTACACGAGTAGATTCGACTGGGTTGCCGATGGCAACGACCGGCAGGAACTGGTGGCCGAGGGGCTGGACACGGTCGCGACCGTCACGCTGAACGGCCAGGAGCTGGGCAGCACGGCGAACCAGCATCGGTCGTACCGGTTCGACGTCACCGGCGTACTGGTTGCCGGGGACAACGAGCTGGTGGTCACGTTCGAGGGCCCGGTGACCGCGGCCGAGGCGGAGCGGGCGAAGGCCGGGAGCTGGCCGCACACCAACCTGCACCCGTACAACGAGCTCCGCAAGATGGCCTCGAACTTCGGCTGGGACTGGGGACCGGACGTCGCCACCGCGGGCATCTGGCGGCCGATTCGGATCGAGTCCTGGTCCGGCGTCCGGATCTCCTCGGTCCGTCCGCTGGCCCGGCTGGAAGGTACGGACGGCGTACTGACGACGCATGTCGAGCTCGCGTGGTCCGACACCGACACCGCCGCCGAGGCCGCGGCGGTGACGGTCGAGGTCGGCGGCACGCAGCAGACGACGACCGTCACGCCCGGAACCGAGACAGTCGAGCTGGTGAACACGCTTTCCGCGGTGGATGTGTGGTGGCCGCGCGGGTACGGCGAGCAGCCGCTGTACGACGTGACCGTGACGCTGAACGAGGACGACTGGCACGGCCGGGTCGGCTTCCGGAACATCACCGTGAACGTTGCCCCGGACAACGACGGTACGCCGTTCGTGCTGTCCGTGAACCGCAAGCCGGTCTACGTCCGCGGCGCGAACTGGATTCCGGACAACGCTTTCGTCACCCGGCTGAACGCGGAAACCTACCGGACCAGCATCGAGGACGCCGTCGACGCCGGCATGAACCTGCTGCGCGTCTGGGGCGGCGGGATCTACGAGAGCGAGCAGTTCTACGACGTCTGCGACGAGCTCGGCATCCTGGTCTGGCAGGACTTCCTGTTCGCCTGCGCGGCGTACTCCGAGGACGAGCCGCTGTGGAGCGAGGTCGAGGCCGAGGCGCGGGAGGCCGTCACCCGGCTGAGCCAGCACGCCAGCCTCGCCGTCTGGAACGGCAACAACGAGAACATCTGGGGGTACGTCGAGTGGAGCTGGCGCGTCCCGCTGGCGGGCAGGCCGTGGGGTGCCGGGTATTACCTCGACCTGCTGCCTCGCATCGTGGCGGAGCTCGACCCGCGGACGCCGTACTCAGCCGGCAGCCCGTACTCGTTCGACCAGTTCATCCACCCGAACGACGACCGGCACGGGACCATGCACATCTGGGACGTGTGGAACCAGGTGGACTACACGACGTACCGCAAGTACAAGCCGCGGTTCGTTTCCGAATTCGGTTTCCAGGGGCCGCCGGCGTGGTCGACGCTGACCTCGGTGGTGCACGACACTCCGCTGGATCCTTACGGTCAGCAGATGCTTGTGCACCAGAAGGCCTTCGAGGGCAACCTCAAGCTGGAGCGGGGTCTCGGTGATCACCTGCCGGTCTGGGAGGACATCGACGACTGGCACTGGACGACGCAGCTGAACCAGGCGCGCGCGGTTGCCTACGGCATCGAACACTTCCGGTCGTTGTTCCCGTTGAACACCGGCGCGGTCGTGTGGCAGCTGAACGACAACTGGCCGGTGGTCTCGTGGGCCGCCGTCGACGGGCACGGGATCCGGAAACCGTTGTGGTACGCGTTGAAGCGCGTGTACGCGGACCGGCTGCTCACCGTGCAGCCGCGGGACAGTGCTCTGGTAGTTGCCGCGCACAACGACACCGACTCGTCGTGGACGACCGAGGTCACCGTCACCCGGCGCTCGACTGTTCATGACGGCGTGCTGGCCAAGGAGACCTTCGCGGTCGAGATCGCGGCCCGCTCGGCGGTGATCAACGAGCTGCCGGAGTCTGTCGCCGTCGCCGGCAAGCCGTCCGAGGAGTACCTCGAGGTGCGGACGGCCGACGGCGTCACGGCGTACTCGTACTTCGTCGAGGACACGGAACTGCAGCTCGCCGCCGACGCCTACACGGCCACGGTCGCCCCGACCGAGAACGGGTACGACGTCACGGTGACCGCGACGGCCCTCGCGAAGGACCTGGCGCTGTTCCCGGACCGGCTGGACGCGGCCGCCCGGGTGGACTCGTGCCTCGTCACGCTCTCCGCGGGCGAGAGCCACACATTCCACGTCACCGGCGCAAACGCCCCGGACCAGGTCGCCGTACCGGTGCTGCGGTCGGCGAACGACCTCCGCGGACAACTGGGGCATCCAGCGGCTGACGCTCACCGTAGAGTGAGCAGGTGACCTGGGGGAGACGTGTTGCGGTCGGTGCCCTGCTACTGACGCTTGTAGCATGCAGCGACGCCAAGCAGTCGGCCGGAGAGGTGCCGCAGACCCGTGCACCGGTAGAGCCGGCCCGTACGGCGAAGCCGGTGCGGCCGACGCTCGCGCCCGCGCAGGTGAAGCCCGGTACTTCCAGCAACACCCAGGTGATGCCCGTGCTCGACCACGGGCCGCGTGACAAGAAGCAGATCGCGTTGACGTTCGACGCCGACCTCACAGCCCTCATGCGGAGGCGCCTGGTCTCCGGCAAGGTCAAGTCGTACTACAACAAGGCCCTGATCGAAGAGCTACGGACGCTGCACGTACCGGCCACCCTGTTCCTCACCGGCATGTGGATGGAGCAGTACCCGGAGATCACCAAACAGCTGGCCAACGACCCACTGTTCGAGCTGGGCACACACACGTACGACCACCGCGGCTTCACCAAGCACTGCTACACGCTGGGGACGGTCCCGCGCGACCAGATGCTGGCCGACGTACGACGAGCCATCGTGGAGCTGGACAAGCTGGACCCACACGCGACCAGATGGTTCCGCTTCCCCGGCGGCTGCTACGACCCAACCGCACTGCACGAGCTGGCGCCCGCCGGCGTCACGGCGGTCGGGCTCGACGTACCGGGCGCCGACGGGTTCGCCAAGTCCGCGCAGCCGATCACCAAGCAGGTCCTGGACCACGTCCAGAACGGCTCAATAGTCGTCCTCCACATGCACGGCGGCGACAACGCCCCGTACACCGCCCAAGCAGTGGGCCCGATCGTCCGGGAGCTCCGGGCACGCGGCTACCAGCTCGTCACGGTGACGCAGCTCGTCAGTCGACGTTGATCGCGACGTACTTGACGTCGAGGTACTCGTCGATGCCGACGCTGCCGCCTTCGCGGCCGAGGCCGGACTGCTTGACGCCGCCGAAGGGGGCGGCGGGGTTGGAGACGATGCCCTGGTTGAGGCCGATCATTCCGGCCTCGAGTCGCTCCGACACCCGGAGCGCGCGGCTCAGGTCGTTGGTGAACAGGTACGACACCAGGCCGAACTCGGTGTCGTTCGCCATCCGTACCGCGTCGTCCTCGGTCTCGAACGCGGTCAGCGGGGCGACCGGGCCGAAGATCTCCTCCTTCTGCAGCCGGGCGGTCTCCGGTACGTCGGCCAGCACCGTCGGCTGATAGAAGTACCCATTGCCCGCGGCAACTTCCCCGCCGGTCAAGGTCCGGGCGCCCTGCGCGATCGCGTCGGCGACCAGGTCCGCCACCTTGTCGCGCTGCTTGCCGTCGATCAGTGGCCCGACGTCGACACCCGGCTCGGTACCGCGGCCGACCTTCAGCGCGGCCATCCGCTCGGTCAGCTTCGACGCGAACGACTCCATCACCGAGGAGTGCACGTAGATCCGGTTGGCCGCCGTACAGGCCTCTCCGCCGTTGCGCATCTTGGCCAGCATCGCGCCGTCGACCGCCTTGTCCAGGTCGGCGTCGGCGAAGACCAGCAGCGGTGCGTTCCCGCCGAGCTCCATGCTGGTCCGCAGCACCTGACCGGACGCCTGCTCGAGCAGTTTGCGGCCGACCGGGGTGGAGCCGGTGAAGGACAGTTTCCGCGCTCGCCCGTCCCGGATCAGCGGCTCCATCACGCCGCCGGCGTCCTGCGTGGTGACGACGTTCAGCACCCCGGCGGGCAGGCCGGCCTCGGTCATCAGCTCGGCCAGCTTGAGCATCGACAGCGGCGTCTGCGCGGCGGGCTTGATCACCATCGTGCAGCCGGCCGCGACCGCCGGGCCGATCTTGCGGGCGCCCATCGCGGCCGGGAAGTTCCACGGCGTGATCAGCAGGCACGGCCCGACCGGCTGGCGCATCACGAGGAAGCGGCTCGCGCCGTTCGGGGCGATCTGGTAGCCGCCGTCGATCCGGACCGCCTCCTCGGCGAACCAGCGGAAGAAGTCGGCAGCGTAGGCGATCTCGCCCTTCGACTCGGCGACCGGCTTGCCCATCTCCAGCGTCATCAGCAACGCCAGGTCGTCCGCCTGCGCGGTCATCAGCTCGTAGGTCCGGCGGAGGATCTCGCCGCGCTCACGCGGTGGCGTGGCGGCCCAGTCCTCCTGTACGGCGACGGCCGCGTCGAGGGCGGCCTTACCGTCGGCCGGGCTCGCGTCGGCCACGTCGCAGAGCGTCGTACCGGTTGCCGGGTCCTCGACGGCGAAGGTCCTGCCGGCCGCGACCCATTTCCCACCGATGAACAGCTCGGTCGGACACGCCTCGACGACTTCCCGCTCTCGTGACATGAGCCTGCCTTTCGACTAGTCGGCAGTACCCAGACTAGGCGGTGGCGATCAGCGGAGAGGTGTGCCGTGGGGCTGTCCGGACGGCCCCGGTCAGGCCGGCTGCGACAGTACGAAGGATCGTCGACCGGATCAGTCCGTCGAACGCCAGCGGAACGAGCATCACCTCGTCTGCCATGGTCTCGGCAACCAGCGTGCCCAGCCGACCCGCCACGGTCGTACGCGAACCGACGATGTAGCCCGGGTCCTCCAGCAGCCGTTCGGCCAGGGCACGCTCGCGGTCGGTCAGTGGGGACTCCAGTAGCGCGGTCAGCTCAGCCGACGTCGCCTCTGCCCCGGCCGCGGCCAGCCGCGAGCTGACTCGGACGTACTCCGCAAAACGTGTGAACGCTGCCTCGTCGGATTCCGCCGCGACCACTCCGACCGTGACAGCCAGGTACGGCCGGGCAGTCGGCTCGAAGTTCTCCCTGTACGCCGCCACGGCGGCAGCTGTCACCGCAGCTGCCCGATGATGAGCTACGAAGACAGGGAGCCCACGGACGGCGGCAGCCACCGCAGCACGCGGGTGATCGGCCAGAACGAAGACCGGTGGGGCCAGCCCGGCAAGCGCCAGCCGTACGTCGCCCTGCAGGAACCCGCGCAGCTCGTCCAGCCGCCGGGGGAACGAGTCGCGAGCACCCGACGCCAGTACGGTGCTCGGAACGGCGCACTGCTCGGCCACCCCGAGGTCGATCCGGCTCGGGTACGCCGCAGCGAGAGCGGCGAACTGCTCGGCGACGACCAGCGGCTGGTGGTTGGTCAGTGGGAGTCCGCCGGCGCCCAGCCGGATCCGGTCGGTCCGCGCGGCCAGGATCGCCGCGAGGACTGCCGGTGCTGCGCCGCCGACACCCCGGACACCGTGCTGCTCGTCGAGCCAGAAGCGACGGTATCCGAGGTCGTCGGCAGTCAGTGCCACCTCTGCGGTCTCCCGGAGCGCGGCCGCAGCCGACTGACCGGGCAGCTGCGGTACGACGTCCAGCACAGAGTGGGCCGAGACGGGTAGTCCGGGAGCGACAGTGGTGAGCACGCACCCACAGTGACAGCGCGGGTCCGGCTCGCACATGGGGAGTCGTCACCCAAAGTTCAACGCAGCTCACCGGGCTAAATATGGGTGCTGATCACCCATGCCCCGCCCCTGCCCGCGATGACAGCCTGAGCGCGTGCTCGACTCCGCGACCACCCGGCCCACCAGGACCGACCGCCGCAAGACCTGGTGGTCAGCGGGCCTGCGGCCGCACGAGCTGAGCCACGCACTGACGCAGTCCGCGCCGGCCTGGGCCGAGTACGTGGAACGCAGTACCTCTCTCCCCCCGAGCGCGCCTGCCGCCGGTCGAGACCCTGCAGGGACCGGTGCCGGCGGCGGCCACACATCAGGTGGGGCGGCCACGGCGGCGGTTGGGTTCGGCACAGACTGGCGGCAGGCGCTCATGCGTTGCCTGAAGCCGCTGCTGGACTCCGCCCGGCAAGACCTGGCCGTGGCGGGCCACAGCGGCGTACTGGCCGAAGCGTTCCTGCAACGTCTCGGCCTCCGGCTGGTGAAGCTGGCCGCGCGGACCCTGGTCCTGGAACTGGCCCGTGCCCGGGACCGCGGCGACCTTACCGGTGACACCTCCGCAGCACGCTTCCTGGACTTCACCCACCGGCTCGTCGGAGGGAGCGAGCTGGCGGACTTCCTGGCCACCTACCCGGTACTGGCCCGGGTCCTGGGCGAGTCGTGCCGACAGGGCGTCGAGGGTCACCTCGAGCTGCTGGCGCGGCTCGCCGAGGACCGGGGGTCGCTCGTCACCGGGCTGTTCGACGGCCGGGACCCCGGTGCGCTGATCGCGATCGAACCCGCCGGCGATGCCCACCAGGGTGGGCGGTGTGCCGCGATCCTGACGTTCGCGAACGGACAGCGGCTGGTCTACAAGCCCCGGCCGCTCGCACTGCACCAGCACTTCAACGGGTTCGTCGACTGGCTGAACGCAAGGACCGCGCTCGGCATCCGCACGGTTCGGCTCCTTCCCCGCGACGGCTACGGCTGGCTCGAGTTCGTGGTCCACGAGCCCTGCGCCGACCTGGCCGGAGTACGGCGGTTCTACCATCGCCAGGGCGCGCTGCTGGCGCTGCTGTACGTGCTGGACGGCACGGACATGCACTTCGAGAACCTGATCGCCGCAGGCGACCAGCCGGTACTGGTGGACGTCGAGACGCTGTTCCACCCGAGTCAGGTGGCGGTGACCGCGTTGACCCGCGATCCGGCGTACCGGGCACTCCTGGAGTCGGTGTACCGCACCGCCCTGTTGCCGCTGCTCGTGCTAGGCGAGAACGGTGTCACGGACATCTCCGGGCTCGGTGGTGACGCCGGAGCGCTGGCCTCGCGGAGCGTGGTCGACTGGGCGGACGCCGGGCTGGACTCCATGCATCTGGTACGCCGTCCGGACAGCACACACCGTGCGGCCAACCGGCCGTCGCTCGACGGGTCACTGATCGAGCCGCGGGAGCACGAGACCGCTGTACTCACAGGGTTCCGGACCGCGTATGAGGCGATCGCCCGGCACCGCGACGAGTTCCTGCGACCGGACGGTCTGCTGGCACAGTGCGCTGCGGACCAGATCCGCTTCGTGCCGCGCCCCACGAGTCTCTACACGGGACTGCTGGACGAGTCGACGCATCCGGACGTACTGCGGGACGCGGCCGGCCGGAGTCAGCTGCTGGACCTGCTGTGGGACGCGGACGAATCACTGCACGCGTTCGTCCCGTACGAACTGTCCGACCTGTGGGCCGGCGACGTACCGCTGTTCACCGCACGCCCGGACAGCCGGGACATCTGGGCCTCCGACGGCACCCGGATCGCCGACGTGCTGGCAGTCGACGGACTGGCCGCAGTCCGGGCGAAGGTCGCGAACCTCGGCGACATCGACCAGCACCGGCAGGCCTGGCTGATCTCCGCGTCGCTCGCCACCCGCCCCGAGCCGATCATGCACGCCAGTACGGCGGTCCGGCCGCACGTAGGGACGACCGAGGCGGACCCCGAACAGATCCTGGCAGCGGCCGCCGACATCGCCGACGAGATCATGGCTCAGGTCGTCAGCGAACGCGGCGGCGCGGCCAACTGGCTCGGTCTCGAACTGCTCGACGACCATCACTGGGCCGTCCGTCAGATGGGCGCTGGCCTGTCCAACGGCTACACCGGTACGGCGCTGTTCCTCGCGCAGGTCGGCGTACTGACCGGAGCGCAGAAGTACTGCGACCTGGCCCGCGACGCGATCCGGCCGGTTCCGCAACTGCTCGCGGCGCTCGCCGAAGACCCGGAGTCCGCCAACCTGGTCGGCCCCGGTTTCCACGGGCTCGGGGGCATCAGCTACGGACTCGACCGGCTGTCGACGCTCCTCGACGACCCCGACCTCACCAACTGGCTGGCCGCGGCACTGGAGCTCAGTGAGCGGCTCGTGCAGGACCCCACCGAATTCCCGTCGTACGCCGAAGGTGCGGCGGGCGGGCTGGCCGCAATGCAGGCAGTACAAGGCTTTCCGGCCGCCGGCCGGCTGGCCGAGCGCTACGCCGATCACCTGGTGACGACAGTCGAGAGCGGCCTCCATGGCCGAGTAGCAGCGGACCATGGCTTCGCTCGCGGCTTCCAGGGAATCGCGTGGTCGCTCGGCCAGTACGGCGTACCCGGCGACCGGTACCTCGATGCTGCCCGCGCGGCAACCGATCTGGACCGCCGGAACGGTCCAGCCGGCCATGGGTGGTGCCGGGGAGATGCCGGCACCGCCCTGGCCCGGGCTTCCGCCGGCGTCCCCGCGGACCTCGACGCCTACCTGAGGGCCGCGACCGAACGTCCGGTGCTCGCCGACCTGAGTCTGTGCCACGGCGAGCTCGGCGCGGTGGAGCCACTGTTGTGGCTCGCCGCACGTGAGTACCCAGCTGCAGAGGCGGCACGACGACGTCGTGCCGGGCTGGTGCTCGCGGCAGTAGAGCAGTACGGACCGCGCTGCGGGACACCCAACGCCGTACCGTCTCCAGGCCTGCTGACCGGTCTGGCAGGGATCGGGTACGGGCTGCTCCGTCTTGCGTTCCCCGAACGGGTTCCGTCCGTGCTGCTGCTCCAACCAACCGCCGGGTCGAGGTGTGGCACAGCACCGGAGCCCACTGTGTGACAAGGGGTTACAGCATGACCGCCCAGCAGCACCACGATGTTCAGCACGAAACTCCGGCAGACGAGCAGTACGCGGCGCCGGACCGCACCGATCCGCTCGGCCCGATCGCGCTGCCGAAGCGGCACCAGGTCGGCGCCCGGGCGCTGGCCCTCGTCGGGGTCGTCGGCATGAGCACCATGGCAGTCGCCGTCGCGGCTCCCAGCGGCCTGCCCTGGGTGACGCACTAGGGTGAACCACCCGCGGACACCAGCGCACGTTTGACGGAGTGGCCGGCCGCCCGGAGCGGCCGGCCACCGGTCGACTGTCTGCACTGACAACCATCAGTCGTTACAGTTGGCAACCATGCAGACCCGCTCGCCTACGGTGGTCGGCAGGGACCGGGAGATCGAGAGCCTTCACCGCCTGCTGGCCGGAGCCCGCAGCGGTCATGGGGGTGCGATCTTCCTGGTAGGCGAGCCCGGGATCGGCAAGAGCCGGCTGGCCGCGACGGCCACCACCCAGGCTCTCGACACCGGTATGGCGATGCTGCGCGGACGGGTCGGGGCGATCGGCACGATGGTTGCCTTCCGCCCGTTCACCGAGGCGCTGCTCTCGCTGATCCGGCGTGGCGAGATGCCTACGACAGAAGGCCTCGGCCCGTACCGGCAGGTGCTCGGCCGACTGGTCCCGGACTGGGACGACGGGACCGCGCACGACACCGCTGCGTCACCGGTCGTACTCGGAGAGGCAGTACTGCGTCTCCTTGCCCTGGTGGGCCGGGACCGCGGCTGTCTGCTGGTGCTCGAGGACCTGCACGGCTCCGACCCGGAGACGCTGGCCGTGATCGAGTACCTGCTCGACAACCTGGAGGACCAGCCGATCGCACTCGTGGCGACTCTGCGGTCGGAGACGTGCGCCGCATACGAACTGGCACGGCTGTCGGCGCAGCGCGGTACTGCCGAACTGGTCGAGCTGCAACCGCTGCAGCGCGGAGAGGTCGCCGAACTCGCCGCCGGTTGTCTGGAGGTTCCGGTCGACGGTGTGCCGGAACAGCTGGCGGACCAGCTGTGGAGTGACAGCGCCGGAATCCCTTTCATCGTTGAGGAACTGCTGCAGGAGGCGAACCGCAGCGGACAGTTGGTGCCCGGGCCGGACGGCAGCGTGCAGGTGGTCGACGACCTGCAGACGAACGTCCCGCCCGCGGTGGTCCGCAGTATCAGCGGCCGAACCGCACAGCTCGGGCCGCAGTCGCGGGACATCCTCGTGCTGGCGGCTGTGATCGGGCATCGGTTCCCGTTGAGCGTTGTCCGCGAGGCGACGGGTACGGACGAACGCTTGCTGCTGGCAACCCTTCGGGCCGGCGTCGCCGCGCAGCTGGTCGGTCCGGACGAGCCGGCGCCGGACTGGTACGCGTTCCGGCATCCATTGACCGCCGAATCGCTGCTCGCCGGCCTGACCCCGACCGAACGCGCCACCTTGGCCCGGCGCTGCGCGGACGCGGTCGAGGAACTGCATCCGGGGCTGCCCGGCGAGTGGTGCCCGATGGTCGCCGAGCTCGCCGAGACCGGCGGCGACGCCGTCCGCGCGGGCCGGTTGTTCGCGCTGGCCGGGCGGCGGTCGTTCGACGACGGATCGACCGGCTCGGCGGTCAAGCTGCTCGACCGGGCGAACACCTTGCTCGCGGCCGATCCCGACATCGCTCATCGGGCCGATATCCTCGGCGCGCTGCTGCTCGCGCTCAGCGCGACCGGAGGCTTCGAGCAGTTGGCCGTGCACGCCGCGACCGTCGACGAACTGGCTGACCGCAATCTCGACAGCCGCAAGGTCGCCGCGCTGCACGTCCAGCTCGCGAACGCGGAGATGGTCGCCGGCCGCTGGGCGGCCGCGCTGGCAAATGTCGCGACCGCCCGGTCGCAGCTCGGCAGCGACGCCGGCGACGCCGACCTCGCGCCGATCGACGTGGTCGCCGCCAACCTCGAGTTCGCCCGGACGAGCCCCGGCCGGCTGCAGGCTGCGACCGAGCTCGCCACCCGCGCCGCCGCGGCGGCCGAACGCGCCGACCTGCCCGACGTAGCCTGCGAAGCCCTGCAACTGCTGGGCATCCTGGCCCGCGAGCACGACCTCGACCGGTCGATCGACTACTTCCAGCGCGCCCGGCAGATCGCCGAGGACCACGGGATGACGCTCCAGCGAGTCGTCTCGCACATCCTCCAGTCGGTCAGTGTCAACCTCGCCGACGGCAGTATCGGCGAGTTGGAGCGGTCCAGGCAGCAGGCGCTTCGGATCGGCGCCATCACGCTGGTGTACGACGTGGACGGCTTGCTCGGCCAGCAGCTGATCCTGCGGTCCGGGTACGCCCGCGCCGCCGAGATCATCGGCGAGTGTGTCGAGGTCACCCGGCGGCTGCGGCTGGGTCGATCGGCAACGTTCTTCCTGGCCACCAAGGCGATCCTGGAGGCGCATCAGGGCCATCGGTCCGCGATGGAGGCGACGCTGGCCGAGATCGCGAACTGGGGCGGCGAGCGCGCGTCGTACGAGCTGCCGTACTCCTACGGCCTGGCCCGGACGTTCTGTGCGCTTCTGGAGGAGAACCGCGAACTCGCCGACTCCGAGCTGGCGCAGGCGCTCGCGTACGACGCGCAGAACCCGACCACGTTCCACCTCTCCGGCAAGAACGGGCTGGGCCTGCTGCTCGGCGTACTGTCCGGGCGCAACGGCTGGGCGCACTTCGAGGCGGTCACCGCGACCGCGGCGAGCGGGATGCGGTGGAACAAGCAGTTCGTCCAGCTGGCGCACGCCGTACTGCTCGGCCGGGACGGTCAGGTCGAAGCGGCCAACGCCAAGGTGCTGGAGGCGATGGAGACCGCGTCGCTGTTCCCCCTGGCGCGGCACCTCGGGCTGCGGATGGTGGCCGAGCCGGCCGCCGCGGACGGCTGGGGTGAACCGGTCGCGTGGTTGCGGCTGGCCGAGGACTACTTCCACACCGCGGGCATTCCGGCGGTGGCGAGTGCGTGCCGCGGGCTGATGCGGCAGCTCGGCGCGACCGTGTCCCAGCGGCGGACCGGGTCGGAGCAGGTTCCGGCGTACCTGCGGCAGCTCGGGATCACCACCCGGGAGTACGAGGTCTGCCGGCTGCTGGTGGACCGGATCGGGAACAAGTCGATCGCGTCCCGGCTGCACATCTCACCGCGGACGGTGGAGAAGCACGTGGCCAGTCTGATGACCAAGACCCAGCAACCGGACCGGGAGGCACTGAGCAGTTTCGCCCGGACCGTTCTGCAGGACTGATCGGTGCCGAGCAGTGCTGATTTCGGGCAGGGTGCGTGTACTGGAGCATCCGGCCCTCCCGGAGTGATAGTTGTCGACGCACGCACCGGCATCCGCCAGTCGGCGCGCAGAACGGACAGTATTTACGAACGCTCGCTCTCTATACTGAGCGGGTGGCAGGCAAGGGGTCGGACATGAGCAAAGGAACGGTCGGCGGCGGCGGTACGACGATGCTGCGGCGGATCAACGTGGCCTCGGTCCTGGACGCGGTCCGCCGGTCCGCGCCCGCACCGCTGCGCGTCGCCGAGCTGGTCGAGCGCACCGGGCTGGCCCGGCCGACCGTCGCCCAGGCGGTCGACGAGCTGCTCGACGCCGGCTGGCTGCAGCAGCACGGGCCCGACTCGGCGGACCGCTCGCTGGGCCGCCCGGCCATCCGGGTCTCACTGCGCGGCCGCGCAGCGCCGGTGCTCGGGCTGGACGTCGGCCCGCACCGGGTGACCGTCGGCGTCTCCGACCTGGCCGGTCGGAAGCTCTCGCTGGTACGGCGCTCTGGGCCGGGCTGGAGCGCTCAGGAGCTGCTCGGCGTGATCGGCGAGGTTATCAACGAGGCCCTGGCCGAGGCCGAGGTTCCAGCCGAGGACGTCGCCGCCGTGGTCGCCGCGAGCCCCGGCATCGTCGACGAGCACACCGGCCGCGTCCAGCTGGTCCCGAGCGTGCCGGGATGGTCGGCCGTCGACCTGATCAAGCACCTGCGCGGTCTGCTCGACTGCCCGGTAATGCTGGACAACGACGCGAACCTGGCCGCCCTGGCGATCGCCGCCGCCCGCGGTGGAACCGGGACGCTGCTGGCGGTCCAGTGGGGTGAGCGGCTGGGCGCGGGCATCGTCATCGACGGGCGGCTGCACCGCGGGACCGGGGCGGCCGGTGAGATCGGCTTCATCGCCACCGACGCCGACGACGTGATCAACCCGGAGGACAGCCGCGGGCCGCTGGAGCGTGCGGTCGGCTCGGAGGCGATCGCGGCGCTCGGACGTCAGGCGGCGCTGGACAACCCGACGTCGCGGCTGGCCGAGCTGGGCGGCGAGCAACTGGACACCGCGGACGTGTTCGCCGCGGCGGCGGAGCGGGACCCGGTCGCGCAGTCCGTCGTACAGCAGGTGGCTCGGACGTTCGCGCGGGCACTGGCTCCGTCCGTACTCGTCCTGGACCCGACCGCGGTCGTCATCGGCGGCGGTGTCGCCCGCGCCGGCGCCGTACTGCTGGACGCGATCTCGGACCAGCTCCGGCTGCTGACTCTCAACCACCCGAAGCTGGAGCTGTCCGCTCTGGCCGAGGACGCGGTGGTCACGGGCGCGATGCGAATGGCGCTGGACGAGGTGTGGCAGCGCAAGCTCCCGACACCGGCGATGACCAGCACTACCTAGGACCGGCTTCTACTGCTGCCGGACTGCGGCGGCGATGGCGTCCGGGCGGTCCAGGTGGACCAGGTGTTCGGAGTCGGGGAGGACTTCGAGGGATGCGCCGAGGGCGGCGGCGAGTTTCTGCTGGCCTGCCAGCCAGCTCTTGGCGGTGAAGCGCGCCATACCGCCGGTGGCTACCAGCAGTGTGGTCGGAGGGATCCCGTCGATCGGCGCAGCCACCAGCTCGGCCACCTCGGCGGCCAGTTCCCAGCTGCCGGCCAGCTCGTCCCAGAACAGCAGCCACGACTCCTGGCCGCCGTACCGCTCCTTGGCGGTCGCCTTCGACAACGGGTCCTGGTTCGACGTGCTGCCGAGCTTGACGCTCAGTCGCCGTACTACGGGACCGACCACCTGCGGTACGCCGACCTGCCCCAGGAACCGCACTACCGAGCGGGTCGCCTGATCACCGCGCTGTCCCGGGTGGAACGGCTGCCACCCGGTCTCCGACGGGAGGCTGCTGTCGACCAGTACCAGCTGGGAGACCTCACCCGGGCGCGTCAACGCCCACCGCAGTACGGCGAGCCCGCCGATCGAGTGCCCGATCAGCCCGACCGGCACCCCTGGCGGTACGCAGGCCGCTGCCCGCAGCGCGTCCACGTCCGACGTGATCGGCGTACGCCACGGGTCGACCACCCGGAGGTCCTCACCGGGCAGCAGCTCGACTACCCGCCCGAACTCCTCCGGGGCTTCGGCCAAGCCGGGCACCACGATCCACGTCATGCTCATCGAGATAAGCCTGCCTCAGAGCTGGTAACAACGACCCCAGCATCAAGCAAACGAGGAGCACCGACACCCGCTGCAGGATGCCTGGCGCGTCCAGGTCGTCACCGGTAAGTACGTCGCTCCCGGTCTGCAGACCGAGCCAGGCCTGCGTCACAGCAACACCAGCAGCCAGTACGGCGACCGCTCGCGCCCGGGCGCCACCCCAGCCGGCCTTCCGGAGTGCGAGCACCGCATAGACGCCCATGGCGATGCTGCCAAGACCTGCGATCGTGGACGTCACCTCGTGCAGCACCAGACCCACACCGGTCTGCCCGTCCGCCTCGGTCGCCCCGCAGACCTCACTCGCCGACGGCGCACAGTCCATCGGCGACAGCGCGTCGAACAACGTCCCCAGCGCGAACGCCGCCGTACTGACCAGCAGACCAGTCAGCTCCCGCCGGCCACGCGCCGCAGAACGTGCCAGCAGTACTCCGACCAGCAGCAACACGCCCGTGGTCAGATCCATCGCCCGGGCGACGTGACTCGTCGATTGGTCCAATGCGCCCAGCTCACTCAGGAACGAGTGGTGGACGTCCAGCGGGAACCCGGCAGCCGCTTCCAGCAGCAGACTGCAGTACAGGACGGCGGCGGCGAACATCACAGTGCGGAGCAGGCGGTAGGGCACATCAACCATGTCAACACCGTGGCATGTCAACCAAAGTCTTGGCTGTGGCGTCAGGTGTACTGTCGAGGTAGTGCTAGCTCGACCAAAGTCTCGGCAAACTAATGGGATGATCGGCTGGTGCGGTCGGAACAAGTTGCAGTAGTGCCGGTGTGGAAGCACCGAGCGGCGGTCTGGGTAGGCCGCATCGTCGTGGTGGCCTCGGTCTGGTCGTTTGTTGCGATCCCGTTGCGTTTCGGGGTGCCGAGGCTGGTCAAGCACGTCGACGTCGCGTTCGACTTCGTCGGGATTCCGGCCGGGCACACGATCTTCTCCGCCGTCTACCTCGCGGTCGTCGGCAGCGCGCTGCTGCGCGGCAAGCGGGCCGCCCTGCTCTGGGTGCTGTGGGTCTTCGAGGCGCTGTGGCTGCTCGCCCAGGTCGCCGGCATCGCCTTCACCAGTGTCCGGCTCGCGAACCCGACGGACGCGGAGCTGCTCCGCGACTTCGGTCCGGCCAGTGTGCAGGACCTGGAGTGGGGCATCGTGCAGGCGGTCGTGGTGGCCGGCATCGTCGTCCTGCTGTGGACGATCCGCAGCGCGTTCCCGGCCCGGCTCGCGCCCGGTAGCCGGCGGCTCGCGATCGGCGCCCTCGTGTTCGGCATGCTGATCTCGATCGCGGTCAGCATCACGCTCACGCAGCTCTTCCCGCGGACCCTCAGCGGTCAGCGGCAGAAGATCGGCTGGGCGGTGATCGCCGCACTCGGCCAGTCCCGCAACAAGATGGGCGGCCACGAGGGCCACGGCTGGATCGGCCTCAGCGTCGGCGCCATCTCGGCGGCCTCGCTGGTGGTCGCGTTCTGGATCTTCCTCCGCTCCGCCCAGCGCGTCCGGTACCTGACCCAGCCCGAGGAGCTCGAAGTACGCCGGCTGCTCCTGCTGCACGGTGAGCGGGACTCTCTCGGGTACTTCGCGACCCGCCGGGACAAGGCGGTCGTGTTCGCCCCGGGCAACGACGCCGCGATCGCGTACCGGGTGGTGAACGGCGTCAGCCTGGCCAGCGGCGACCCGCTAGGCGATCCGGTCGCCTGGCCGGCCGCGATCCAGCGCTGGCTCGCCGAGGCCCGGCGGTACGGCTGGTCCCCCGCGGTGCTGTCGGCCAGCGAGGAGGCGGCGCAGGCGTACGTCGACGCCGGACTGCGTGCGTTGTCGATGGGCGACGAGGCCATCATCGACGTCGCGGACTTCACGCTCGAGGGCCGGACGATGCGCCCGGTGCGTCAGGCGGTCACCCGGGTACAGCGGGCCGGGTACCACGCCGAGGTGGTCCGGCACGGCGACCTGTCCCCGGAAGCGCTGGCGGAGTACGTCCATCTCACCGAGAAGTGGCGTGGGGCGCGGACCGAGCGCGGGTTCTCGATGGCGCTCGGGCGGCTCGGCGACCCGGCCGACGCGCGCTGCGTGATGGTGATCGCGCGGGACGCCGAGGGCGTGGTCCGCGGGCTGCTGTCGTTCGTGCCGTGGGGTGTGCGCGGTGTGTCGCTGGACCTGATGCGCCGCGACCCGGAGTCGGCGAACGGCCTGATGGAGTTCATGGTCACGTCGCTGATCGACGCGAGCAGCGACCTCGGCATCCACCGGATCTCGCTGAACTTCGCGATGTTCCGGGAGATCTTCAGCGACGCCGAGCGGGTCGGCGCCGGTCCGGTACTGCGGCTCGCGAACGCGTTGCTGACCGGCGCATCCCGGTTCTGGCAGCTGGAGAGTCTGTACCAGTCGAACGAGAAGTACCTGCCCCGCTGGTCACCGCGGCTGATGTGTTACTCGCGGGGCGCGTCGCTCGCACAGGTCGTACTCGCTGCCGGTACGGCGGAAGGGTTCCTGCCTGCACCGCGGCCGTGGACCCGCGTGGACAGCGTCGAGGCCGCCGAGCGGCACGCGATCATGGCCACCGACGGCCGGGCGTTCGCCGCCGCCGTCCGTGAGCAGGAGGACGAGCTGCTGCGGCCTGTGCTGCCGGTCCGGAAACTCACCGAGCAGGAGCAGATCCGGCGTACCAAGCTCGCCGAACTCGTTGCTGCGGGCATCGACCCGTACCCGGTCAGCGTGCCGCGGACCGAAACCCTGGAACGCGTCCGGGAGCTCTACCCGAACCTGCCGCCGGACCATCACACCGACCACATCGTCTCGGTGACCGGTCGGGTGCTGCGGATGCGCGACCACGGCGGGCTGTCGTTCGCGCAGTTGCAGGACGGGTTGACGCAGCTGCAGGTGATGCTCACGACCGAGTCCTGCGGCGACGTACCGCTCGACCAGTGGCGGCGGTTCGTCGACATCGGCGACCACGTCAGCGTGACCGGCGAGATCGTCACCAGCCGGCGCGGTGAGCTGTCGATCGCGGCCACGACCTGGGCGATGGCCGCGAAGTGCCTGCACCCGTTGCCGGACAAGCGGAAGGGCTTCACCGACCCCGAGGCGCGGGTCCGGCAGCGGCACATCGACCTGGTGATGAACCCGGACTCGCTGCGGATGATGCAGCAGCGCAGCGCCGCGGTCCGGGCCCTGCGCAACGGTTTCGAGACCCGCGGGTTCGTCGAGGTGGAGACGCCGATGCTGCAGGCGGTGCACGGCGGCGCGAACGCCCGGCCGTTCGTCACGCACATCAACGCGTACGACACCGACCTGTTCCTGCGGATCGCGCCCGAGCTGTTCCTGAAGCGGCTCAGCGTCGGCGGGATGGGCAAGATCTTCGAGCTGAACCGGAACTTCCGCAACGAGGGCGCGGACGCGACCCACAACCCGGAGTTCACCTCGGTCGAGGCGTACCAGCCGTACGCCGACTACGTGGTGATGCGCGAGCTGACCCGCGAGCTGCTGATCGAGGCCGCCACCGCGGTGTACGACAAGCCCGTCGTCCGGCGCGACGGCGAGGAGATCGACATCTCCGGCGACTGGCCGGTGATCACCGTGCACGACGCGGTCTGCCGGGCCGCCGGTACGCCGATCGACCCGGACACGCCCGTGCAGCGGTTGCGCGAGCTGTGCGCGGAGCACGGCGTGCACACGACGTTCGAGATGACGGCGGGCGAGCTGGTGCTGGAGCTGTACGACGAGCTCGTCGAGCCGAACACGCTGCTGCCGACGTTCTACACCGACTTCCCGCTGGAGACGTCGCCGCTGACCCGGACCCACCGCTCCGAGCCGCGACTCGCCGAGCGCTGGGACCTGGTCGCGTTCGGGGCCGAGATCGGTACGGCGTACTCCGAGCTGGTCGACCCGGTCGAGCAGCGCCGGCGGCTCACCGAGCAGTCGCTGAAGGCCGCCGCCGGCGACCCCGAGGCGATGTCGCTGGACGAGGACTTCCTGTCCGCGCTGGAATACGCGATGCCGCCGTCCGGCGGCCTCGGGATCGGCGTGGACCGGGTGATGATGATGCTGACCGGCCAGAACATCCGCAGCACCCTCGCGTTCCCGTTCGTGCGTCCGGCGGCCCGGGACTGATGACATAGGCTGGTGCTTCACGGGTGGGGACCTGGGGGTGGGGATGAGGCGCTGGGGCGCGCTGTTTGTCTGTGTCTGGATGGGCCTGCTGACGGGCTGTGGCGGGGATCCGGGGCGGCCGGATCCGGTCGTGTCGACCTCGAGCAGTGCCGCGCCGGCGCCGGTGTCGACCGTACCGCCGGCCGGACCGCTGAGTACGTCGGCGTACCAGGCGGAGCTGACCCGGATCGATCAGGTGCTGGGCGGGTCGGCGCAGGCGCTGACCCGGGTCCGGACCACCGAGGGGCTGGGCGAGGCGATCACCACGCTGGCGCAATCGCTGAACACGATCGCGATCCGGCTGGCGGCGCTGACCGTGACGTCCCGGTTGAGCGCCGTACACCAGCTCCTGCAGGAGCGGATCGGCGTCGCGGCGACCCGGCTGACCGGCTCGCTGGACCAGACCGAGGAGGACGCCCGGTGCGGCGGGGTCGCGCACACCTCACAGAAGGTGCAGCGGCAGTTGCGCGCCGACCTGGGTACGGCGCTCGGCCAGCTGCAGCGGTTGAAGCTGAAGTTCGGCACGACGCTGCCCGACCCGGGCCTGGCGCCGAAGGATCAGCGGCCGACGAGCGGCGAGGTCCTGGTCCGGCGCGGCCCCGACGGGTCCGGGCGGCTGAAGATCACCAACGGCATGTCGAAGGACGTCGCGATCTCGATCGTCAACGACGGCCGGCCACCCGGCAGTCCGCAGCTCATGGTCTACGTCCAGGCCACCAAGAGCATCACGCTGAACCGGATCGGCGGCACCTACCACCTGTACTTCAAGAGCGGCGCCGACTGGGACCCGCAGCACCGCAAGTTCCGCTCCGACTGCTCGTTCAAGAAGTTCGCGCAGACCTTCACCCCCGACCAGGGCTGGCAGATCAACCTCCGACCCAGCCCCACCGGCAACGCCACCACCACCGAGGTCGAGGCGTACTAGAGGTCGTCCGGGAACAACCGGAAGGCTTTGTGCGAAGTCAGCGGACGGACGGCGCGGAAGTCGCGCCGATCGAGCGTCAGGACGGCGTCGGTGCGGTAGTCGGCGGCCAGCGTGACAGTGACCGCGTCGGCAAGATCGAGGTCCAGATCGGCGTAGCGGCCGATCACGCCGAGTGCCGTCGCCAGCGTCTCAGGGCCGATGTCCGGCACCTGAAAACGCATCCGCTGCACCTCGGCGGTCAGCAACTCGAGGATCCGCGAGCGCGCGACCGCACTGAGCCGCGCACGGGCGAGATGATCGACCTCCGCGAGGACGAGCGGCGACAGGACGACCGTTCCGGCCTCCTGCAGGAGCCTCCTGCAGGACGGTCCCTCCGGAGCGTTGCCGTCGAAAGCCGCGATGATGCCGGAGGTGCCGGCGACCAGGATCACCGGTCGGTACGCCGCGCGACCACGTCGTGGATCTCGTCCTTGGTCACCGGTTCACCCGTGCCGTCGAAGGTCGGCCAGTCGAGCGGCTCGTCCCACACCCGGTTCGCCATCGCGGCCAGGTGGATACCCTCGCGAATAATCTCGGCCTCCGGAATCCCACGCCGCCGCGAAGCGTCCTTGATCAGCGCCAGATCCTCGGGATCGGCGTACACGT
This sequence comes from Kribbella aluminosa, assembly GCF_017876295.1. Lineage (NCBI taxonomy): Bacteria > Bacillati > Actinomycetota > Actinomycetes > Propionibacteriales > Kribbellaceae > Kribbella > Kribbella aluminosa. Next base: position 286,731 of record NZ_JAGINT010000001.1, on the reverse strand, counting down.
TCGTGCGCTTCATCGACATGTACCAACACTAACCCACGTACACACTTCACAGCCCGAGCTTGTGCAGCAGGCGGCCGAGGAAGCCGCCGAGGGTGTCGGGTGGGTTGGGATCGTTCGGGGTGGTCGGCGGGGTGGTGGGAGTGGCCGTCGGGGTCGTCGTCGGGTCCGTGGTCGGGTCCGTGGTCGGGTCCGTGGTCGGGGGGACGGTCGGCCGCGTGGTCGGGGAGGCTGTGGTCGGGGCCGTCGGTGGGCGCTCGGTGACCGGCGGATGTGTGGGGGCGGTGGAGTCGACGATCTGCGGGGTCGGGGTCTCCCCCGGGCGGGTCGGATACGGCGTAAGCGTGCTGCCGGCCGAAGGCACGACCCCGGGCGGGTTGGTTGCGGTGAGCAACGGCGTCGGTACGGCGGTGGAGGTGGGCGCCGGGGTGATCGTCGGGGTCGACGTGGGCTGGTGCGGGACCGTGACGCTCTCGGTCGGCTGACCGGGCTGCAGGCCGGCGACCGGCGTGGCCGGGTCCGGGCCGCCGCCGGGGAGCGGCAGGAACGGCGCACCGATCCGCGGGCCGCCGAGCAGCGCGACGAAGAACAGCACGACGTACGCGAGCAGCAGGACGCCGATGCCGGCGGCGACCTGACGACGCCGCGGGTGCTGCCAGAGCGGGCGGCGGGTCGCCGTGGCAGACATCGCGTTCACAAGTCCCGCAGAGTATCGGCTGACGAGTCGTTTGAAACAGCCCTTTGAAGAAATTCCACGCCAAAGAGAAACCTTCCGGGAATTCCGGTACCGGTTACGCGACCGTAGCAATGCGGTGCGTCAGCGGGCCAGCTCCTGCAGGCCGATCACCGACAACAACCGGAGCTTCTCGGCGGCCTCGCTGTTCGGCGCCGCGGTGTAGACGACGATCCGCAGATCGCTGCCCGGGACGGCGAGCACATCGCAGTCGATGGCGAACGTGCCCACCTCCGGATGCCGGACGGCCTTCCGCTCGGACCGGTGGAACCCGACGACCGGCTGATCCCACAGCACCGCGAAGTCCGGCGCGGCCCGCAGCTCCTCGATCAGCGCCCGCAGGTCCGCGTCGTGCGGATACCGGGCCAGTGCCGTGCGCAGGTCCGTGACCATCGCGATCCGGAAGTCCCGCTGCTGCTCGGGCGTCTGCTCGAACCGGTCCCCCGGCGACCGGAAATGCCGGTAGATGATGTTCCGCTGCCGCCCGTGCCACGGCGACGGGTCACCGGCGAGCGCGGCGAACAACGGGTTCCAGGTGATCATCGTCCAGCCCGCGTCGCACACGCACAGCGGTGCGCCGTCCAGCTGGTCCACGATCCGCTGCACCCCTGGCGGGATGTACGTCGAGATCCGCCCGGGCGACGGCTCCACCTCGCCGGCCAGTACGAACAGGTGGTTGCGCTCGGCATCGGACAGCCGGAGCGCCCGGGCCAGCGCGGTCAGCACCTGGACGGACGGGGAGTCCGAGCGACCCTGCTCCAGTCGTACGACGTAGTCGACCGACAGCCCGGCGAGCAGCGCCAGCTCCTCACGCCGGAGACCGGGCGCACGCCGGTTCCCGCCGGTCGGCAACCCGACGTCCGCCGGCGTCACCCGGTCCCGCCAGGCATGCAACGTCCTCCCGAGCTCACCCATGCACTCCAGTATTCCGCGCGCGGTGCGGCGCAGCCTGGTACTGCCAATCCCTAGGCAGTCGTGTGGGTGCTACGTGCACGGCATCAGCACTCGATGACGTTGACGGCGAGGCCGCCGCGGGAGGTCTCCTTGTACTTGACCTTCATGTCCCGGCCGGTCTCGCGCATCGTCTTGATCACCTTGTCGAGCGTGACCACGTGGACGCCGTCGCCGTGCATCGCCATCCGGGCCGCGTTGATCGCCTTCACCGACGCCATCGCGTTCCGCTCGATGCACGGGATCTGCACCAGCCCGCCGACCGGGTCGCAGGTCAGGCCGAGGTTGTGCTCCATCCCAATCTCGGCGGCGTTCTCGACCTGTTGCGGCGTACCGCCGAGAACCTCGCAGAGACCGGCCGCGGCCATCGAGCAGGCGGACCCGACCTCGCCCTGGCAGCCGACCTCGGCGCCGGAGATCGACGCGTTCTCCTTGTAGAGCACGCCGATCGCACCAGCCGTCAGCAGGAACCGGACCGCGCCGTCCTCGGTTGCCCCCGGCACGAACCGCCGGTAGTAGTGCAGTACGGCGGGAATGATGCCCGCGGCACCGTTCGTCGGCGCGGTGACGATCCGGCCGCCGGACGCGTTCTGCTCGTTGACCGCGAGCGCGAACAGGTTCACCCAGTCCATCACCTTGAGCGGGTCGACCGACCACGGGTCCTGGCTGAGCTTCCGGTGCAGGGAGTGCGCGCGGCGCGGCACCTTCAGGCCGCCGGGCAGGATGCCCTCGGTCTCGCAGCCCTCGCGGACGCAGTCCTGCATCACCTGCCAGATCCGCAGCAGGCCGTCGCGGATCTCGTCCTCGGTCCGCCAGGCCAGCTCGTTCGCGAGCATCACCTCGCTGACCGGCAACTGCGACTCCCGGCACCGGTCGAGCAGCTCGGCGCCGGTGCTGAACGGGTACTTCAGCGGGGTGGTGTCGAGGACGATCCGGTCGCCCGCGGCGGCGTTCTCGTCGACCACGAAGCCGCCGCCGACCGAGTAGTACGTGCGTTCCCGCAGTACTGCGCCCTGGTCGTCACGGGCGACGAAGATCATCCCGTTCGGGTGGTACGGGAGCGTCTTGCGACGGTGCATCACGAGGTCGTGGCGCTCGTCGAACGCGATCTCCCGGACGCCCGCGAGCAGCAGCCGGCCACGCTCGCGGATCGTCTCGACCCGGGCGTCGACGGAGTGCGTCACGATCGACTCGGGGTCCTCGCCCTCGAGCCCGAGGACGACCGCCTTGTTGCTGCCGTGCCCGTGGCCGGTGGCCCCGAGCGATCCGAACAGCTGGGCCTCGACAGTCGTCGTCGCGGCCAGCAGGCCGTCGTCGGCGAGGCCGAGCGCGAAGGTGCGGGCGGCGCGCATCGGTCCCACGGTGTGGGAGCTCGACGGGCCGATCCCGATACTGAACAGATCGAAGACACTGATCGCCATCGTGCGGAGGTTCCTTCCGGTCGCCGTTGACCGTTTGGTGTCCTCCCCGCTCTGTTGAACCCGACGTTCTCCAGAGGTGCCTCGCCCGCGCGGTGAAGGTGCCTGAGAGATTCTTGGGGAGAGTTGCTCCTACGGCGCCCGGTACCAGAAATCAGCTCTGGCCGGGTCTCTCCCGCACGGGTTCATGCAGCTGTTGAATTTGCTGACGCTGTGGACGGTACGGCGGTCTGCCCGGCGCCGTCAATCCGGCCCGTGCGGACCGCCCAGATCTCGAAGAACCAGGTGAACAGCGGCGGAACACTGGCCGCCAGCGCCGCCAGTGTGACCGGCCAGGACCAGCGCAGTGGGCCGCGAACAGCGAGCACGGTGACGACGTACGCGACGAAGACGCCGCCGTGGATCGGGCCGAAGATCCTCACCCCGAGCTCGTTGTCGGACAGCACGTACTTGAACAGCATTCCGATCAGCAACCCGGTCCACGAGATCGCCTCGGCGATCGCCACCACCCGGAACCACTGTGCATGTTTGGTACTCATCACCGCCGACCCTAACAACCCCCTCAAGCCATGTTCGGGGTGCGAGCCCGCAGTGGGCCAAGAGCCCGTGCATGCAGACCGCGATCGACGACTACCTGATCGCGCGGGACGTGCTGGAGCGCGGCAGCGCCTGCGCCGCCGTACCACCGGCCGGGTGGCCGGTCAGACCGGGACGCCGGTCACTTCGAGCACCCGGTCGAGCCGATCGCCTCGCACCAGCCGGCCCGACATCAGCCTGAGCTCGGAGCAGGCGGTCTCCAGTGCCTGCGGCTGGGTCCGGCAGTTGTCGACGAACCAGAACGGATCGTCCGGTTGCGGATCGTCGGCGTCGTCGATGTCGGCGTACCAGCGCCGGCTTCCGCAGTGCACCACGCGCACTCGTAGGTTCATGGTCGTAACTCCCCGTACGTCGGGGCCGCCGGGTCCCCCTGGCCCGGTCGAGGCCGACTCGGCCGGGCGCGTGGACCGCGGCCCCCCCACTGCCACGCGCCGGGCCGAGTTCAGCCCTCCCCGCCCTCTACATCGTCGAGCGGCGGCGAACGTTACCGTTCGTGATCGGTAATCTTGATTACCTCCCGAGGTGCGAGCGGGTCCACTGCTCCAGCCCGTCGGTGGTGATCGGCAGGTCCTCGGTGAGGATCTCGAGCCGGGCCTCGTGCACCACCACGTTGTCCTCGATCCGGATCCCGATCCCGCGCAGCTCCGGCGGCACGGTCTCGTCGTTCGGGTGGAAGTACAGGCCCGGCTCGACCGCAAGCGCCATCCCGGCCTCGATCGTGCCGGCGAAGTACGCCTCCGGCCGGGACGCGTCGCAGTCATGTACGTCGAGGCCGATGTAGTGGCCGGTGCCACAGACGATGTACCGGCGGTGCTGCTGCCCGTCCGGGCCGAGCAGCTCGTCGATCGACGCGTCCAGCAGACCCCAGTCCCGCAGGCCCTCGGCCAGCACGCGCAACGCCTCGTGCTGGAAGGCGCGGTACGGCGCCCCGACCTTGACGGCGTCCAGCGACGCGAGCTGGGCCTTGTGGACCAGGTCGTGCACCTGCCGCTGCGCCGCGGTGTACTCGCCGGTGGCCGGGAACGTCCGGGTCACATCGGCGGTGTAGAGCGTGCGGGTCTCGACGCCGGCGTCCAGCAGGATCACGTCGCCCTCGTTCACCGGGCCGTCGTTGCGGACCCAGTGCAGCACCGGCGCATGGTTGCCAGCAGCAACGATCGACGCGTAGCCGACACCGTTGCCCGCGGTCCGCGCCCGCCGGTCGAAGGTGCCCTGCAGCCAGCGCTCGCCGCCGCCCCGGATCGCCTCCGGCAGCTCGCTCGCGACGTCGCCGAACGCGAGCACGCTGGCCGCGACCGCCTCGCGGAGCTGGTCGAGCTCCCAGTCGTCCTTGATCCGGCGCAGCTCGGCGATGCTCTGCCGCAGCGCGTTGCCGTCGGTCGGCGAGGTCCGGACCAGGGCGTCCAGCATCGGCTCGACACCCGGCACCGACAGCATGAACGGCACCGCGCCGCGGACCGCGGCCGGCAGTTCGTCGATCGGGCGGCAGGCGATCTGCAGCGCGTCCGACCAGTCCTTCAGGCCCGGCACCGGGCCGATCCACAGCTCACCGTCGCGCGCGTTCGCGAAGAAGTCCGCCTCGCCCGGGCCGGCGGTCTCGCGCAGGTAGAGCGTCGCGTCGCCGTCGCCGGAGATGACGAGGACGGCGCCCTCGGCCTGGCAGCCGGTCAGCCAGACGAAGTCGCTGTCCGCGCGGAACTGGTAGTCGGTGTCGTTCGACCGGACCGGCGCCCGGCCCGCGCCGAGCGCGATCCGGCGGCCCGGCAGCGCGGCGGCAAGCTTCCGCCGGTGCGCCGCGGCAGCCTCGGCAAGCCCCTCCGGCACCGCCACCGACCGGTCGACCGGCCCCCAGCCGCGAGAGACGAACTCCCGGAATCCCTTGGCGTCGATCGGCCGGTAGGACTTCGGCGTCTGGTCGATCCGGTCGTCATCGGTCATGACCTGTGCTCCCCTTTGCTGCTGACGTTTCTGCTCATCAACTCAGGTTCCCGGCGCGGTTTGCAAGCCCTTATCCCGGAAGGCGGCCAGGATGCCTTCTTCGGAGTCGAGCAGGTACTGATGCAGGTCCGCCGCGGCCTCGTCGTACTTGCGGGCCTCGAGCAGTTCGAGCAGGCCGCGGTTCCGCGCGATGTACGGCTCGTGCAGCTCACGGGGAGCCGCGATGACGTGGAACAGCAGCCGCAGTTCGGCGAGCAGCCGGCCGGTCATCGCGTCCATCCGCGAGCTGTCGGCCAGGCCGATCAGGTGCTGGTGGAAGCGCATGTTCGCCGTACCGACGGCCGGCCAGCGGTCCGCGCGGGCGGCCGCCTTGGCCACCTCGACGTCGTCGTGCAGCGGCTCCAGCCGGCTCGCGGGCAGCTCCGGGTCACGCCCGGACAGCCCGCGGACGACGTCCACCTCGAGGACGCGGCGCAGCCGGTACAGGTCGATGACGTCCTGCTCGTCGAGCTCCGGGACGAACACGCCGCGGTGCAGCTTGTAGATCAGCAGTCCTTCATGGGTGAGCAGCCGGAACGCCTCGCGGAGCGTGTTCCGGCTCACCTCCAGGACCTCGGTCAGCTCGACCTCGGACAGCTGCGCGCCGGGCGGCAATGCGCCCTCGGTGATACTGCGGCGCAGGATGTCGGCAGCGCGCTCCGCCGAGCTGCTCCGGTCCAGCCGCGCGACGTCGGCGGCGACGGTCCGCAGCCACGTCTGGCGGCCGGTCTCAGTCATCTCTGCATCATCCCAGGTGGCCGGTAAAAGTGGAACAAGGCTCTTGCAGGATTGTTCAACAATCTCTACGCTCGGGCTCATGGACCTCAACGCGGACCTGGGTGAGGGCTTCGGTTCCTGGTCGATGGGTGACGACTCGGCACTGCTCGACGTCGTGACGAGTGCGAACATCGCCTGCGGCTTCCACGCCGGTGACCCGTCGATCATGCGCCGGGTGACGGCCGAGGCGGTCGAGCGCGGCGTCGCGATCGGCGCGCACGTCGGGTACGCCGACAAGGCCGGATTCGGGCGGCGGTACGTCGACATCGAGCCGGACGCGCTGCGCGACGAGGTCGTCTACCAGCTCGGCGCGCTGGACGCGTTCGCGCGGATCGCGGGCGACCGGGTCCGGTACGTGAAGCCGCACGGGGCGCTGTACAACACGATCGGCCATCACGTGGGGCAGGCGGGTGCCGTGGTCGCCGCGGTCGCGGAGTACGACAAGACGCTTCCGGTGCTCGGCCTGCCGGGCTCGGAGTGGCTGCGGCTCGCTTCCGAGGCCGGGCTGACCGTCGTACACGAAGCTTTCGCGGACCGCGCATACACGGCGACGGGCACGTTGGTGTCGCGGCGTTTGCCTGGGTCGGTGCTGCACGACGCGGACGAGATCGCCGCGCGGTGTACGGCGATGGCGACCGGTCGGGCGATTCGTGACGTCGACGGTGGTTCGCTCGTCGTGCAGGCGGCCTCGATCTGCGTGCACGGCGACACTCCTGGTGCTGTGGAGATCGCACGGCGGGTGCGTGGCGCACTGGAGGGAGCGGGCGTCGACGTACGCCCGTTCACCGGGTGATGCGGATCCTTCCGTCGGGTGACCGGGCACTGCTGGTGGAGCTCGACGACCTCGACCAGGTGCTCGGGTACTACGCGGCGCTCGCCGCGGACCCGCCGCCGGAGGTTGTGGACATCGTCCCGGCGGCGCGGACGATTCTCGTCACCACTCGGGGTGACCTCGCCGGCTTGTCCCGCAGCCTGCGGGAGCTGGTTCCCGCTCGGGATCGCCGTACCAGCGGCGAGCTGATCGAGATCCCGGTCGTGTACGACGGGGCGGACCTGGACGACGTCGCTGTTCTTCTCGGCTGTACGCGGGACGACGTGGTCGCTCGCCATACCTCCGCTTCGTGGACCGTTGCCTTCTCCGGTTTCGCGCCCGGCTTCGGCTATCTGACGTCCGACGGCGACTGGAACATCCCGCGCCGGACCTCGCCGCGGACCAAGGTCCCGGCCGGCGCGGTCGGGCTGGCCGGGGAATTCAGTGGCGTGTATCCGCGCGAGTCCCCCGGCGGCTGGCAGCTGATCGGCCGTACGTCGGTGCGGACGTTCGACGCGTCGCGTGAGCCTGCCGCGCTGCTCCACCCCGGCCGCCGGGTCCGGTTCGTCGACGCGGGTCGTGGATGAGCAGCCTGACCGTTCTGACAACGGGGCCGTTGGCAACAATCCAGGACCGCGGACGGGCCGGTCAGGCCGCCCTCGGGGTCCCGGCATCGGGCGCCTGCGACCGGGCCGCCTACGAGCTCGCGAACCGGCTGGTCGGCAACCACGAGGGCGCGGCCGCGATCGAGGTCACGTACGGCGGCCTCACCATCCACGCCGACACAGACCTCCTGCTGGCGATCACCGGCGCCCCGTGCACCGGCGTACCCCTGAACGCCCCTGCCCTGCTGAGGTCCGGCGAACTCCTCCGCCTGGGCCCACCCGCCAGCGGCCTGCGCACGTACGTCGCCGTCCGCGGCGGCCTCGACGTTCCTCCCGTCCTGGGCTCCCGCTCCACTGACTTGCTCTCCGGCCTCGGTCCTTCGCCTTTGGTGGCTGGACAAACGCTGCAGGTCGGCTCGCTCGTCCATCCGATGCCTGGGGTCGATCAGGCCCCCGTCGCCCACCCGGCCGCCGGCCAGGTCGTACTACGAGTGACCCCCGGCCCAAGGCGGGACTGGTTCACCGACGCCGGCTGGGCGTCGCTTCTCTCGCAGGTCTACGAGGTGAGCACCAACAGCAACCGGGTCGGCGTACGCCTGGACGGCACGCCACTGGAACGTGCCCGCGCCGGCGAACTGGCCAGCGAGGGCATGACCCACGGCGCGATCCAGATCCCCCCGTCCGGCACCCCGGTCATCTTCCTCGCCGACCACCCGGTGACCGGCGGCTACCCGGTCATCGCGTACGTCGCCGCCGCGGACCTGAACGCCTGCGCCCAACTCCGCCCGGGCCAGCCGGTACGACTCGTCAGCTGATCGGCACGGGCCTCTCCATCGCGGCGGCGAACGTCTGCTGGGCCTTCCGCATCAGCGCGGCCTCGGCCGGATCCGCGAACAGCGCCGGAAGGCTGCTCGGGTCGACGTCCTCGACGTGTGTCTGCAGCCACCAGATGTTGCCGGTCGGGTCCTGCACCCGGCCGCCCCGGTCGCCGGTGATCCCGGAGTACATCAACTCGGTCACGACCGTCGCGCCGGCCTCGATCGCCCGCCGGTAGATCCGCTCGACGTCGTCGACGTACACGCTCAGGAACGCCGGCGTGTCCGGCCACCCGGGCGCCGCGTCGAACGTCATCAGGACCGACTCGCCGACGGTGATCTCCGCATGCCCGACGGTCCCGTCCTCATTCGGAAACCGCCCCGAGGCCTGCACCTCGAACGTCTGCTCCACGAAGTCCAGGAACTTGTCCGCGCCTTTCACCACGACGTACGGAGTGATGGTCGACTTCCCGCCCGGGATCTGCTGTGTCGTCATGCGTCCAGCCTGTCGGAGGTAGCGGACAGGGCATGTCCTCTTCTGAGGTGCCTTGTTCGGGCGGCGGGGACGGGACAGGATGTGCCCTATGACTTCTGGAACGCCGGGTATCGACAGCACCGTCCCGCCGAGCGGCACCGGCTGTGTCGAGTGCCTGGACGCCGGCGGCTGGTGGTTCCACCTGCGGCGCTGCGCCCAGTGCGGTCACATCGGCTGCTGCGACTCGTCCCCCGCCCAGCACGCTTCCGCCCACGCCGCCGACTCCGGCCACCAGATCGTCCGCAGCTTCGAACCAGGCGAAGACTGGTTCTGGCACTACGGCGAGTCCCAGTACTACGACGGGCCCGACCTCGCCCCACCAGCCTCCCGCCCCGCAACCCAGCCCGTCCCCGGCGGCAACGTCCCCACCGACTGGCAATCCAAACTCCACCGCTGACCCCACCGGCCTCCCGGCTACAGGACGAAGCCGGTGGGGAAGGGGTCGTCGGGGTCCAGGAGGTAGTTGGCGGTGCCGGTGATCCAGGCCCGGCCGGTGACGGTGGGGACGACGGCGGGGTGGGGGCCGACCGTGGTTTCCTCGAGCAGGCGGCCGGTGAAGCGGGTGCCGATGAAGGACTCGTTCACGAAGTCGGTGTCGAGGGCGAGTTCGCCGCGGGCGTGGAGTTGGGCCATCCGGGCGGAGGTACCGGTGCCGCACGGTGAGCGGTCGAACCAGCCGGGGTGGATCGCCATCGCGTTGCGCGAGTCGGCGCCGTCCTCGCCCGGTGCGGTGAACTGGACGTGCTTGCACCCGTTGATCCCGGGGTCCAGCGGATGCACCGGGCGGTCGGTGGCGTTGATCGCGTCCATGATGTCCAGGCCGGCCGTCAGGATGCGGTCCTTCTCGGCGCGGTCGAACGGGATCCCGAGCTGCTCCAGCGGCAGGATCGCGTAGTAGTTCCCGCCGTACGCCATGTCGTACGTGACCTTGCCCAGCCCAGGCACCTCGACAGTCGCGTCCAGGGCGTGCGAGTACGACGGGACGTTCCGCAGCGTCACGTGCTCCGCGCGACCGTTGCTCACGGCAACGTCAACGACGACCAGCCCGGCCGGGGTGTCCAGCCGGACCTGTGTTCCCGGCTCGGTGACCGTGACCATGCCGGACTCGACCAGGACGGTCGCGACCCCGATCGTCCCGTGGCCGCACATCGGCAGGCAGCCGGAGACCTCGATGTACAGCACGCCCCAGTCCGCGTCGGACCGGGTCGGCGGCTGCAGGATCGCGCCGCTCATCGCGGCATGCCCGCGGGGCTCGTTCACCAGGAACAACCTCAGGTCGTCCAGGTGCTTCACGAAGTACTCGCGGCGCTCCGCCATCGTCGCACCCGGGACCACGCCGACCCCGCCGGTGACGACCCGGGTCGGCATGCCCTCGGTGTGCGAGTCGATCGCGCTGATCGTCCGAACGGACCTCATGCCGACCTCATCTCAGCGACTCCACTGCCTTCTTCATGTCCTGCTCCAACTGCACGACGTGCTCGGGGACGAGCGGCCCGCGCGGCGGCCGGCACGGTCCGCCGAACCGTCCGACGTAGTCCATGCCGTACTTGATCGCCTGCACGAACTCGGTCCGCGAGTCCCACCGGAACGCGGCGACCAGCGGCTCGTACAGTGCCCGGGCCTCCTCCAGCTTGCCCTGCGTGGCGAGCCCGAACAACTGCACCGATTCCTTCGGGAACACGTTCGGGAAGCCGGCGAACCAGCCGGTCGCGCCCATCAGCAACGCCTCGAGCGTGAGGTCGTCGGCGCCCGCGATCACGGCCAGGTCCGGTGCCAGCTCGCGGATCTCCAGGATCCGCCGGACGTCGCCGGAGAACTCCTTCACCGCGACGACGTTCTCGATCTGCGCGATCTCGGCGAGCAGGTCCGGCGTCAGGTCGACCTTGGTGTCGAGCGGGTTGTTGTAGACCATCACCGGCAGCCCGGCCTTCGCGACCTCGGTGAAGTGCGCGATCACCTCGCCGCGGTTCGCCCGGTACATCGTCGGCGGCAGGCACAGTACGCCGTGCGCACCGTCCTCGGCGGCCTTCTCCGCCCAGGCACGGGCCTGGTGCGAGCCGGCACCGTGCACGCCGACGACCACCACGCCGTCGTCGCCGACGGCCTCGATCGCGGTCTTCGCGACCGCGCGACGCTCGTCGTCGGTGAGCGACGAGTACTCGCCGAGGGACCCGTTCGGCCCGACGCCGCGGCAGCCGTTGTCCACCAGCCAGCGGCAGTGTTCGGCGTACTTGTCCAGGTCCGGGCGCAGTCCGGCCGGCGCCGACGCGTCCTCGGCGTACGGAAGGGCGGTCGCGACGATCACGCCGTCCAGCTTCTCGGTCATTGTTCCTCCATCGTTTCTGCTGATTCCGCGACCTCGGCGGCGGCCAGATCCCGCAGCCGCACCGGTACGGCGATCGGTCGTTTCATGCTCGGATTCGGTACGTCGCCCGGGCCGGCGAGCAGGGCAGCGACGGTGCGCGAGCACACCCGTCCCTGGCACATGCCGAGGCCTGCGCGACTGCTCAGCTTCATGGCGCGGCCGTCCTGCAGGCCGCGGTCGTCCGCGGCGGCCTCGAGCTCGCCGCGGGTCACCTCTTCACAGCGGCAGACGAGCGTTTCCGCCGTACTCCAGGCCTTCCAGCCGTCACGGACCGGATAAGCCTTGGCGAGCGCGGCCGCGAACCGGCGGCCCTTCGCGACGGCTGGATCCGCGGTGGTCCGCACCGGTGGCTGGGCTGCGGACAGCGCGTGGCGGGCGGCCGAGGCGCCGGCGACGGCGCCTTCCGCGGCGGAGAGAGCGGCGCCGCCGATGCCGGTGAGCTCGCCGGCGGCGAAGTACCCGGGGGTGGTTGTCTGCTGGTTGGCGTCCACGGACACGGCCGGTCCGCCGTCGGGGCCGGTGCCGACCGTGCAGCGGGCGGAGACGGCCAGCTCCAGGTTGGCGGTGAAGCCGAACCCGAGGCAGATCGCGTCGACGGCCACGCGGCGTTCGGTCCCACGAAGCGGGCGCCAGTTCTCGTCCAGGCGGGCGATGGTGGCGGCCTCGACGTGAGCGGAGCCGTGGGCGGCGAGGACTGTCCAGCCGTGCCGGAGCGGGACCCGGTGCCGGGCGAGCAAGGCGCCGTACCCGGCCACCTCCCGAAACTTGCTCGGGGCAACTAGTACGTCGGTGGACCAGCCCTTGCGGACGGTCTTCAGCGTGTTGGCTTCGAGGAGTGCGACGACCTGCGCGCCGACGCCGATCAGCGATTCGGCCACCGGCAGCAGGAACGGGCCGGTGCCCGCGACGAGCACCCGATGACCGATCGCGATGCGCTGCCCCTTCGCGAGGGCCTGCGCGGCTCCCGCAGTGTAGACGCCGGCGAGATCCCAACCAGGGAACGGAAGCACGCGATCGTAGGCACCGGTCGCCAGCACGACAGCCTTCGCATCGATGGCGAACGGCTGCCGCCCGGGTGCATCCGCCGGGCCGGTCTGTGCCCAGAGCCGGAGTCCCTCAAGGGCCCAGATCGACGTCTCCGGCAGGTAGGTGATCCGCGGATGGCCGACCAGCCGATCCCGCTGCGCCGCGAACGCCTTCCACTCGTGCTGCAACCGATCCGGCCGGCGCGCACCGAACTCCTCCGGCAACTGTCGGTTGTACTGCCCGCCAACAGCCCGCCCGCTGTCGACAACCAGCACCTCCGCCCCACCGTCCGCAGCCCCTAGCGCCGCAGCAACCCCCGCCGGACCGCCGCCCACCACCACAACCTCCACCACCCGCGCACTCCCCACCGAGCCGCGCGACGGAGGCGGGACCTGTTGGCCGGCCATCCCATCGGGGGAGACGGACGTGAGCGCTGACGCAGGGGCGGGCGCTGACCCTGACGTGGAGGTGGAGGTGGGCTCGGGGCCGGGGAGGAGTGGACGGTTGGCGGTTGTGATGGTGTCGCCGGGGGTGATGGTTCGCTGGCAGGCTCGGACATGCGGAAGGGTGTTGAGGGTGACCAGGCAGTCCTGGCAGGCGCCGATGCCGCAGAAGACGCCGCGCGGCCGATTGTGGATCCGCGTCGTCCGCCAGGTGTCGTGGCCGTTGGCCAGCAGTACGGCGGCGACGGTCTGACCGGCCTGCGCCGTGACCGGATGGCCGTCGACGCTGACCTCGAACGTGGACGGCGTACCGACCTCAGCTGGGTCCCCTGCGCGCGGACGTTGATAGGCGGTCATGCCGCGATCACCGCCGGACGGTCGACGCGGAACGGCGCCGGGTCGAGATGGGGGGCCAGCCCGAGGAACAGCTCCGTGATCAGCCGGCCGGTCGACGGCGCCAGCCCGATGCCCGCGCCTTCGTGACCGGTCGCATGCCAGAGCCCGTGCACCCGCGGGTCCTGGCCGATCACCGGCAGATGATCCGGAGCATACGGACGGAAGCCGCCGTACGCGCGCAGCACCGGAACCTCGCCCAGGAACGGGAACAGCCCCATGGCCTTCCGGGCGAGCTCCCGCAACACCCGCACCCGGATCGTGTCGTCGAACCCGATCCGCTCCCGGCTCGAACCGATCAGCACCGTCCCGGCCCGGGTCGACTCCACCACCGTCGACGTCTGCAGCTCTGCGTCCCCGCTGCCGACCGCGCCGACGTAATCCGCGTCGTACACCTTGTGCCGCACACACTCCGGCAGCGGTGCGGTCACGAGGATCATCCCGCGTCGCGGCAGCACCTCGATCCGCGCGCCGGCCGCCACGCTGAACGCGCCCGACCAGGGACCGCAGGCATTCAGCACCGCACCGCAGGCGATGTCGCCGTCGGACGTGTCCACTCCGACGACCCGGCCGCGCGACTGCCGGATCCCAAGCGCGGTGATCCCCGACCGCACCTCGCCGCCGCGCTCGCGAACAGCGGCGAGCAACGCGGTCGCCGCCAGCACCGGCTGCACCTGCGCGTCGTCCGGGTAGTGCACTCCGATCGTCACCCGCGGGGTGAGCAACGGCTCGAGCTCGAAGACCTCCGCGGGTCTGAGCACCCGCGCGTCGACGCCGGCCTCGCGCTGCTTCGCGGCGAACACGGTCAGCGGCTCCGGGTCGCCCGTCGCCACCACGACGCCGCCCTTCGCCTCCCACTCCACGTCCGCCACCCGCTCGGGCAGCCGGCCGCGCACCACGTCCCACTCCGCGCGCGACGCGACCGCCAGCTCGAGCTCCGGGCCCGGCTCCTTGTCCGAGACCAGCACGTTGCCCTCGCCCGCCGCCGTCGTCCCCGCGGCCGGCCCGTCGCGGTCGATCACCAGCACCCGCACCCCGGCCGCCGACAGCGCCTCCGCGCACGCGGCCCCGACCATGCCCGCGCCGACCACCACCACGTCGGGTGTCGCGGACCGGTGCATGACGGCCTCCTCGGCTGGACGTTCGCTAAAATGAACGATACCGAGATTACGCGCGGTTCCGACGACCGGTCAATGCACCCAACCGGACCTCTCCCGGACCTTTTCCGGAACTATCCCGGCAGATGCGGCCCGCCGGCCGCCGTCGGGTACACGTCCGGCGGGTACTCGAGCAGCAGCACCGACCGCACCGGACCGGCCACGGCCTCGTACGAATGCTCCCCCGCCGCCCGGAACGCGAGGTAGTCCCCCGGACCGAGTTCCTCGTTCTGCCCATGGGTATTGATGCGCAGGCGCCCGGACAGTACGACGTGGTGCTCGGTCCCCGGATGCCCGGCCGAGTGCTGGATCGCGTCCGGCCGGATCTCCTGGTTGTAGATCTCGAACAGCCCGCCCGGGTGCTCCAGCCGCCGGAGCATCCGCAGGTCGATGGCGTCACCGGACAGTACGTCGACGTCCGCGGACCGCACCAGGACCACACCGGAGGCCGGCGACTCGGCCAGCAACGCCGACACCGGGACGCCGAGAGCGTTCGACAAACTGAACACTGTTTCGATCGTCGGGTTCCCCGCGCCGGACTCCAGCTGGGACAGTGTGCCCTTCGCGATCCCGGACCGGCGGGCCAGCTCGGACAGCGAGATGCCCTGCTCGTCCCGCCGCGCCCGCAGGTTCGTCCCGAGCAGCTTTCCCGCACCCATCGAAGTCACAGCCGAACCATGCCACATCACGGAATGACGCGCCGCCGACGGAGGTCGGTGAAGATGTCGTAGAACATCTGCTCGGTGTCGACGTACTCGTGGAAGCCGGCCCGGCGCGACTTCGAGGCGTCGGCGAAGAAGTCGTAGTCCCACCCGAACACGAAGTCGGCGAACGGCCACGACGACACCTCGGCGAACGACGTCGCGGCCAGGCCGTGCGTCGCCTGCAGCTGCTTCCACGCCGGTTCCTTACCGGCCATCACGTCCTGCAACGACATCGGCAAGGGCGGCGCGACCTCCAGCCCGAACCACGCGCCGAGCTTCGGCCACAGCTCGCTCCACCGGAACAGGTCGCCGTTCGTGATGTTGAACGCCTGGTTCGCCGCGGCCGGCGCGGTCGCCGCCCAAACCGTTGCCTTGGCCAACAATCCGGCGTCGGTCAGCTCCAGCAGCGAGTGATACGCGCCGGGCTTGCCCGGAAACCGCAGCGGTACGCCGAGTTCCTTCGAGAGCGAGGCGTAGACGGCGATCGCGACCGCGAGGTTCATCGGGTTGCCGAGGGCCGAACCGCCAACCACAGAAGGGCGCAACGCCGACCATGTCCACGCCTTCCCCCGCTGCCGCTCCTCCAGGAACCGCTGCTGGTCGACGTTGAACTCGGGCGGCAGGTGCGGCGGATCGTCCTCCCGGGCCGGTGTCTTGAACGGGCCGAGATGCGCGCCGTACACCTTGTACCCCTGCATCAGGCCGACGTGCCGCAGTTCGCGCGCGACCGGCTCGATCGCGTCCACGACGTTGACCAGCATCGCCAGGTTCGGCGGAACCAGCTCGGCCCACGTCGGCCGGTCCTGGTAGGCGACGTAGAAGACGTGTGTCACGCCGGTCAGCCCCGACAGCTTCTCCCGGGTGTCGTCCGGATCGAGCAGATCCACCGCGACGTGCCGGACCTGGCCGGGTACGTCGGTCCCGCCGCGCCGCGACAGCCCGATCACCCGCCAGTCCGGCAGCGACGCGAGATGCTCGACCAGATTCGTCCCGATCACACCGCGGGCTCCCACCACCAACGCAACGTTCTCCATACCCGACAGCCTTGCTGACCTGCACGGATAAGACCAAGGCATAGTTTTCACCGAAGCCATAAGCTCAGTTCATGACAACGCTGCGGCAGCTCGAGTACTTCGTCACCGTCATCGGCGAAGGTTCGTTCACCAGGGCCGCCGAACTCCTGCACGTGACGCAGCCCGCGCTCTCCCACCAGATCCGCGCGCTCGAACGCTCCGCCGGCGGCCCGCTGCTCGAACGGCTGCCGCGTACCGTACGTCTCACCCCGACCGGACGCGCGATGCTCCCGCACGCCCGAGCCGCACTGGCCGACGCGGAGCGAGCCCGGTGCGCCGCACGCCAGGCGGCGGGCCTCGAAGTCGGCGAGCTGCAGATCGCGACGGTCTACTCGGTCACCCTCGGC
This sequence comes from Kribbella aluminosa, assembly GCF_017876295.1. Lineage (NCBI taxonomy): Bacteria > Bacillati > Actinomycetota > Actinomycetes > Propionibacteriales > Kribbellaceae > Kribbella > Kribbella aluminosa. The sequence continues at coordinate 270,007 of NZ_JAGINT010000001.1, read as the reverse complement.
GTACTCCCCGGGGCGCTCCGCCGCTGGCGCCAGACCCGTCCGAACGTCGGCATCCGCCTCTTCGAGCACCGCCATACCGACGAGCTCGTCGACGCGATGTACGCCGGTCAGGCCGACCTCGCTGTCGGTCCCGAGCCCACGAACTGGACCGGAGTCACGCACGTGCTCGGCACCGAGGAGCTGGTCGTCGTGGTCGCCGCCGACGACCCGGCAGCGACCGGGACCACCGTCAAGCTTCAGGACCTCGCGGACCGTTCCTGGGTGCACTACGCGCCCGGCCACGGACTCGCGGACGTCCTCGACAACGCCTGTGCACAAGCCGGTTTCGAACCGCGCATCGCCGTACGCACAGAGCAGACAGCCGCAGCGCCAGCACTCGCCACAGCCGGCCTGGGCCCCGCGCTGGTCCCCGACAACATCCTCCCGCCGGCCTTTGAGGGCCACATCCTCCGCCCGGAACCACCCGTGCGCCGCACGCTCACGGCGTACACCCGCAGCACCCCTGACCCACTGGCCGCAGCCTTCATCGACGTGCTGTCGGGTCAGCGCTTGTCGTGACCCCAGTTGGCGACGATGGCGGCGGCCGGGGGTAGTACCGCGGCGACTGCGCTCATCGCGACGGCTGCCGGGATCGAGAACAGCCGGACAACGAACCAGGCCAGGATGATCAACGTGGCGCAGCTGCCCATCAGCAGGATGTACAGCTTGCGGTTGTCGTACTTGCGGGCCATGTCACACCGCTAGCGGGAGCTTCCCCAGCGCTCGCACCAGCGGGGACAGCTCAGGTAGGTCGGCCGCGTTCGACAGTGCAGACGTCAGTACGGCGTCATGTGTCGGCTGGGCCTGCTCGAGCAGGGCACGGCCGGCCTCGGTGACCTCTGTGTAGATACCGCGCCGGTCAGTCGGGCACAGGTACCGCTCCAGCAGTTTGCGGTCCTCCAGGCGGTTCACCAGGCGGGTAGTAGCGGACTGACTGAGCACCACTGCGTTGGAGAGCTGGTTCATCCGCAGGTGGTAGTCGTCCTGCCGCGCCAGCACGTCCAGCACGCTGTACTCGCTCACCGACAGCCCGTGCTGTTTCTGCAGCGCGCGCTCCAGCTCGTCCTCGATCCGGGCGTGCAGCGCCGCCAGGGTTCGCCACCCCTGCGCCCGCGCCTCCGCGGCGTCATCCGGTAGTCCCACGGCACCTCCACTTGAACATCACGCTTGCATGCGCAATCATAGCGCTTGTGCAATAGCCCGCGTGTGCAACTATCGCGCACGCCGGTAATAGTCATCAGCTTACCTTCGAAGGAGCGTCATGCCAGCGGCTCTGCTCGCACTCGCCATCGGTGCGTTCGGGATCGGCACCACCGAGTTCGTCATCATGGGGCTGCTCCCCGAGGTCGCCACCGACTTCGGGGTCAGCATCCCGTCCGCCGGCCTGCTCATCTCCGGCTACGCGCTGGGCGTCGTGGTCGGCGCCCCGCTGCTCACCGCGATCGGCTCCAAGGTCTCCCGAAAGACCGTGCTGATCGCGCTGATGGGCGTCTTCATCGCCGGCAACCTGCTCTCCGCGGTGGCCCCGTCGTACGGCGTGCTGATGACCGGGCGGATCGTCGCGGCGCTGTCCCACGGAGCCTTCTTCGGTGTCGGATCGGTCGTGGCCGCGTCGCTGGTACCGAAGGCGAAGCAGGCGAGCGCGATTGCGCTGATGTTCACCGGGCTCACGATCGCCAACGTGCTCGGAGTACCGGGTGGGACGGCGCTCGGGCAGCAGTTCGGGTGGCGGTCGACGTTCTGGGCGGTCACTGCGCTCGGTGTGGTCGGGCTACTGGGCATTGTGTTCCTGGTACCGCGGCAGGGCTCCGCTGAAGGCCCTGGCCTGAAGAGCGAGCTGGCGGTGTTCAAGAGCCTGCAGGTGTGGCTGGCGCTCGCTATGACCGCGCTGGGCTTCGCGGGTGTGTTCGCGTCGTTCACCTACATCGCACCGATGATGACCGAGGTCGCGGGCTTCTCTGCCGGCGCGGTGACCTGGCTGCTGGTGCTGTTCGGCGTTGGGCTCGTGGTGGGCAACCTGATGGGCGGTAAGGCAGCAGACCGGTCGCTGATGCCGAGCCTGTACCTGATCCTGACGCTGCTGGCCGCCGTACTGGTCGTGTTCGTCTTCACCGCACACGCCAAGATCCCGTCTGCCGTCACGATCGCGCTCTTCGGAGCAGCCGGGTTCGCAACGGTCGCCCCGTTGCAGAAGCGGGTCATGGACAAGGCCCCAGGGGCTCCGGCGCTGGCGTCCGCGGCCAACATCGCCGCGTTCAACCTGGGCAACGCCGTCGGCGCGTACCTCGGTGGGCTGACCATCGAGCGCGGCCTCGGCTACACCGCTCCCAACTGGGTAGGCGCCGCGCTCGCTTTCGCCGGACTGCTCGTCGCACTCGTCTCCGGCCTACTGGACCGCCGCCACACCAGCCAGGTCCCGGCCCTAGCCGTAGAACCCTGCCACGGCGTGGAAGGACTTCTTCGGTAGCCAGGTGGTAGGGGATGACGGGTTCTGGTCTTCGGAGCAGAGGACCTTGCAGAGGCTGAAGGCGGCCATGTCCCCGTCATGGAGGCGGTCGTTGGGGACGGTGTGGGGCGACGGGTGAGATGAAGGTGTACGGGGACGCGCCCAGGAAGCCCTGCTCCGTGAAGACCTCAAGCATGTCGGTCAGGTGGTCCGCCTGCTCCTGCTCGTCACGGACGTACTGCGAACGACCGCGGCGGATCGACACGGTCAGCCCTTCCCTGAGCGCCGCGGTCGCGGTGTCGATCAGCCGGCGTACGTCGCTGCCGTTGATGCTGACCCAGTTCGACGCCGTACGGCATGGATCTCGCCACGCATCTGGCTGTGCCGTCAGCGCGGGCGGCTGCCGTCGGGCCGCCGGTGTCGTACGCGACGCCTTGAGCGTGCGCCGGTGTGGTGACGCGACGGCAGGTGTCACCACCCCTGCCGTTGCTGCAGCTGCTCCTAGGGCGACTGGGCGCGGTTGATCGTCATGGTTCGAGTCTTCGCCGGTGCGGCGGGCAGGTCGTCGTGCCGAGGTCGCGGCCTGCCCACTTTGGTCGTGAAACGGTGTTCCCGGTTGTGACACACTGTTTCAGTGCGTGAGGCAGATCGACGAACGGCGCTCGGATCGGTGTGGTTGCGGGACGAGCCGGAGCCGACGCGGAGCCGGCTGAGCCGAGAGGACATCGTCGCGACCGCGATCCGGGTACTGGATCGGGACGGGCTGGATAGGTTCTCGATGCGGGTGATGGCGGCTGAGCTGGGGACCGCGGCGACCTCCGCGCTGTACTGGCGGATCGCCAACAAGGACGACCTGCTCGAGCTTGTCGTCGACACGGTTCTGGCTGATGCGTTGGTCGAGGCGCAGGGCGACTGGCGCGAGCAGGTGACGGACGTGTTGATGGCGGCGTACCTGGCGTTGTGCGCGCACCCATGGGCCGCGCAGTTGCTGCCGACGCATGCTGGGCTCGGGCCCAACTATCAGGCGTTGACCGATCGGGTGCAGGGCATCTTGGCCGCGGCCGGGTTCAAGGGAACGCATCTGGACTCGGCAGTGTCCGCGGTCATTCATTACCTGATCGGCTCGGCGGTGGCCGACTCCGCGTGGATCTCGGTCGTCCGGCGGAGCGGGCTGAGCGGGGCGCGCTGGGCGTCGAAGTCGGCGGGCCGGATGGGCGTCGACTCCCAGCACCTCGCCGCCTACTTGAACCGCGAGAGCACCGCCGGCCCGGAAGCACGCTTCGCTTCCGGGCTCCGGGTGATTCTTGTCGGCCTCAGACCGCGACAGATCTCTTAGAGGTCCGCTCTCTTAGAGGTCCGCGAATGCGGTCGCGGGGTTCTCGAACGCGTCGGCCACGAACCGGAGAAACGCAGCCGCGGTGCCGCCGTCGCAGACGCGGTGGTCGAACACGAGCGACAACTGGGTGAGCTTGCGGACGGCGATCTCACCGTCGACCACCCACGGCCGGTCGATGATCCGGCCGACGCCGAGGATCGCGACCTGCGGGTGGTTGATGATCGCCGCACTGCCGTCCACGCCGAAGCTGCCGTAGTTGTTCAGCGTGAACGTCCCGAACGTCAGCTCCTGCTGGGTCAGCCGCCCGTCCCGCGCGGACGCGGTCAGCCGGCGGATCTCCGCGTCCAGACCGCGGGTCGTCAACGTGTGCGCGTTCCCGATCGCCGGTGCGACGAGACCGCGGCCGGTCTGCGCCGCCAGCCCGAGGTTCACCCCGTCGTACTGGACGAGCTCCTCGCGCCCGGTGTCGACGTATCCGTTGAGCTCCGGGTACTTGAGCAGCCCGGCGACCACGAAACGGGCCATCAACGCGAGTAGACCGGGTCCCGGATCTGTTGCCGTCCGCAATGACGCACGGAGCTCCACGAGTGCGGTCGCGTCCACGTCGACCCAGGTCGTCGCCTCGGGGATCTCCGCGCGACTCCGAGTCAGCGTCGCGACGACCGCCTTACGGAACCCGCTCATCGGAGTACGCCGCAACTCGTGTAGACCGGTCCGCGCCTCGACCCCAGCGACCGCCGGCTGACCAGCGGTCGCCGGCACCGCGGATGGCTGTATCGCGGACGGCCGCACCTCGGACGGCCGTACCTCGGAGGCCGGTTGTGCGCGGAACGCGATCGCGTGCTCGACGTCCCGGCGCACGATCAACCCGTCCGGGCCCGACCCCGTCAATTCGTGGAGATCCACCCCACCGTCCCGCGCCAGCCGCCGTACCAGCGGCGAGATCACCAACGGCACCCGTGCCACCGAAACGTTTTCCGAAACGCCGGAAACCCCGGAAACTCGAGGTTTCCGCCGCCGCCCCGACCCGGTCGACTCCACCGTCCCGTAGCCGACCAGCACGTTCCCCGACCCCGCGCGCTCCTCTGCGCGGTACGCCGCCCCCGCAGGATCCGCAACCGTGAGCAACGGACTCCCGACCGGCACCGTGGTACCGGGCTCACCATGAAGCTCCTCGATCACCCCCGCATAAGGCGACGGCAGCTCGACGATCGACTTGGCCGTCTCGACCTCCGCGATCGGAGTGTCGACCGCAACCACATCGCCGACCTTCACCAACCACCGCACGATCTCCGCCTCGGTCAGCCCTTCACCGAGGTCAGGGAGCAGAAACGTGTTGCTGTGCTTGATGATGCGCTCGCTACGCTCGCTCACGAGTCCTCCCACTGCAGATCGTCGACCGCGTCAAGGATCCGGTCCACGCTCGGCAGCTGGTACTTCTCCAGCTTCGGCGGCGGGAACGGAATGTCGAACGCGGTCACCCGCCGCACCGGCGCCGCCAGCGAGTGGAAGCACTTCTCGGTGACGCGGGCGACGATCTCCGACGACACACTCGCGAACCCGCTCGCCTCCGCGACGACCACAGCCCGCCCGGTACGCCGGACCGCCGCACACACCGTCTCGTCGTCGAACGGCACGATCGACCGCAGGTCGACCACGGTCAGCTGCCGCCCCTCGGCCGCCGCGGCTTCGGCCGCCTCCAGCGCGACCGGCACCGCGGGACCGTACGCGATCAGCGTCGCGTCCGCGCCCTCCCGCCGTACGACGGCCCGACCGATCGCCGGCTGCGACTCGCCGAGATCGACCTCTTCCTTCGCCCAGTAGAGCTTCTTCGGCTCCATGAACACGACCGGATCCGGAAATTCGATTGCCTTACGCAACAACCCGTACGCGTCCGCCACCGTCGCCGGCGTCACCACGGTGAGCCCCGGAGTGTGCGCGAAGTAGCTCTCCGACGAGTCGCTGTGGTGCTCGACGCCGCCGATCCCGCCGCCGTACGGGATCCGGATCACCATCGGTAGCGTGACCTTCCCGCGGGTCCGGTTGCGCATCTTCGCGACATGCGAGACGACCTGCTCGAACGCCGGGTACCCGAACGCGTCGAACTGCATCTCGACCACCGGGCGCATCCCGTTCATCGCCATCCCGACCGCCATCCCGACGATGCCGGCCTCGGCCAGCGGCGTGTCGAAACAGCGCTGTTCGCCGAACTCAGCGGTCAGCCCGTCGGTGATCCGGAACACGCCGCCGAGCGCGCCCACGTCCTCGCCGAACATCACCACGGTCTCGTCGGCGGTCATCGCGTCGCGGAGCGCCTGGTTGAGCGCCTGCGCCATCGAGATCTTCGTGTGCGCCATGTCAGGCCTCCTCTCGGGCCAGCTCGTCGCGCAGGAACGCGGCCTGCTCACGCAGCTGCTGCGTCTGTTCGGCGTACAGATAGGCGAACAGCTCGGCCGGCTCCACCTCGGGCTCCGGCATCAGCCCGTCCCGCAGCTGCGCGGAAATTCGTACAGCGTTTTCCTCCGCACGCTGCCGCACCTCGTCGTCCAGACCGCCGTTCTGCGAGAGGTACGTCGTCAGCCGGTCGATCGGATCGCGTTCGAGCCACGGCGCGACCTCGGCGTCCGCGCGGTACCGGGTCGCGTCGTCGGCGTTCGTGTGCGCCTGGACCCGATACGTGTGCGCCTCGATCAGCTGCGGTCCAGCACCCGCGCGGGCCTTGTCCACCGCCTGCCCGAGCACCGCGAGCAGGCCGGCAAGATCGTTGCCGTCGGCCCGTTCACCCGGAATGCCGTACCCGATTCCCTTGTGCGCAAGGGACGGCGCCGCGGTCTGCTTGGCCAGCGGGACCGAGATCGCGTACTCGTTGTTCTGCACGAAGAACACCACCGGCGCCCGGAACACCGCCGCGAAGTTGAGCGCCTCATGGAAGTCGCCCTCGCTGGTGCCGCCGTCACCGACCAGCGCCATCACGACCGTGTCCTCGCCCTTCAGCCGGGCCGCGTGCGCCACCCCGACCGCATGCGGGAGCTGGGTGGCGAGCGGGGTCGACTGCGGCGCGACCTTGTGCTCGTACGGGTCGTAGCCCGAGTGCCAGTCGCCGCGGAGCAGCGTCAGCGTCTCGATCGGGTCGACGCCACGGCTCATGATCGCGACCGAGTCGCGGTACGTCGGGAACAGCCAGTCACCCTCGCGGAGCACCATCGTTGCGGCGATCTGGCACGCCTCCTGCCCGTGCGACGACGGGTAGACCGCCAGCCGTCCCTGGCGGACCAGTGCGCTCGCCTGGTCGTTGAACCGGCGGGCCTTGATCAACTGTGTGTAGCCGTCGACGAGCCGGTCCCTCGCGGGCAGCTCGTACGACGGGTTCTCGTGCGGTACGCCGTTCTGGTCGATCAGACAGACGGGTTCCGCGGAGGGGAGCAACTGCTCCGAGACGAAGCTCATCGACGTCCTCGCTTCGCTCCGGGCGCCGATGAGGCGCGATGTGGACTGTGTTTGATGGTGAACTCGCTTCGCTCGCTCACGAGACCCTCCAGCGCAGGAGACGGACGGTAGCCACATCGTCGTACCTGCTGGTCAAGTGGATCTATAGCTGGGAGAATCGCGAGACATTTGGTTCCAAGCTGCAGATCGGACGCTCAGAATGTCTGACGAGGTGATCGTCCACCGGGCCGGTCCTGGACAGATTGTCGTCGCCCCGGCGCTCGACGAGGTCGATCGGCTGATCATCGAGGCGCTCGGCCGCGACGGACGGCTGTCGATCCGGGCGCTGGCCGACGCGGTGCACATCTCCCGTGCGAACGCGTACGCACGCGTCGAGCGGCTCACGAACACCGGCGTGATCACCGGTTTCACCGTCACCGTCGACCCGCTCCGGCTCGGCCTGGGTACGTCGGCGTACGTCACGCTGAGTCTCCGGCAGAGCTCGTGGCGGTCGCTGCGCAAGCAGCTCCAGGCGATCCCGGAGATCAAGCACATGGCGCTGGTCGGCGGCGACTTCGACGCGATCCTGCTGGTCCGCGCGGCCGACAACGAGGGCCTGCGGCGCCTGGTCCTGGAGAAACTCCAGGCGATCCCCGAGGTCCTCGCGACCCGCACCGCCCTGATCTTCGAGGACGTCGGAACGCTCTAGGACGTACCTCCCGATCCCACGCCGTAGCGAGCAGGTGCTCGGCGGGCACCTCGCAGTAGGCGTGGGATCGGGAGGTGCGTCCTAGCAGCCGCACGACCTCCGGCGGATCAGCTCGGTCGGGACGGTCAGGGCCTCGACCGCGTCCTCACCTTCGATCAGCCGGCGGACGGCCTCCTCGGCGAGGCTCTCGACCGGCTGCCGTACGACGGTCAGCGGCGGCCAGGTGTACTCCGTTTCCGGCGTACCGTCGAAGGCCACGACCGCGATGTCTCCGGGGACGTCCACGCCCGCCTCGTGCAGGGCCCGCATGACGCCGATCGCCTGCAGGTCGGAGCTGGCGAAGATCGCGGTCGGCTCGTGGTGGAGCAGGGTCTGGCCGGCCCGGTACCCGCCCTCACGGGAGAACGTGGCGCGGGCGACCGGTCCCTCCGGCAGCGCCGCGGCCGCCAGCGCGTCGCGCCAGCCGAGCTCGCGCTCGGGATGCCCGGCGCCACCGATCACCAGGCCGATCCGCCGGTGGCCGTGCGAGATCAGGTGCTCGACGCCGAGCCGGGCGCCCTCGCGGTACGCCGGCCGCACCGAGCTGACGGTCGGCAGCCGGCGGTTGATCGCGATCACCGGTACGTCGACGTCCCGCAGGTTCGGGTCGTCGGTCGGTGCCACCAGAACCAGGCCGCTGACCTGCCGGGCGAGCAGCTCGGCGATCTTCGCGTTCTCGGTCTCCGGGTCGCCGTCGGCGCTGGTCTGCAGGACGACGTACCCGCGGGCGGCCGCCTCCCGGTCGATCGCCTTCGCGAGCTCCGCGAACAGCGGGTTGCCGCCGTCCGGCGTAATCAGTCCGAACGTCCGCGTGGTTCCCATCCGGAGCGCCCGGGCGGTGGCGTTCGGCCGGTAGCCGAGCGCGCGGATCGCCTCCAGCACCCGGTCCCGGGTCTCCGGCGCGACCTTCCGCGGGCCTTCGTTCACGACGTAGCTGACCACGGCGGTACTCACGCCGGCGTACTCCGCGACGTCGTTCCGGGTGACCGGTTCCTTCGGCATGCAGTGATGGTACGACGGTTGACCGGGCCGGAAAGCGGTTGCTAGCGTTGTCGATCTACACGAGTAGAAGGAGCCCGCCGTGCCCAGACGCTACGCAGTCGCCGGAACCGGTTCGCGAGCGCAGTCGTACATCCGCGCCATCCTCCAGGAGCACCCCGAGGAGGCCGAGCTCGTCGCCCTGCTCGACCCGAACCCGGGCCGGCTCGCGTTCCACCAGACCAAGCTGACCGAGCTGGGCGGCCCGGACCTCCCGCAGTACGGCGCCGACGACCTGGAGCGGATGGTCAAGGAGCAGTCCGTCGACCGCGTCGTGGTGACCAGCCCCGACTACACGCACGCCGCCGTGGTGTCGCGGCTGCTGCGCGCCGGCGCGGACGTGATCGTCGAGAAGCCGCTGACCATCGACGCCGACGGCACCCGGCAGATCGTCGACGCCATGAACGAGTCCGGCAAGTCCGTGGTCGTCACGTTCAACTACCGCTACTCGCCGCGGAACAGCGCGCTCCGACAGGTGATCCGGGACGGCGAGATCGGGCAGGTCACCAGCATCGAGTTCCAGTGGGTGCTGGACACCCGGCACGGCGCGGACTACTTCCGCCGCTGGCACCGCGAGAAGAAGAACTCCGGCGGTCTGCTGATCCACAAGGCGTCACACCACTTCGACCTGGTGAACTGGTGGATCGCCTCACAGCCGACGCGCGTGTTCGCCTCCGGCGGCCTGGCGTTCTACGGCTCCGGCAACGCCGCCGCCCGCGGTCTCGGTGAGCGGCCGGCCCGCGGCACGATCGATGGTTCGGCCAACGACCCGTGGCTGCTCGACCTGCGCACCGACGACACGAACCGCCAGCTGTACTACGAGGCCGAGAAGTACGACGGGTACCTGCGCGACCAGGACGTGTTCGCGCCGGGCATCACGATCGAGGACAACATGTCGGTGATCGCCGAGTACGCGAACGGTGCCCGGCTGAGCTACTCGCTGAACGCGCACTCGCCGTGGGAGGGGTACCGCGTTTCGGTCAACGGGACGCTCGGCCGCGCCGAGCTCGAGGTGGTCGAGCGGGCCGCGGTCGTCGACGACCAGATCGACCCGAGCTACCCGTCGGACCGGGTGATCGCGGGCGACGTCCGCAGCAACGGTGAGCGGCTCGTCCTGCAGAAGCACTGGGCGACCGCGGTCGAGGTCGAGATCCCACGCGGCGAGGGCGGCCACGGCGGCGGCGACAAGCTGCTGTACGACGACCTGTTCGTTGGCGCGGGCAACGATCCGCTGGGACGGGCGGCCGACGTCCACGACGGCGTCCGGGCGGTCGCGGTCGGCATCGCCGCGAACCAGTCACTCGCGACCGGTCAGCCCGTCGTCGTCGCCGACCTGCAACTGGGCGGCTGGACCGCATAGTCCGGTCTCGTTCAGGATCTGCTGGACGGTCGCGTCGAGCGAGCTGGTCTCGTCGATGACCGTCTCGCGCGGCTCGTCCAGCAGATCCTTCGGGCGGTACCAGTCGGCCATGTCGTCGGCCGCGAACGCGCTCGCCTTGTCGCGAGTCGCGTGCCGCCGCACGGTCTCCTCGAACGGGATGTCCAGGTAGTAGAAGTGCCCGCCGTGGTCACGATGCAGCCGCGCGAGCATCCCGCCGTACCGGACGGTCGGCAGGATGCCTTCTACGACTGCATGGAAGCCCCGGGCGAGTGCATAGCTCGCCATCTGCCCGATCAGCTCGATGTTGGCACCGTCCGGCTCGGCCAGCTCCTGGAAGACGGTCCGGCGTACGTAGTCCTGCTCGATGTAGGCGATGCCGTGTCCGTACCGCTCGCGGATCGCTTCCACGACAGAGCTCTTGCCGGAGCCCGAGTTGCCCCGAAGCACGATCAACCGCGACGTCACGTTACGGGACTGTACCTATCGGCCGGGCCGATGTTCGAGCCGGCTGACGTGCGGCTCAGGTCGCGTCTCTGGCTGCGCGTTGGCGGCGGAACCAGATCAGCAGGGCGATGCACGGTACGAGGAGACCGCCGATGCCCAGCACGAAGAAGTCCCACTCCGCCCCGATCCGGTTGACCATCCAGGCGAAGTTCTGGCCGAAGAACCCGGTCACGAAGGTCAGCGGCAGGAACACCGTGGCGAGGATCGTGAGCTGCTCGATCGTGGCGTTCTGCCGGACGCTGACCTTGGTCTGCTCGACCCCGATCACCGCCATGTTCGCCTCCAGCACCGTGGCGAGCAGGTCTCGTTGCGCGGCGACCTCCTCGTTCACCAGCACCAGGTGGTCGCGGACGTCGCGGAAGTACGGCAGCAGCGCGGTGTCGCGAGCGTCGCGTTCGAGGGTCGCGAGTACGGCGAGCAGCGGGTGGACCGCGCGGTAGAAGTCGGTCACCTCGCGGCGCAGGAAGTAGATCCGCTCCGTCGGCGCGACCGAACCGGCGAACACGGTCCGTTCGACCTCCTCGATGTCGCGCTCCAGCTCAGCGACCACCGGGCCGTACCCGTCGACGACCTGGTCGAGGATCGCCCAGAGGACGGAGCTGGTGCCGCACTCGAGGAGTTCGGGGCGCTGCTCGAGGCGGATCCGGGCGCCGTGCAGGTCGCTCGCCACGCCCTGCCGGACGGTGATCACGAACGACGGCCCGACGAACACGCTGACCTCGCCGAAGTCGACCTCCTCGCGGGTGTCGTCGTACCGGGCGGTGCGCAGGATGACCAGCCGGATGTCGCCCTCGTACGGCTCGACCTTGGGGCGGAGGTGGAACGTCTGTGCGTCCTCGACGGCCAGCTCGTGCAGGCCGAAGTTCGTTCTGACGTCGGCGAGTTCCTCGGGGGTGGGTTCGAACATGCCCAGCCAGACGAACCCGCCGGCCCGGCAGCTCGCGGCGGCGTCGGCGACCGACATCGCCTCGACGTGCTGGCGGCGTCCGTCCCGGTAGTAAGCGCAGTCGATGATCATGATGGCCTCCTCTCCTGATCGTCGTCGTTCCGTCCGCCGCCGCAACAGGTCTGGGCGGGAAAGCGGGGGTGAACTTCGGTTCCGGTCCAGTTCCTGAGAAGTGCCGGTCGGGTTCCTGGTGCGGGCCGTGCTCGTCGTCGAGGATGAACGCATGGGACTTCCAGTCGTGCTGATGCCAGGACCGATGAACGAAGCTGTCGCCGCCGGGTTGGACGGTCACTGCGAGCTGATCAGGCTCTGGCAGGAGACCGATCCGGACGCGGTGCTCGCGGCCCGCCGGGACGAGATCGTTGCCGTCGCCACCGGCGGTACGAGGATCGACGGCCCGTGGCTCGACCGGCTCCCCGCCGTACGGCTGGTCGCCAGTTTCGGCGTCGGGTACGACCGCATCGACGCGGTGGCCGCCGCCGAGCGTGGCGTCATCGTCACGAACACCCCCGGTGTCCTGGACGACGAGGTCGCCGACACCGCGCTGGGCCTGCTGCTGATGACTGTCCGCGAGCTAGGCCAGGCCGAGCGGTACCTGCGCGACGGCGAGTGGGCGGACGGTACGCCGTACCCGTTGACCCGCGCAACCATGCACGGCCGCCGGATGGGCATCCTCGGCCTCGGCCGCATCGGCCAGGCGATCGCCGACCGCGTCCAGCCGTTCGGCGTCTCGGTCGCCTACCACAACCGCAGCCCGAAGCCGGTCGACTACCGGTACTACCCGTCCCTGGTCGAGATGGCCGCCGACATCGACACGCTGATGGTCGTCATCCCCGGCGGCCCGACCACGCGCCACCTCGTCGACGCCGAGGTCCTCAAGGCGCTGGGCCCCGACGGCATCCTCATCAACGTAGCCCGCGGCACCGTCGTCGACGAGCAGGCCTTGGTCGACGCCCTCCGCACCAACACCATCCAAGCCGCCGGCCTGGACGTCTTCGAACACGAGCCCAAGGTCCACCCCGACCTCCTCACCCTCCCCAACGCGGTCCTCCTCCCCCACGTGGGCTCCGCCACCCAACCCACCCGCACCGCCATGGCCAACCTGGTCGTCGAAAACCTCACCCACTACCTCACCAATGGCACCCCCCTGACCCCCGTCCCCGAATCCGCCCACCTGGTGAAGTAGGAGTCAGTCGGTCGGGTCCCACCGGATGTAGTCCGGTTCGGGGTCCACGACGAAGCGAACTGCATCGACGGTCGTCCCGCCGCTCAGCCACGCCTTCGCAATCCGATGCCCACCATCCATCAGCCGCCCGTCCGCCGAAAGAATCACCGGATACCGCAGATCCGCCTTCTGAATCCGCTCAGCATGCCGAGCCACCATCCGGCAGGTCACCGCCCGCCCACCGAACCAGCAGTCCTCATCAAACTCCCGAATACTCTCGATTGCCACAGCCTCCGCGGCAAGCTCCGCCGACAACTCCCAAAGCCGCTCAGTCAGATAGAACGCCCGTCCACCGGGCACAGCACGCGAATGTCGTTCAGGCATCCCAGCATCATCAACCGTTGACCGTCAGCGAGTCAGGTGGTTTGTTCGGTTCTGAGCCACTGGAGCGGCGATGGTCGGTTGGGAGAGTTTGCGGGAAGATCTGCTGCGGTATCGCGAGGAGTCGCCGCGGCCACTTGTCGTGTGGCCAAGCCCCTCCACCGAGCGTAGGCACGAGCGGCGGTTCCGGATTCAGCTCGCTGCCTGGGCGACCGGCATTGCGGGGGAGCTTCACGCGAAGTACGGCGACCTCGTCGAGCTGCAGGTCGGCGCTCTGACCTTCCCGGGCAGGCAACTGTTCGTGGACGAGCTCGCCCGCCAACTACACGGTGAACCCGCCGACCGCGGCGAGCTCACCGCCGACCTCCTTGCCCCGTTGACGATCCGCTCCGGCCATCACTCCAAGCAAGACGTCCTCGTGACGAACCACGCCGCACACCAACAGGTCCTCATCACCGCGGGCGATCTGCACTCCACGGTGACCGACAGCTCCGGCGCCGTCGTCGGCCTCTACGTCGGCCCGCACAACGCGCCGCGAATAGAGTTCCCGATCGACCCCGGGCACAGCCGTCCCGTACCCGCCCTCATCGGCACAGCCTCACTGGTACCCGACCTCGGGTACGCCGTCCCGCCCGGCACATGGGCGCTCGTGATCACCCTGCAGACGGTCAGCGGCTTCTACCTGTCGACCCCACTCGAGCTGACCATCACCTCCTGACGATCAGCGGGTCAGGAGGTTTTCTTTGGTCAGGTGGGAGAGCTTGGCGGGGTTGCGGACGGCGTACAGGCCGGTGATTTTGCCGTTTTCGACGTGGAGGACGGTGACGGTGTCGACCTCATCGGTGAAGCGGAGGAGGAGGGCCGGCCGGCCGTTGATCTGGGTGACTTCGAAGGAGGCCTCGGTGAGGTTGTCGACGGCCAGGGCCAGCAGGCGGGCGACCTTTTCGGCGCCTACCACCGGGCGTGGGAGGGCCTGGACGACGCCGCCGCCGTCGCCGAGGAAGACCACGTCGGGAGCGAGGATGTCGACGAGGCATTGGATGTCGCCGGTGTTGACGGCTCGCTGGAAGGCTTCCAAGGCGTGGCGGGTCTCGTCGGCGGAGACCCGGCCGCGCGGGCGGCGGGCGGCTACGTGGGAGCGGGCGCGGTGGGCGATCTGGCGGACGGCGTCGGGCTTCTTGTCGACGGCTTGAGCGATCTCGTCGTACTCGAGGCCGAAGACCTCGCGGAGGACGAAGACGGCGCGCTCGGTGGGTTTCAGGGTTTCCAGGACGAGCAGCATCGCCATCGAGACGCTGTCGGCGAGTTCGACGTCGTCGGCGACGTCCGGGGCGGTGAGCAGCGGTTCGGGCAGCCACGGTCCGACGTACGACTCCTTCCGGCGGCCGAGGGTGCGGAGGCGCTGGAGCGCCTGCCGGCTGGCGATCCGGACCAGGTACGCGCGATGGTCCAGCACGGTGTCGAGGTCGACGCCGACCCAGCGCAGCCAGGTCTCCTGCAGTACGTCCTCGGCGTCCGCGGCCGAGCCGAGCAGCTCGTACGCGACCGTGAACAGGAGGTTGCGATGGGCAACGAAAGCCTCGGTGGCTCGGTCGGTACCGGTCATGGAACAGCTCCCTCGTCCGCAGGCGTCACCCATCAGATGCCGGCCGCCCCAGCTCTGTGACATCCCGGTCCGTATGGCGCACGTCACGTCACACGCGCCGGCCGCGCGGCATCTCGTGTTCGTCCAGTAGATCCCACCAGTGAGGACGACGACGATGGAAACCCGGATCGACCTGATGCAGAACGCGTTCGGCGCCAAGCTGGCCAAGCGGTTGTACGCCGTACACGCGCTGATCCAGCAGACCGCCCTCCCGCACCCGACGCAGAACCTGGTGATGCTGCGGGCGAGCCAGATCAACGGATGCGGCCACTGTATCGACCTGCACACGAAGGAGGCGGCCGCAGCGGGCGAGACCGCCACCCGGCTGAACCTGGTCGCGGGCTGGCGGCACTCCACGGTCTTCACCGAGGAGGAGCAGGCCGCGCTGGCGCTCACCGACGAGGCGACCCGTCTGGCCGACGCGTCCGAGGGTGTGTCCGACGAGACGTGGGCGCGCGCCGCGAAGTACTACACCGAGGACGAGCTGATCGCACTGGTCACGCTGATCGCGATGATCAACGCGACCAACCGGATGGCGGTCACGCTCAACCAGCTGGGCGGCTCCTACGAGCCCGGCCTGATGGCAGCCTTCGTCGAAAACTAGCCGTGCCGGTCAAGCCTGCCGCGAAGACCTTCCCGGGGACACCGAATCCCCCGGGAAGGTACGTCGTCAGCCCGCGATGTTGACCATCCAGTTGATCCCGAACTTGTCGGTGACCATGCCGAACTCGTCGCCCCACATCTGCTTCTCCAGCGGCACCGTCACCTTGCCGCCGTCGGACAGCTTCGTGTAGTAGCCGCGCAGCTCTTCGCCGTCACCGCTGAGGCTGATCGCGATGTTCTCCCCCGGGTTGTACGACATGCCCTGCGGGGTGTCGGCCGCCATCAGCGTGAACCCGCTCGGCGTCTCGAGCTGGCTGTGCATCAGCAGGTCCTCGTCGTCCGGGCCGTGCGAGGCGCCGAACTCTTTGAAGGTGTTCGACGACACGTCGCCGCCGAAGACTCCCTGGTAGAACTCCATGGCGGCACGCGCTTCGTTCTGGAACTGGATGTACGGATTGAGCCGGGATGCCATCGGATCGTCCTTCCCCCAAACTGGCCGGGCCTTCTGGTCCGGCGCCATGCTTCGCACAGTAGACCCGGCCGCCGACAGTCCGCGAGACCCGGTGGACGGCCAAGTGGTTAAGGTCTGCGCATGAAATTGCGACACATCACGATTGATGCGGCGAACCCCTACGAGCTGGCCCAGTTCTGGAGTACCGTGACCGGCTGGCCGCTCGGGGACGGCGACGAGCCGGGCGACGACGAGGTGCTGGTGGTGGCGCCGGATCCGGTACCCGGGCTGCTGTTCATCGCCGTACCGGAAGGTAAGAGCGTCAAGAACCGCGTGCACCTCGACTGGGGCCCGACCGAGCGGACACGGGACGCGGAGGTCGAGCGGATCTCGGGGCTCGGCGGGACGATCCACGAGGACCACCGGCGTCCGGACGGGCGCGGTTGGGTGACGATGAAGGACCCCGAGGGCAACGAGTTCTGCGTCGAGCGGAGCCAGGCGGAGGTCGCCGGCTGACTCACACGGGCGGATTCACAGAGTAGCGATCCGGTGACGTACAGGCAGGCCGCCCGTACGTCACCGGATCTCCGTGGCCTGCGACCACTGCACCTGCCAGCCGGCCTCGGTACGGCGGTAACAGTCGAGGTGCCAGGCGCTGAGCGGCCCCGGTTCGCGCCCGTCGACGCCGATCTCGATCGCCGACCGGTACCTCAACACGGCGACCGCGCCGTCGACCAGCGGGCGGCGGCTTCTGGGGTGCGGCGGGCGACTAGGTGGGCGAGGCGGGTGCGCTCCAGGGCGGGCAGATCCGTTGATTCCGGCATGACCGAAAACCTATCCATGATTTGCGGCGTCAGGGATGCTAGGGGCAGGAAGGGAACCGGGGGGTTCGCTTCCGGCGGTTGGGGGTAGGCAGGCATGCAGCGGATCTGGGGGTCACCGCGTCATGTCATTGTGCGGAGAGAACGAAGGGCGGGAAGCGTGCGGCAGGGTGGGGCGACGGAGGTGTCGGGGGTCCGGGCGTTCTTCGGATCGTTGCTCGCGATCGTCGTCACGCTGCTGGTCGTCGCGGTGCTCGGCGGCGTGTTCGTCGTACTCGAACCGCGTACGACCGGATCCGAGGCCCTGGTCGGCGGCACGTCGTACAGCGTGCCGACCAGGGGCGGCGGCCCGTACGGCTCCGGCACGCTCGGGCCCTGGCAGGGCCTGCTGCACCGGATCTCCTCCGAGGACCAGATTCGCGACGTCCTCGCGTTCGACGGCGTCTTCATGTTCGGCGACAGCATCGCGGTGCAGGACAGCTCCGCGCTCGAACAACTGCTGGCGGACCGCGGGGCCGACCCGATCGCGGTGCACGACTGGTCCGGGCAGCCGGCGTCCGCGGCGGTCGACGCGCTCGAGGACTGGTCGCGCAGCTACGGTCTGCCGCAGCGGATCGTGATGGCGGTCGGCACCAACGACATCTTCGACCCGCCCGCGTTCACCGAGCAGGTCGAGCGCGCGATCCGGATCGCGGGCCCGAACCGAACGGTCTACTGGGTGAACGTGTACGCGAGCCGCACCAAGCAGCCGGCCTCCGTCCAGGACGCCGACCTCGCGAACAGCACCTGGATCAACCAGCAGCTGGCCCAGGCCGCCCTGCTGCACCCGAACCTGCGGATCG
This sequence comes from Kribbella aluminosa, assembly GCF_017876295.1. Lineage (NCBI taxonomy): Bacteria > Bacillati > Actinomycetota > Actinomycetes > Propionibacteriales > Kribbellaceae > Kribbella > Kribbella aluminosa. The sequence continues at coordinate 252,235 of NZ_JAGINT010000001.1, read as the reverse complement.
TCGAATGGTCCGAGTTCCTCACGACGCAACCGAACGGCCCCGCCCAGTACCTGCGCGACGGCGTCCACACCAGCGAGCCGACCGGCAGCTCCGCCCGCAACGGCCTGATAGCCGACGCGATCGCAAGCCACTAGCCAACCTGCGGACCGATCTACGCGTGTAACAGGCACGTCGTTCTCTGCGGGAGTTGTGCATGATCATCAGACGCTGGTCGGTCTCGGCCGCCATCATCGTCGTACTGACAGCTGCCCTCCTGGCGCTGCTGCACTTCGACACTCCGGACGTGCACGCGAAGCCGGTTGTCGACACCGGCAGTTACGGATCCGGCGCGCTCGGTTCGTACCAGAAGAACGATCGCGTGATCGCGAGCGGCTCGGAGGTCCGGCACGTGGTCGCGTCCGACGGCATCGTCCTGTTCGGCGACAGCATCGCGGTCCAGGACGGCGCGGCACTCGGCCGGCTCTTGGAGCAACAGCTCGGTACGTCGTTCGCGCAGTACAGCTGGGCCGGTCAGCCGACGTCGGCAGCGGTTGACGAGCTGGCCGCGTGGGCCAAGGCGTACGGGCTGCCGCGGCGGATCGTGATGGCGGTCGGGTCCAACGACATCTTCGACCCGGCCGCGTTCGGCGCCCAGGTCGAGCGCGCGCTGCGGATCGCCGGGCCGAGGCGGACCGTGTAGTGGGTCGACGTCCAGGTGGCACGTACCGGCAAACCGGCGGCGGTCCAGGTCGCCGACCAGCGGAACAGCGAGTGGATCAACCTGCAACTGGAGCAGGCACAGCTGCAGCACCCGAACCTGCGGGTCGTGCACTGGGCCGAGTTCCTGGCGGCGCATCCCGAGCGGCTGGACACCGATCTCCGCGACGGCCGCCACACCACCGTGCCGGCCGGGCAGGATGCGCGGAACACCCTGATTCTGCAGGCGATCCGGCACAGCTGAGGTGCCCGAACGGGCATCCGGAAACGCAACTTTCCGGGTGCTGGCCACATCTGTCCGGTAGAGGAACGAATCTGACCTCCGGGGGAACCGATCGCGACGTACCTGACGGCCCGCTTGATGCCGTAAGCAACCTTTACGCCGCACGGTCAGATGTACCAGCACACAGCGCCCGGCACCGCTTTCGGCACCGGCATGCCCGGACGAGGGGGAAAACGATGCCCGCGAGACATCTGCGTACCAGAACGACCCTGCGGCTCACGACCGCGATGCTCACGGGCGCCGCCGTACTGGCCGTCATGCTGGTCGCCCCCTGGGCCGGGACCGAGCCGGAGGCGGCCCCGGACCCGACCATGAGCCAGACCCCCGAACCGCCGAGCCCACCGCCGACGATGCCGGCACGGCGCGACATCTACACGTGTCCGGCGTACAGCGGGATCGATCGGACGAACCCGCTCGGCAACCTGTACAGGGACACCTTCACCTGGGGAACGACGCCGCCGACCAGGGTCGGTGACGGCCACGGCAACATCAACTGGCGGCTGAACCCGGCCAAGAACCCGAGCTGGTACATGTGGCTGCACTCGCTTCGTTGGCTCGGCCAAGGAATCACCGCCGGCGGACGCGGCGACAAGGCGGCGCTGCAGCGGGTCAGTACGATCGCCCGCGACTGGGTGAACGACAACCCGTACTCGTGGAAGTCCGACGTCGGCGCGTACGAGTCGACCATGCACCGCACCAACGTGCTGATCTGCCTGCGGCAGGCGGTGCTGTCGGGGTTGCACGTGGGGCAGCTGCCGCTCACGTACGCCTGGCTCGACAAGGCACTGCTCGACCACGCGTGGTTCCTGCGGAAGAACTACAGCGGCGACTGGAACCACGGCACCGACGAGAGCATGGCGCTGTTCGGGATCGGCTGCACGTTGATGCGGAGCGACCTGAAGAAGGTCGCGGCCGACCGGCTGACCAGTGCGATCAAGACCTCGATCGATACCCAGGGGTCGACCAACGAACAGTCGACAGGATACGCACAGTTCAACTACGCCCTGTGGGGACGTGCGATCGACGTACTGCGGAAGTGCGGGGTGGACCCGGGCACGACGATCATGGCGCGTCGGCGGGAGCTCGCGAAATGGCTCGCGCTGGCCACCAACTCACTCGGGAACCTGCCGCAGCTCGGCGACTCCGAGGTGGTCAGGACGGTGCCGGTGCAGGGGACGGTCCTCGAGTACGCCGGTACGCTCGGCGCGCGCGGAATCCGCCCGACGCAGCGGATCGGGATCTTCGACGCCGGGTACATCTTCGGACGGACCGGGTGGGGCGAGACGCGGGCGTTCGCGCAGGAGTCGACGTACAGCATCCGGTTCGGGCCGTCGCAGAAGCTGCACGGGCACAACGACCACACGTCGATCACGTACACCTCGCACGGGCGGGACATCCTGATCGACGGCGGGCACGCCGGGTACACCGTGGACGACTGGCGGTTCTGGGCGAGGAGCCAGTTCGCGCACAACGAGCTGACCGTGAAGTCGGCGACCGGGCACCCGGAGACCAAGCTTGTGCGATCCTCGCTGAAGCCGACGTCGGAGTTCTACGAGCTGCACGACTCGCCCGGCGCCGGCGTCGACCGGACCCGCGACGTACTGGTGCAGAAGGACCCGGACGTGATGGTGGTGCTGGACCGCGGTACGTCGGACGTGGAGCAGGAGTACTCCGCGCTCTGGCACCTGCCGGCCGATCAGAAGGTGGTTGTCAGCGGCAACGACCGGGTGGTGGCGGCGCGGCCGGGCGATCGGGTGAAGACGACGGTGCTGCAGATCCCGTATCGGCAGGAGATCACGCCGATCGAGGTGACGAGCGGGGAGCAGGACCCGATCCAGGGCTGGCACTACACGACGATCGACGAGCGACTGCCGGCGCCGGTGGTGAAGTTCAACCGGTCCGGGAAGAACGCGACAGTGCTGTCGGTGATCGCGCCGACGCGCAGCAACGCGAACGTCTCCTACACGACCTCGTGGCAGGGCGACCGGATGCTGCTGCACCTGACCGTGGACGGGGCGACGACGGTCGTCGGCATCGCGGCGGACGGGACGCTCCAGCGGGTCAAGTAGCTCGACGGACCGCTACGCATGCAGAACCGGCGAAGTGAACGTAAACATGTGCGGTTCTGGTGGGTTGTGCGTGCGTAGCGGTCCAGTTTCAGGTGTTCTTCGCGCCGACGGGCGTCCAGTCGCGGGGTGGGTCCTCGCCGACACGGCCGTCGACGGCCTCGCGAATCAGGTCGGCGTGCCCGGTGTGGCGCCCGTACTCCTCGACCAGGTCGCACACCAGCCGCCGCAGGCTCGCGTGCCGCCCGTCCGGCCAGGCGATGTCGGCCGGCTGGTCCAGCCCGCCGTCCGCGATCGCCGCGGTGAGCGTCGCCCGGGACCGCTCGACCGCACCGTCCCACAGCGCGTACAGCTCCTCCGGGGTGTCGTCGACGGCGGAGTCGAACTCCCAGTCGTTGTTGTCCCGCCACCCGTTGTCCAGCCACGGCCCACCCATCGGCTTCCCGCGGAACTTCACGTCGAACAGGTAGTCCTCGTTCGCCGCAAGATGCTTCAGCAACCCACCGAGCGTGATCGACGAGACCCCGATCCGGGTGTTCAGCCCTTCCGCATCGAGCCCGTCCACCTTGTACCGGAACGTCGTCCGCAACCGGTCCAGCGCCCCCACCAGATGCCCAACCTCGTCCCCCGCCACCGGCGGCTCCCACCACGGAGAAACCCACTCACTCTCACTCATACCCCGCACGCTAACCCCCATTCCGGACACTCCCCGTCCGGAACACGATGCTCACCCCCCGCGCGCTTGTAGGGTTCTGGGATGCAGGGGTACGCGGGTGTGATCGCGCGGTACGACGGGCTGGTTGCGATGGTGCGTGAGCAGTACCACGCCTGGGACGCCCCGTACTGGAACCTCCCGAGCGGAGGTGTCGAGGACGGTGAGACGCCCGCGGCCGGTGCGGTTCGGGAGCTGCGGGAAGAGTCGGGTCTACACGTGTCCGTGGACGAGCTCGAACTCGTCTGGACGACGCAGACGCAGGCCGCCGGGCGTGTCACCTCGCGGTCGTGGAACTACGTCGTCGACGTGGCCGACCCGGCGTTCGCGATCGACGACCCGGACGGTTCGGTGATGGCGGCACGCTGGTTCACTCCCGAGGACGCCGTACGCCGACTCGGCCGGATGCCGTACCCGCCGATCGCCGTACCCGCAATCCACTACCTCGCCCACGGGACTCGCGGCCGAGCGTGGCGCTTCACCCTCAGCGGAGACGAGTGGAGCTGGTAGCCGATCAGACGGTGCGGCGGACGACGATGTTGCGTTTGGCGGTCGTGCGGGCTTCTGCGTGAGGGGTGAAGCCGGCGGACAGGAAGGTGCTGAGGACACCGCGGCCGGGGTCGCCGGGCATGGACTTCACCGGGTAGGCCTCGACCAGTCGGGCGCCGGAGGTGCGGGCGTGCTCGACGGCAGCCTCGACCATCGGTGCGGTCAGGCCCCGGCCGCGGTAGCCGTTCTTCACGAACAGGCAGTTGATCGCCCAGATCGACGGGTCGTCCGGATCGTCGATCGGGAGCGTCCGAGAGCGCACGATCGCGTAGTACTCCGTCCGCGGCGCGACCGCACACCAGGCCGCCGGGCGCTGGTCGACGTACTCGATCAGGCCGACCGGATCACCGGCGCGGATCGCGCAGTCAATCACGCAGTACCGACACAATTGGTGGGAGATGGCTGTCGGATCCGGGGTACGGCGTTCGTTGCAGGAGTGAGCGGCGACCGGTGCAGGTTGCCGAGGACAAGGAGTGATGAGATGCCGCGATACCTGATCTCGTTCGAGAACGGCGCGATGGACCACATCCCCGAGGAGGACATCCCGGAGGTGGGCAAGGCCGCGCACGCCGTGGTCCAGGAGGCGAAGGACGCCGGCGTACTGCGGTTCGCCGGCGGGTTCGACTACGCCGCGGGCATGGAGCACGCCGTGGTCGGCACCGACGGGCTGGTGATGGACGGCCCGTACCCGGAGAGCAAGGAGCTGATCGGCGGCGTCCTGATCGTCTCCGTCCCGACCCGCGAGGAGGCCCTCACCTGGGCCGCGAAGATCGCCGCCGCCTGCCGCTGCGCCCAGGACGTCCGCACGTTCATGGACGACCCCGACCTGATCGAATAGGCCGGAATCGCGTTGCCCGGCGACCGGGTGGACCGGGATCATCGCACGGGTGCACACACCACCTGCCCTCGTACTCTCCGGCCCACCGGGCGTCGGCAGGACCACCGTCGTACTCTCCGGCCCACCGGGCGTCGGCAAGACCACCGTCGGCTGGCGGGTGTTCGACCGCTGCATCGACCTGGAACTCGCCCCCGCCTTCGCAGACCTCGACCTGCTCGGCGCCGCCTGGCCGCCGCCGGCCGACGACCCGCACCAAGCACGGTTGAAGGCGACAAACCTCGCGGTCATCTGGTCGAACTACCGCCAGGCCGGGCACCGTCGGCTCATCATCGCGGGCGTCGTCGAGAGCCCGGCCGAACGGCGACTGCTCGAAACAGCCGTCGGCGGACCGGTGGTGATCTGCCGCTTGGATGCCTCGGACACTGATCTCGCGGACCGTATCCGGAACCGAGGGCGCGAGACCGGTGACAGCCTGGACCACCTTGTACGGCGCGCCTCCGAGCTGTCCGCTCAGCTGGCCGCCGACGACATCAGCGACTACGAGGTCGGCACCGCGGACCGCACGATCGACGCAGTTGCCGACGAGGTCGTCCAGCGGTGGATCGCCGGAGAGCTAGGGTGACGGGTCATGAAGAGCGAGCTCCAGTCCGTCGCGTGGCCGCCTGACCCGATCAAGACCGAGCGCCTCGTACTGCGTGAGCCCGAGGCCCGGGACCGTACGGCGCTCATCGAACTGCTCGCCTCGCCGGAGGTCGGCACGTACATCGGCGGCGCCCAGCCGCGGGATCTACTCGAGGAGAAGCTCCCGCAGGTACCGCGGCGCCGCACCGGCCTGTTCGTCGTCGAACTCGACGGCGTGATGATCGGCACCGTCACACTCGACCAGCGCGACGCGGACGAAGTGCGGGCCGATCTGGCCGAGGTCGAGCTGGGCTACCTGTTCCTGCCGTCGTCCTGGGGACACGGCTACGCCACCGAGGCCTGCGCCGCGGCTCTCGCCTGGTTCGCCGCTGCACGACCGGGAACGCCGGTGGTCCTCACCACCCAGACCGCGAACACCGCATCGATGCGCCTGGCAACCAAACTCGGCTTCACCGAGGTAGACCGCTACGAAGCCTGGGGCGCCGAACAATGGCTCGCTCTGTGGACTCCCCGCTAGCCGGACTGCTTCAGGTAGTGATCGACCTCAGGCAGTACGTCGGCCAGCGGGCGGTCCATGTCCAGCTGGAGGTAGTTGTCCGCGGGACGGTGCGCCTTGTCCATCCATTCGCGGACCAGAGCCTCGCCGTCCACAGGTTCGCCGCCGGCATCAGCGGGCGGCTGATTCAGGCTTGGCCGGTGCGTACGCAACCGCGGCCGCCGCCGGAGGCGCTCGTCGAGCTGCTGCAGGTCCTGCACCCGACACTCGACGTACCGGTACGCCGCGCCGTTCTCCTCGGCGATCGCGATCCCCTCGTTCACGATCCGCGGCCAGAAGCACGGGCTGTCCATCACCACGTCCCGCCCCTGGACGAGCAGATGCCGAGCCATCGCGTACATCACCTCGTACGACGCCCTGGTACTCCCGCCGAGATCGAACCCCGCATCCAGAACGGCCGACTTGATCACGTCGTAGTCAACAGCAACCGCGCCGTACTTCTCTACGACGTGAGCAGCCACGGTCGACTTCCCAGACCCCGGAACCCCGGACATCTGAAGCAGAAACATCCCAATCCTCCGTACGCCGCTGCTGTGGTTGGCTGACGTGGTGAGCGACGATCATTTCACCGCCAAGCTCCCAACCAAGCGAATGGCCGCGGACTGCCTGTTCACCGACGCCGCGGACCGCATCCTGATCCTCAAACCGCCGTACAAACCAACCTGGGACATTCCCGGCGGAGCGGTCGAACGCGACGAGTCACCGCGCTCCGCCGCCCGCCGCGAGGTCCGCGAGGAGATCGGGCTCGTGGTGGAGCCTGGTGCGCTGCTCGCGGTGGACTGGATAGCTCGATCCGGCGACTTCACCGAGGTCGTGGCGCTGCTCTTCGACGGCGGGGTCCTGACTCCGGGCGACGTCGAGCGGATCGTGCTGCAGGCGGACGAAGCTGTCGCGTTCCGGTTCGTCACGCTCGGAGAGGCCGCGCGGCTGCTCGATCCCGGGCAGTACGCCCGCGTCGTGGCCGGGCTCGAGTGTCGGCGTACGCGGGGGACGTGCTACCTGGAGAACGGTCAGGTGTCGTAACCGAGGCCGTCCCAGGGGGCGTAGTACGCGATGAAGTCGCCTGGCTCGATGTGGATCGAGTACGCGCCCTCGAACTGGTCGACTACCCAGCCGAAGGTGGTGCCGTCGACCGTCGTGGTGAACGGCTGGACCTCGATGGGCTCCAGCACGTACTTGCCCAGCTCCGCGAGGCGGGACCCGACGAGGGCCTCCGCGCCGGCCGAGGCCGGCTGGCCCGGTGGTACGCCCGCAGTACGGCGTACCTGCTCGACCCGCACCTCGTCGAACGTGCCGTCGGCCTTCCACAGGTACAGACCGACATAGCCTGCGTCCCCGTCGAACAGCTCCTCGCTGAGGAAGAACTTCCGGCCGTCCTCCGCAGTACCGGCGTACGGCACGTGATAGTCGTCAGGCACGATCCGGAACCGCTCAGGTGTATCCACGACTCAGGAAGTGTTGCCTGGGCTGGGGCTGGTGTCCAGCTCGGGGCAGAATCGGCGTGTGAAGAAACCCGACGCCAACCCCGTGATCGCCCGGAACCGGAAGGCCGCGCACGAGTACCAGCTGGGCGAGTCCTGGGAGGCGGGGATCGTGCTGCAGGGTGCCGAGGTGAAGGCGCTCCGTGCCGGGCGGGCGTCGCTGGTCGGCGGGTTCGCGATGGTGGAGGAGCGGGAGATCTGGCTGCACGGCGTACACATCCCGCAGTACTCCCAGTCCCGCTGGTTCGAAGGCGGCTCCCGGCGCAAGCGGAAACTGCTGCTGCACCGCGCCCAGATCGACAAGATCGAACGCAAGGTGAACGAGAGCGGCCTGACGATCGTCCCCATCACCCTCTACTTCAAGGACGGAAACGCAAAGGTCGAGATCGCCCTCGCCCGCGGCAAGAAGACCTGGGACAAGCGCCACGCCCTGGCCGAACGCGAAGCAACCCGCGAAACCCAACGAGCCCTCCACCGCCGCCTCAAGGGCCGCCCGGACTGACGCCCAGGCGGCCCTGATCGGTCAGGTCAGGAGGCTATCGAGGTCCAGAAGGCGCACTGGTGTTCCTGGGCCAGGTCGGCTGCGGTGATCTTTGCAGGGGCGAGTGACTGGACGTGCTCGTTGTTCTGGAACGGCTGCCACCGTGGCTGACCCGGAGCGTTCGGGTCGCCGGTGAGTGCGAACTGGGACCAGTAGCGCATCATCGTCGCGGAGAGTTGCTTCTGCGCGGGTGTGCCCGGGCCTGGGAGTTGCTTGTCGGTGAAGAGGTACTGCAGTTCGGCGCCATGGAACGCGCCGGTCGGGAAGTTGGGCTTCGGAAGCGTGGTGAACCACGGAGCGCTCTCGTCGGCGAACTCGAACGCATACAGCGGTGTCTGTACGGCGAGTGCGCGGTCTCGAGCGAGCACCGGGCAGCTCCACGCCCAGTCGGTGACGACGGTCGACAAGGCCTCGCCGGCCGAATGGAACTTTTCGACGGGATAGCGGGCCAGGACCCGTTTGGCGTCCGACTGGTCGAACAGCGTGTGGACTTCTTCGCTGTAGCTGGCCGGGGTCGTCACATGACCGGTTGCTGTTTCGATTGCGGCGGTGAACAGGCGGTGCTCGTCACGCGTGGTTCCCTGGATGATCGGTACGTGGTTGAAGTGGCCGGTCGCGAAGGCGCGATCCGGGCTGAGAGGCAGTACGCCGCCGCCAACGGTCGGTCCTGATCCGACCCCCACGTCAGACAACTTGGCGAGTTTGGCCGTAGGTTTGGCCCGCAGACAGGCCGCAGCCGTACGGGGGTTGGAGCAGCCGACCTCGGCCGCGACATCGAGGCCGTGCTGTTCGCGCTCGGCGCGTGGCAGCGGAAACCAGGTCGGCGGTCCGGGCGACCATTTCCGCCCGGTGCATTCGGCGCTCTGCACGATCGCCTTCTCGAACAGTCCTGCGGATCCCGGCGCGACCAGATGGGAACAGACACTGGTGCCCCCGGCGGACTCACCGAAGATCGTGACGTTGCCCGGATCGCCGCCGAACGCCGCCGCGTTGCGCTGGACCCACCGCAACGCGGCCTGCTGGTCCTCGAGGCCGAAGTTCCCCGAGAGTTGCCGAGCTCCGCCGTGGTCGAGCGCCGGATGGGCGAGGAAGCCGAAGATGCCCAACCGGTAGTTGGGGCTGACCACGATCACCTGGCCGCTGTTCGCCAACCGCTGCGCGTCGTACAGACTGCCGGCGCCGCTGATGAAACCGTTGCCGTGGATCCACACCATGACCGGCAGCTTGCGCACGCTGCTGTCGTGTGGCGTGGCGACGTTGAGGTAGAGACAATCCTCGGTGCTGCTGGCCGGATCGATCAGCCCTTCGGCCTGCGCACAGCGATTCCCGGGCTTGGTGGCGTTCCGGATGCCGTGCCATGACGCGGCCCGTTGCGGCGATGCCCAGCGGAGCTGCCTGACCGGCGGCGCGGCGTACGGAATTCCCTGGAAGAGCCGGGCCTCCGCGGTGAGCGTGCCGCGTACTGCGCCGGTGTCCGTCGAGACCACGGTGGCCGCGGGAGTCTCCGGCGTACGACGGCTGTTCGTCGCGGCTCCGGCTGCTCCTCCACAGGCCGCCGCCGAGCTCGAGAGCAATGCCGCGGTCAGCAGCACTCCGAGCCGGCGAGAAACGTCGAACCGCGGTCGTCGACGGCCCGGGCCGTCGTGGTGATCCTGCTGTGCCATAGCGCGCTCGCATCCTCATTGAGTTCGTGTGTGGTCCCCACTAATATAAAGTGTAAGGTACACACGAAGTCAAACCACCAAGTTTCTCGAGGCGCGAGGAGCCGACCTGATGCCGTCGACGGACGATGCGCAGCTGCCACCGGGGCTCGCGCTGGCGTGGGGCCTGCCCACCAAGTCGAACAAACTCGGCCGGAAGCCGACGCAGAGCGTCGAGCAGATCGTCGACGCAGCCCTCGAGCTGGCCGATGCCGACGGGTTCGCCGCGTTGTCGATGCCCAAGATCGCTCAGAAGCTGGGGCTGACCGCCAACGCGATCTACAGGTACGTCCGGTCCCGCGACGAACTGCTGGTGCTCATCGGCGACGCAGCCTGGGGGCCGGCGCCGGACCGGGTCGCCGAGGCACGGGACTGGCGAGCCGGAGCGACCAGCTGGACGCAGGCGATGGTCGATCGGTGCGACGTCCACCCCTGGCTCTGCGATCTCCCGATCCGCGGAGCGCCGATGACGCCGAATCTGCTCGGCTGGGCAGAGGCGATCCTGAAGGTACTGACCGGTGCCGGGCTGAGTCCCAGCGAAGGCCTGTCGTGCGCGTTGCTGCTGGACGGCTATGCCCGGCGGATCGCCAGCGCGCGTCGCGATGTACGCGACAGCATCACGACCTCCGTCGAGCCGGCAGCGCTGACACGATTCCTCGAACCTCGGCTGCACGAACTCGGATACTCGCTCCTGGCCGCGCTGATGACCGGCGGCCAGTACACCGACGAGGTCCACGACGCCGACGTATCCTTCGGCCTCGACCGGATCCTGGACGGCATCGACGTACTGATCGCCCAGAAGCCGCCGCGCCAGAGCCCCACGACGTAGCGCAACGATCGGGAACCTGACCCCGTCAGCGCAGACCCTCGCTCGTCACCCGTCGTTCGTCGAGGCCGACAGCAGGAACCCCCAGCGTCAGGAACATCTGACCTGGGGGTTTGGTGGAGCCGCCTGTCGGAATCGAACCGACGACCTTCTCAGTATCTGGAGGCCAATCGTAAACTCCCAGGTCAGGGGGCACTTCGGCGACGAAAGGCCTTGTATAGCTGGGATTCGTCCGACCGCTTGGAGCTCAGCTTGGTTCATCAGGGCTCACTGGGGAGCTCTCGCTTTGTGTACTTTTGGGTGTACTTTTCGAGGTCCGCAGTCCCGACAATTTGCGGGCCAGCACCGCGCCGTCTCGGGTGTCGGTGTAGCTGCGGCGGTTGACCTGCGCGGTGTGCCCGAGATGCGCTGTCCGGATCGCCTCCGGCACGCCAGCCCCGAGCGTCAATGTGTTCAAGGTTGCACGCCAGACGTGCGAACGTTCGGTCTCGAGAGCTGGAATATCCAACTCCTCGGCCATCTTCAGGTAGAGCGTCTTCACCGCCTCGTTGCGCTGCCTTTGGTCCCAGACAACGCCAGGCTTGGCAGGACTCGGAATCAGGGGACCACCCTTGGCGCGAGCGATCTCCCACCGCGGTTTGAACCGCGCCACGATTGCCGGATCGGTCACGTGAACGAAGCGCCCCTTCTTCGTTTTCGTGATCTCCGGCGGCAAATCGAAGATCATCTCGTCGCCGTCGAACGTGACCATGGAGGGATCGACGTTCGTTGCTTCGCCGATCCGCAGGCCAGTCATAGTCTGTAGCAACGTCAGATCGATCGCGTTGGCCGCTACCGCGATACGGTCTTCAAGCGTATACATCCCACGCTTAGGAGGCTCGATCCCCTCGGCAGGGTCGAGCGCGAGCAGGTAGTCAATTACGGCGTTCCACTCGTCGGCAGACAGCGCCACACCCCCACGAGTTGGGGTGTCACCCTTGCTCCCGGCGAGATCGAGGCGCTTGCCTGCGATGGGCGAGGCGTCGATCAGTTCGTCGCGGATGAGCTGGTCGAGCACATACTTGCCCAGCACACTGCGAGCCTGGTGGGCGGTCTCCGAACCATGAAGCTCGGCGATCTCCACGAGGCACCTCTCGAGGGCGCGAAAGCGTGTCCCGGTGCCGATTGTGTGGCCTTTGAGGCTACGACTGTGCTTGTGGTCCTCACGTAGGCAGCCGCCGACAATCAGCTTGTAGACCAACAGATACCTGTCGCGTGAGTTGGTTGCGAGCTTCGCTGTCTCGATTGCCGGCTTGCTCACCTTCTCCATGTACGAGACGAGGTCGTCGGTTACCTTCCAGATATCGCTTCTAGACGCCGCCAGAAGTTCCTTTGCCTTGTCCTTGGCGCGACGTCTCGCCTCGGTCTTCGTACGACCCTTCGTTCGCGGCCTCCGGGTGCGCCCATCCGTCAGCCGGATCGTCCAGGTGAGCCACCATGTGCCGTCATCGTGCTCTTTCGGCTCGACTCGATCGATGCTGTGCTCCCCGATCTCGAGCCGAGACGTTGTTGGCCGGGGCCGTCCCGTTGCCTTCTGCGCCATGTCCCACCCCTACACAAAGAGATTGAATGCCATCTGAATGATCATCTGATAGCTTATTAGATCCAATCTGATCCCCATACGCAATCACGAGGAGTCATCCGTGCCCGAGACACGTGCCACCCCTTCGGTCCTGACGCCACAGGAGGCCGCGGACTACCTCAAGGTCGGATGCTCGACGATGAAGCGCTGGCGACTCAGAGGCGAGGGCCCCCGCTACGCGAAGGTAGGCAAGGCCGTGCGCTACCGCGAGGTGGACCTTGACGAGTATGTGAAGGGGCAGCTCGTCAGCTAGACCCAGAGACAGCAGGGCTTGCAGTCATGATCCCTAGCTTCGAACGCACACCCCTTTGACGACAGCCGCAGAACAGCTGGCCCGGGATGCGGGCACTGGCGCCGGCTCCGTCAGAGCTCTTACATCCGAGAGCTACCCGCGGCCGGAGTCACGGTCGAACTCATTCGTCCCACTGAGGCTCTGAATGAGACCCGTGAGCCGATCGATCTCCTGACGAATCTGCTCCCACTGGCGCTGCGCAGCAACGCGGTCCGCTAGGTACTGCTGCTTCAGCGCCTCATTCTCTTCTGCACTGCGATCGGAGAGGAGTGCCGCGATCGGGAGGCCGAGGACCTCGGCCATGGCGGCCGCTTCGTCGAGGCGAATCGCTCGGGTCTGTTGTTCGATGCGCGCTACTGCTGACTTGTCAACATTGACCCCCAGGACTTCGGTCACCCTCCGCGCAAGCTCCGCCTGGCTCAGCCCCTGCCTCTCGCGCTCCATTCGGAGACGGCGGGCGAAGGTGTCGGAGGGCAGAGCAGGCATGGGGGGCATAGGAGGGCATCCGGCTTCGATCGGGGGCACGCGTGATGTGCACCAGGAGGCTACCGAACCCAAACCGTTGTAGCTACAGCGGCAACCCATCGGTCTCTGATTCGGTTTCGGCTCGTATCTGTATCGAAACCTGCGATCTAGCGCCAGTCGGGACGGCCGATAGCCGCTGCCGATCTGCCGAAATCTTTACGAACTGACGCTCGAACAGAGCACTCCGGTGGAGGCACCCCTAGCGGGTCGGGATCAGGCAGGCACCCCCATGGCTCGACCCGGTCCGTTCGCATCGCGACCCGACTCGACCCGCTCCCCGAGCATCCGCTTATCATTCACTGGTTATTTAGATGATTATTCGATAAGCTCATTCAATGATGATCACCCAGGTTGCCCGGGCCTCTTCGGGCAACGGATCGAAACGCGAAGGGAACGATCGATGAATCGGATCAGCGAGTCAGTCGCCTCGGCGCTCATCCAGGCGCAGGTGCCGCTGCCTGACGCGGCCTGGGACGTCAAGTCCTTCCTGGAGAATGCCAAGACCTACCTCCAGACGACCGGCGGCCTCTTGCTCATGGCGCTCGGCACGGCCGGCTTGATCTGGGGAGTCGTGCAGCTCATCAAGAAGCTCATCGGCGGGCAGCAGAACGGTAAGGGCCACGGTTGGGGCGAGATCGTCATGCTCATTCTGATCGGCGGAGCAGTCGGCACCGGCGGCTGGACGCTCGTCAACGCGGTGGGCTCCGGTGGCCAGACCACGATCGAGGAGCTCGGCGGCGGAACGATCATCGTCGCACCGGGTCCGATCGAAGGCCGATAGCCAGACCAGCCGCACGCCGGCTCCATCGGCACTCGACGGCCGACAACCGCAGGGACGTACATGAGCATCAACGACAAGCTCACCGCATTCGGCAAGGTCTTCCGGCTCGACTCGCACCACGCGATTGAGCGCTTCGGGCTCTTCTTCGGCGTGCTCACCCTCGCAGGCGTGCTCTTGCTCGCGGCATCGGGTGTGTCGGCGATCACGGCCGGGCGCGACACTCTCGCCGAAAGGGCTCTGTGGACCCCAAAGTTCACGACCTCGAAGACACAGCTCAGTGGCGATGTCGACGGCGTCTACACCAATAAGCGCAAGAACAAGGCTCTGATCATGATGCACTTCGACGATCGGGCCAAGATCTCCTACGACGCGCCCGACTACAAGGCGTTCCTGCTCGGATCGGACGACAAACTCAAGACCGAGAAGCTGAAGACCCCTGGCGTCACCGGGTCGTTCCACGTCTTCGGGGCAACTGGCTACGTCGGCGTGGTTCTCGAGTCGCAGCGGCCGTTCGAGCCGCAGGTGCTCAACCTCACCATCCGGGCCAACGCGGAGCTCTCCTTCAGTAAGCAGCGAGCCGCCGGGGCGAACGCCGACGAATTGATCGGCGACAGGTCGTTCGCGAAGTACGACCAGTGGCGGATCTTTCTCAATCCCGGGGCCTCGGGAACCACGACGATTGACTCGCTGGACGCGGCGAAGTTCGATGCCGCGCGCGCCTATTACGAGGTCGTCCTCGAACAGGAAGAGACCAAGGCTCGCGACGCTCTCGACGAAAAGCTCGGCGAGATGCGCACGAGCCTCACGCAGATCAGCTCCTACAGCAAAGACCTTGCCACGACAAAAGTCGACGGCCTGTTCCTGCGCCCACCGGGCGTCCCGGCGAGCATCGCCGGCGACCAGGTCACCGGTGAAACCAAGGCTGAATCCAAGGCCGGCGAGTCAACGCTCGCGCTGCACACCACCAAGGTCGTGCCTGGCGGGTTCAAGTTCGACTGGCGCTCGAGCAACGTCGAAGCCGGCTACCTCGATCAGCTCGTGCCGAAAGGCCAAAGCTACGTCGACTACCTCCAGACCAAGGCAGCGGAGACGGCGAGCACCACCGGTACGTCGAGCGAGATCAGCGACATCGCATGGACCTTGTCGAACGGGAAGAGCCTGACCACCGACTACCGGACGTCCGACGTCACCATGCGCCCCTTGACCACGGTCATGAACAACCTGTCCCAGGCATACCAGGACTACTACGCCAGCAAGTCCAAGTACCAATCGGACCTCCTGCTTGGCCTGCTCAAGCTCGACGTCGACCTTCGCGACGTGCGCACCAACAACACGACCAACGCAGACGAGGACTTCCTCGTGACCTACAGCTAAGCCACCTCGGCAGGTCTGGGGCAAGAAGCTCGCGCGGCCGACAGGGCTCCCTGCCGCCACAAGAAAGAGGAAAACATGGAGGACGACACCCCACAGACCGACACGACCACGAACGCGGGCACGAGTGAGCAGCCGACGGCAGGTGCCACCGGTGGCCCGAAGGTCGGGAAAACTCCGGCCCGCGGGGACTTCAAGGGTGCCATGGCCGGAGCCGCAGCCGAGGCCGCGGTCGACCAGGCCGTCGGAGACAGGCTGTCCGACGGCAAGAAGCGGCTGTTGGCCGCCGGCGCCCGCGGTGCAGCCGAGGGCGCGATGCGGGGCGGCGCAGCAGGCGCAGGCGTCGGCGCCGCGAAGGAGACCGGGCTAGCCGCCCTGCGGCAGACCTCGGAGGGGAACAAGCACGCTCCCACCCCGGAGCCGGACGGCCGTAACCACGCACGCCCCACTGTCGATCCCGACAACCAAGATCTTCACCCGAAACTCGGCACGGGCGGCACGAGCTATCGGCGCGACCAGACCTCAGGCGACGAATCCGAGACCACTGCCGGAAACGGACCGGGACATCCAGACAGCGGTGGCCGGAACAAGAAGCTGGCCTTGGCCACCGCGGCGTCCGCTACGCCGCCGGCTGGTTTGCTCGCGCTACTCATCCTCTTCCTGAACTGGCTGAAGTCGTTCTTCTTCGCGATGCTCGCGCAGGCGTTGTCGTTCCTGCAGATGATGCTGCAGTGGATCGTCGGTGCAGGCAGCGCGCTGTGGAATGCCGCCACGAAGCCGTTCATGGCGGCCGGGGCCGCGGTGGCAAAGGTCGTCGCCGCGATCTCCGGCGGCAGTGCGGTGATCTCGACAACGGTCGCTGCGGCAGGACTTGCAGCAGTGTCCGGCCTCGGCGTGCTCGCGCTCATTGGCGGCCTTCTCAGCATCGTCAGCACAACCTTCACCGTGCACGACGATCCGATCGCCACGGACTGCAGCGCACGCGGCGACAACGTGGTCCCGGTCGGGAGTAACGACCCGGTTGGTACGAACGCCGACAAGAACGCCCAAGCCGTGTACTCGGTCCTGAAGACCTGGGGCATGCCTGAGGTCAACATCGCCGGCATCCTCGGCAACTGGACCCAGGAGTCCGGGATCGACCCGACGAGTGTGCAGAACTTCCCCACCGGCACCTACGTCATGACCGACCAGAAGAAGAGCGCTGCACTGAACACCGACAACGGCATCGGCCTTGGCCAGTGGACCTTCGGCCGCAACACGCTCTTGCGCAACTACGCCGGCGCGAAGGGTTCGGACTGGTGGAACCTCGGACTGCAACTGCGGTTCATGGCCGATCTGAACGGCGGGGACAACCCCAGCGACGTCCGAGTCTTCAAGGGCATGCTCACAACCCCACAGGGCACTCCGGCTCAGGCCGCAACGTACTTCCACGAGAACTGGGAACGGTCGGCAGACGGACCCGCCGGGATCGCGGCCCGCGGCCAGAAGGCCGAGATGTGGTTCGCCAAGATGAGCGGCTGGACGGTCGACAAAGGACTGGTCCGCACGACGGTGGGCGACTTCCTCAACGAGGGCAGCACCATCGTCAACCTGCTCCTCGAAGGCGGGCACTGCAACGCCCCAGGCAACGACGGCGCCGTCTCGCCGAAGAGCGGGGGCATGACCCAGGAAGAGGCCCAGGCGCTTGTCGACCTCTTCAATCAGGAGGGCGACAAGTTCCTCGACGGCCGGTACGGCGAAGAGGGTGGGCCGGGGTCCTGCCGCAGCAACCACGCCATGAACTGCACGAGCTTCAGCATCTATTTCGTGAACAAGTACACGTCGTTCCAGGCCTATCCCCCGGGCGACGGTATCCGGACGGCCTACTCGATCGCGGAGCAGACTGGCAAGAAGATGCAGTCGACGCCCGTCCCGTACTCGGTCGGTTCCGGCCCTGGCTCCACGGGATGGGGGCACACGCTCGTGGTGCTTGGTGTCGATGGCGACAAGGTCATCCTCGGCGAGGCGGGCTACTGCGCCTACATGGGCCGGGTGCGCATCGACAGCGCCGCGGCAATGGCAGCCGAGGGCTGGATGTTCGTTGACGTCTCGGACCTGATGCTGCCTGCCGATCAGGTCAAAAAGTCATGACCCCCACCGACCCGCTCCCTGCCCCCAGGACCAGACCACTCAGCCACCCCTCGAACGACCCGGAAGACGAACAGATGACCGACCAGACAACCGGCCCAGCACCGGAGGCAACGGACGCGGACGACAAGAACCTCACCGAACGGTCACGCCGCGAGCACAGCAAGGTCACGGGGCCCGACCTCGAGGTCCGCTTCAACAACTGGGCGGCCGCCCGGCGCACTCGCCCGGGCAGACTTTCCGACGCCCACACACCCAGCAGCCCCAGGCACAGCCCGAGACAACGCCTCGCGATCGTGCTGGGGCTCGCACTGGCCGCTACGGCCGTACTCAGCGCGGTCGGAAACCGGACCTACGACCAGCAGAGCGCGGCAAACACACTCCGGATCAGCGCGCTTCAAACTTCCTCCGCGGTGGCTCCGGACGGCGCCCCCACCCCGACGGCGGCACGGGTCGACAGCAAGGCGCTCGCGGTGCTCAACGCACGGGCCGCGGCGGCTGCAAAGGCAATGGCGGACAAGCAGCAGGAGTACACCGGGCTCTTCCATGCGGTGAACAACGCTCCCGGTGCTGGCAACGGTGCACCGAACGAAGCCGTCCTGAAGACCGTCGAGCATCGCCGGGTGCTGGCCCCGTTATGGGATCCGAAGTCCTTCGTCGCCGACGAACGGCTGGCCTATTCCTTTACGACGACGCCCTACTTCGGCAGGGACGAGATGGACCCGCGCTTTGCCTGGTATGTCCGCTACGACGGGCTGAAGGCGGCGGATCCGCAGTCGTACGGCTGGAGGGTCGAGTCGGTGATGCCGACGCTCGACGCGCCGACCAGGGCGCGGGTGGTCTGGGTGTGCAGGGACAGCAAGAGCACGGTGCTCGCCTGGGCCAGCGCTACCTACGCCGACTCGATGCGGACGTTCAGCGGACTCGGGCTGGTCGTCACGGCCGCGGGCCGGCAGCACCAGCCCGAGACGGACGCAGCAAGGGCCGGCAGAGCGCCGGAGCTGGGAGAAGGGCCGGTGCGGAAGCCATGACGGTGCCGGACAAGAGTGGGTTCTGGGCGAGGAACCGTTGGATCCTGGCGCTCGCGACCGTAGTGGCCACCGGGATCGTCCTGGCTGCTGCCGAGGCGGTCGACCAGTCGCGGCATCTCGCTGCTCAGGAGTCGCAGGTCAGGTCTTTGGAGGCGTCGAGTTCACAAGAGGCCCGGCAGGAAGCCGAGGTCTCGGAGAAGACCGTCCTGGCAGGGATCGGCATCAGCACGGCCCGGGTCAGGAAAGACACCGCGACCCTCGCCCAACTGCTGTCCATGGCCTTCACCTGGGATTCCGGCGAGACCTACGAGCTCGCCCGCGAGTCGCTGAAGGACCGCTTCGGTCTGTCCGAGAAGGACGCCTTCCTGCAGACCTTCCTGCCGCCGTCCAGATTCAACGAGGACGCCGGCCGGAAGCGGCGCTACTACATCGACGCGATCGCTATGACCTCGACGGTCAGCCGCAACCTCGACGTCGACGTGGTCGAAGTGGCTGCCACCCGCTACCGCTACGCGGTCATGGCAGACATCGAGGTCGGTGTCAGCAGCGCGGCGCAGAACGCAGAGGGGCGGGCGACGCGGCAGCCGACCGCTATTCGGCGGGTCCTTCTCTACGCCACCGTCAGCGCCGATGGGACGGTCTCGAACCTGACCGGGATTGCTCCATCGGGCTCGACCCGCTTCTCGCGATGATCCGATTCAGCTTGACCGCGGACAAATTCGCTGCCCTTGGAGCCGGCCGCCGTCGACTCTCGAGCCGGCAACCACCACCTCAGACGAAGGACATCAGACAGATGACGACGATCTCCAGGCCCGCCCAGGCGGTTGCCCAGCCGGAGCAGCGAGAAGAGGGCAAGACCGAACGCCCGAAGAGCCACACGAGAGCGGCATTCGCCGCAGTGCCGGCCCGGGTCAAGGCGGGCACACCGTTACTGGTGTGGACGGCTGTGATCCGGCTCGCCACCACCCTGGCCGACTACATGCTCGTCATGGTCACGGCTGTGAGTGTCATTCCGATGATCGGGGCGTACCTGCATCAACGGTCCGGCACGTCGCTCGGCAGTCCCACTGCCAGCGCGACGATCGCAGTCTGGCTCGTGCCGTTCCTGTTCGTCGTCGTCGCGCTCGCCGTCGCAGAGATCGCTTTCATGCGCTGGCTGTGGCGGGCCGGAAGCGGCCGGATCGCCAGCCTCAAGCACACCCGGCGCAGCAGACCCGAGAAGGTCGCCGACACCGAGACCGCTCACCGCGACGGACGGGCCACCCGCAAGAAGCCGGCCAGGAACCGGAGATGAGCCGACAGGAGCTTCTGACATGAGAATCGCAGGACTTGCCATGAACGACGTGTGGGCGCACCGCGTACTGCGCGAGCGCGGCGTCGAGACCACACGGACGGAGAAGATCGACGCGGATGTTGCCGTGCTCGTCGAATCCATGGAGCTGAAGCACCACGGCCCGGACAGAAACTACCGGCCATACCTCCACCTGCACGGCGAACTGCGCTCGGTGCGTCCTCATCAGCAGTTGCCGTACGGCGTCGACGAGGTGACGTTCCCGATCGGCGGCAGCGAACCGGTCGACGTGTTCTACGAGTTCGACGACCAGCAACTCGTACAACTGGCCCAGAAGGGCTACTTCTCCCCGGCATTCAACCTCCCCGAGCACGTCACCGGGATCGACTGGGAGCTGCCCGCCACCATCGATGCCCTCGTGCTCGCTCCGTCCGGAGACACAACGCTCGTCACAACGCCCGAGAGCGCCCCGGACGTGCCCGTGGTCTTCGTCCGCGTCCACGGCCTCGGCAGCCTCGACGTCGACCTGGAGTCCTCCGGCTACGACATCACGGAGTACTTCGCCGATCACAGCACGACGGCCGACTCGCGGCACGACCAGGACGTGGTCAGCCAGACTGGCGTGAGCGCTCGCTCCGACGCATTCACGTCGCTGTTCGACGACGCCGACTTCGGGCAAGCACCCACCCCCACGACCCTGGCGCGACCCGGAGCAGAAAACGACACCGCGAGCCCACTGGCGACGCGGATGCAGGCGGTCGCTGCATCCCTGGACGCCGAGCAGGCGCAGCTTCGCCTGGAGCGCGAGGAAGAAGCAGGCACCCCCGAGAACGTCTACCGCTCCAGGGTCGCCGGCTCCCTCGAGGAGACCAGCGCCAAGGCGGCCATCGACGAGGGACCCGAGCCGGTCGCATCTCTCGACCTGGACGGCGAGACAGCCGAGAACCTGCCTATCGAGCCAGTCCACACCGAACCGCCCGCCGACATGACTCGCCTCGACGAGCTGAGGCGCCAAGTGACGCTGCGTGCTGCTGACCTTGACCCCGGCGAAGCAGGGTCGGTCCCGGACCACCAGGTCTGACATCGGGCCGGCACAACGGCGCGGCGGATGGCGAGGAGCTTGTCGCCGGGATGGCGGCCGCCAAGATCACCAAGGGGATGGGCATGGGCCTGAAGCAGGACGTAGTGATCGTCAACGAGTTCTCGATCAAGAATCCGGACGGCTCGGGGTCACGGGGTGCGACGCCGGGCAGCTACGTCGAGCGCTACATGGCGCGGGAGCAGGCGACCGAGTCGCTGGCACCGGTACAGCGGCTGCGCACCGACGACTTCATCGTCCGGTACATGGCCCGGGCATCAGCCGTCGACCACGCGATATCGCGCGAAGCGGCCAAGAACGACATGCGCCAGGCGCAGGGCGCCGGCGGTGTCGCCTTCGGCTACAGCTCGGTGTCCTTGTCCGACGAACAGTTACGCGCGGCCAGTCGAGACATCCAGGACCACTTCGAGGCCGGCCGCACGGTACTCAAGACGGTCCTGTCGTTCGATGAGGCCTACCTGAAAAAGCACGGCATCGTCGATCAGGACTTCCACTGCCAGGCACGAGGGGACTACCGCGGTCACATCGACCAGATGAAGCTGCGTCTGGCGATCATGCACGGGCTGGAACGGATGAGCTCAGGCAACAGCGGCTTCGACGATCTGCGCTACGTCGGGGTCATCCAGGTCGACACCGAGCACGTGCACTGCCATCTGGCCATGGTCGACGCCGGGACCGGCACGGTCACACCGTCCGGAACTCAGCGGGGCAAGCTTCTGGACCGGCACAAATCCAGGCTCCGCCGCGGCGTTGACGCCTGGCTCGACGAGAAACAGACGATGGCGCACCTGTCCAGCGCCGTTGGCTACGAGCGGCGCAACGTCACTACCTTCATCAAGCGCTGGGCACACGAACGGATGCGCGACGACGCACTCCCCCAGTTCCTCATCGCGTGCCTCCCAGAAGACCACCGGCTCTGGCGTGCCGGCAGCAACGACCGCCGCATGCGTAAGGCGAACCAGTTGGCCACCGAGCTCGTCACCGAGCAGCTCGAGCGCCCCGGCTCCCCGCTGCCGCAAGCCATGGAAAGGATCGTCGACTACGCCAACCAGCGCCGCGCGAGCGAATCGCTCACAACACGTGAGTGGCAACAACTGGTGAGCCGCGGACGCGCGCAGATCCTCGAGCAGGCGGTCAACGGCGTCTACCAACTGGTGCGCTCGCTTCCTGCCGATCAGCTGCGCATCCGCACACCCATGCTCGACGTCATGGGCCTGGACTACGAGCAGCTGACCGCACTGGCGCACGACCGCGCCCCTGACAGCGGTCCCGAGGAGACCGACCTCGTCTCGTTCGCCTTCCGGCTGCGCAGCTACAACTCCCGGCTTGAACACCACCGAGAGCGCGCCTTGGCCTATCGGGATCTGGCCCGGCAATGGGAGAAGGCCCAGGCGGTCGGTGTCGCGGCCGAGGAATCACGCCCGCTGTACGACTTCTACCGCTTCGAGCAGGAATATCACCGCAAGCTCACCGCCAAGTATCGGCACTTCCTGCCGTTCGTCGGCGACACCAGCGCGTGGTACGAGCAGCACAGGCAAGTCTCGGACTACGGTCAACGGCTCCTATCACTGATGAGCCTGCGCAGAGATGCCTCGTTACAGCGGATGAGGGACGCCCAAGAGGCAGAGCGACTGGGCCGCGAAATCTACGGACAGCCCGGAGGGCGTCTGCTCACCGAGGGCACCGCGGGCCGGACCGTCCTCGACCACCGGATCTTGACGATGCAGCGGTCCTACGACGAGCGTCTGGACGGGCTGCGCGCCTCGCTGTACGGATCAGGGCTGGTCTTGGTCACCCTGAACGCCGCCGACGAGCCCCCCGGGGTAGAGATCACCCGAGGCGCGGACTACGACTTCGACGAAGTCAGGTCGCTCGACCTGCACCACCTCGGCTACGACTTCTTCTCCGACGTCACGATCGGCGCCCAGGCCCGGACAGGATTCACCACCGCGGCTGCACAGCGGCGGCGGCTCCTGATCGCGGCTATGGCCTACCTGGACGACTCCGGGCAGGCACGAGCGATCACCGACCTCCCGGTCGACGACGTCGCGGCCATGACGGAACTTGCCGCACAACTGGCACGGTCTACGGACTCTGCCGGCAAGAGCACCCTCCCGAGCCGGTTCGCACAGCTGCGCACCCAGCAGAACCTCACCCACCGCCGGACGACCTCGGCACTCGACGCCGCCCTCGTCATTCGTCTCCAACACCAGATCGATCGGGTCGTCCTCGAGGCCGGCGCCCTTTCAGGTCCCGACTCCCCCGATCCCCACGAATCCGAGGCGAACCGCGACACCTAGGCAGGTCCGGCCAGCGACATCATCCATTAGATAATCATTAGATACTCTTCTCTACTTGCATTAATGATTATCTAGATAGTAATCTGTGGACGATTCGCGGGCCGGGTCTCGTACCCGCAGCGGATGTTGCCGATCCAGACCGACTCGTGGTCGAGCCGGGCAGAAACAGGGAGAAGAGATCATGGCACTGCTCAAGGGCAAGGGCGCGATGACCGGCGTCAACCTGCTGGCCAAGACGTACAACAACAACGCAACGAAGGACGGGAAGACGCGCTTCCTCGACGTCATGGTGGACCACCGCGACCCGCGCGGACCGGAGCAGACGAACCTGCACCTGGTCTCTCAGCGCACCGAGGGGGACCGCATCAACAACGGCGCGCCGTATTCGAAGGGGCAGTTCGTCGAGATCGTCGACGCAGCCGGCCCCAACTCGGAGCCGATCATGAACAAGGACGGCCAGGAGATCGGCCGCGTCTACGCGGTCAAGGCGAACGTGATGCCGTCAACCAAGGGCGGCGGGCTCGTTCTCAACTCGAAGTCGCTCACCCGATCGGACTTCAAGATCGACGACAAGACGATGGACGGTCAGTTCGCATCCATGAAGGCGGCCAAGAAGGCCGCAGGCACCTCGGCTGAGCAGGAGGCTGAGACGCCGGTCACCGAGGCGCAGGCCGCCGCGGAGCACGGTGACGTACCGCTGTTCGAGGACGCCGCGACGCCGGCGAGAGGCGAGGAGCTCGCGGTGGGCTGATCGGGATCAGATCAACCATCAGGCCCCGGTAGCCGGGGTGAGCTCATACGGTCCTCGCAACGCCTCGACCAAGGTGGTGCGAGGACCGTGTCATGACTGCAGCGGAGGAAGCAGGCCATGTTCGACGGTTCCCGGCTGAACGAGGGCTACACACTGCTCGCCCGCCTGTCCAGCCCTATGAAGCCGCCAGAGCGCGAGATCGTGGGCCGCGGGTACGAGATGACACAGTTGCTGGCGGCAATGAGGCGCGCCGAACTGTGCAACGCTCTGCTGCTGGCTCCTGCTGGATCCGGAAAGAGCGTGCTCGTCCAGGGCGTCAGTCAGATCGACACACAGCGGCTCTACCTCGAAGTCGACCCGGCGCGAATGATCTCCGAGGCCGGCGACTCCGACCGGATGGCCTCGACACTCAAGGGCTTCTTCGACGAGGCCGAACGCTTTGCCCGCGACGAGAACCGTGAACTGGTCCTGTTCATCGACGAGTTCCATCAGATCGTGCAGTTGTCGGATGCGGCGGTCGAGGCGATCAAGCCTGTGCTCGCCGCTTCAGGGGCCCGAGGAATCCGGGTGATCGCTGCCACGACGTACGAGGAGTTCCACCGCCACATTGCGCCGAACCAGCCACTCGTGGAGCGGCTGCAGCGCATCAATCTCGCTCCACCGGACGAGGCGACAACGGTGAAGATTCTCGAAGGCATGGCCGAGCGCTACGGAGTGGCCGATCAGTTCCACGGCGACCATCTCTTCCGGCTGATCTACGAGTACACGCAGCGATACATGCCGGCGAGTTCGCAGCCGCGCAAGTCCATCCTGGTGCTCGATTCAATGGTGGGCTGGCATCGGCACACGAAGCGGGCCATCGACAAGCGCCTGCTCTCGGACGTACTGATGGAGTCGCTGAACGTCAACGTCGCATTCAGGGTCGACGGCGCCCTGATCAAGCAGCAACTCGATGAGAAGGTGTACAGCCAAGACCATGCCACGTCGGTCGTTGCACGGCGGCTGCAGCTGTGCGTTGCGGATCTGAACGATCCATCACGGCCCATGGCATCCATGTTGTTTGCCGGGAGCACCGGTGTCGGCAAGACCGAACTGACCAAACAGCTGGCCAGGCTGCTGTTCGGCGACGATCAGCGTCACCTGATCCGGTTCGACATGACCGAGTTCGCCTCGGACGACTCTTTCGGGCTCTTCCGCTCCGAGCTCACCAAGCGGGTCTGGGACCTGTCACACGCCGTGCTCCTGTTCGACGAGATCGAGAAGGCCTCGCCGATGGTCACGCGCGTCCTGCTCCAGGTACTCGACGACGCCCGGCTGTCGGACGACAACAACCGCGAGGTGTCGTTCCTCAACACCTACATCGTGCTCACCACGAACGTGGGCAACGAGATCTTCTCGACCATCGCGCAGTACGAGCCGGACGACACCGGCTCGGGCAAGAAGCTCAGCGAGTACGACAAGCTGATCCGGCGGTCGATCTCGACCACCGCGGGCGCCGATCGCTTTCCGCCCGAGCTCCTGGGCCGCATCGACGCGATCGTTCCGTTCCAGCCGCTCTCGCTGGAGACACAACGAAAGATCGTGAAGAACAAACTGTGGAGCCTGGTTGAGGAGGTCCGGGTCAAGCACAACGCACAAGTCGTCATGTCCGAGCGAGTCCTGCAGTACCTGGTCGACGACAAGGGCGACTCCGACTCCGACGCCGGCGGCGCTCGAACAGCGGTCGCGAAGCTCACCGACGAGGTCAGCACGGAAGTAGCGCGCTTCGTCAACGAGCACCCCACCGAGCGCCGGCTCAGCGTCGACGTCAACGGCGAACTGGCCAGCGATCACAAAACGATGCTGATCTCAGACGGCCACATCGTGGTCTCCGCGATGAGGTAGTCCCTCCACTATCCACAATCCTTTCCGAATGATCTATTAAATGATCATTGAATGGTATCTTCGGATGGTGTTGCATCGACCTCCTGGTAGACGAGGCAAATCGGGCTATAGATCGAAGGGACCCATTGGTGTGAGCATCCTGACAGGACCCAAGCATGCCGTGCGGAGGAAGGATCGGCAGAAGAAGCCGGACGAGCTGCTGTCGTCGGTGGTCCGGGAGACCGCCGTCCCGGCGGCTGTCGAGTTGCTCCGCGGCAACGAGCGTTTCGGTTTGCCCAGCGGGACGGCATGGGTGGTCCTGGTGCTTGCCGCAGAAAGCATCGGCGGTCTGAGCAGGCGTCACGGCCGTGACGAGGCCAGGGGCTCCATCATCGAGCTGATCGAGAACGATTCGATCCGCACGCTAGCGACCGGCGACATGCTCGACCAGCAGATCTTCGGGATCATTCCGACGATCGGGACGCTCGAGCGGATGGACGAATACGGGCTGCTCACCACTGCGGACTACACCTGGGCGGTGGTCTACCAGCGCGGCGGCCAGGGCCTCCAGGTCGACCTGGCGGCGCCAGCAACCTTCGCTCAGGCGCAAGGAGTCTCGCAGGGCCGGGTCGATCTCAAGGACGCGGTCGGCGCCGAGATGTGGGCGCGGCACAGCGGCGAGGCGAACATCGATGCCGGCCTCACCGAAGCGGCCGCCGACGCCGAGCTGGCTGAGGTCGCGGTGGAGCCGAACGAGAGATCCTTCGACGACGGCGACCCACTGTTCGACCAGGAACCGGTATTCGGCACCGACCCGGACGACGATCTGGACTTCTCGACCGCCTTCACCGACGACGAGGGTCTCGACTCGCCGTCCTTCGACGAGCACGGTTCCCCCGACGAGCTGGCCGACGGGGTCATCGGACCGGGCAATCCGGAGCCCAGCGGCGAAGGGTTGGATCAGCCCACAGAACAGCTGCCGGCCGCGCCGGTAGCGAACCAGCTTCAGGTGCGCGGAAGCCTGGCTCGACGGTTCCTCAGCGAGGACCTTGACCTGCAGGTCACGCTGGACGAGTTCACGACGTCGTTCGGCGTCGGCGCGCTGACCGTTCAGATCGAGGCACCACAGGCTGCCACCTCATGGCTCGGCGATCAGCTCGCGCAACTGGTTCGGCAGGCTAACGCGCAACTGTCGCAGTTGCACGCCGACGGTCAAACGACGCTGCAAACGCAGTTCGTCACGCTCATGAGCCTGCACGCAGAGCAGGTGATCCGCGAGGTCTCCATCGATCGTGAGGGAAGCGTCTACCAGGGGCTGACCGCCGGGGCGCGGGCCGAGTACCGCGAAGCGCTGGCTGCCAGGGAGGAGAAGGGCCGGCAGGCTCAGGCCGAGATCGCCGACGTATTCGAGGCCGCTATCGCCCGGGTCGGTCAGCAGGCGGCCGCCCAGGCCGAGGCGCAGTACCGAGAGCGGAACAGTCCACGGATCCGGCGCGAGCAGCTCGATGCCGTGACGGCGATCGAGGCGAAGGTCGAGAACGACTACGACTACACCCGCCAGGAGATCCTCGGTCTTCGCCGCAAGGACGCCGAACGCAAGATGGCGATCGGCATGACCCGGGTCTTCGAAGTGCTGGCCGAGCGCCAAGCCGAGGCTCTGGCTGCCGAGCGCGCGCTGCTGGTTCGCCTGACGGACGAGATCCAGTCGGTCATCGACGAGAACCGCAAGAACGACATCAGCCGCGCGCAGGCGCTGGCCGCCGAGCAGGCCACGGTCGACCGGGTCGGTTCGCTCGAGCGCGAGCACGCCGGGGCGATCGCCCGGATGCGTGCTGAGCAGGAGGAGCAGTCACGCCGGGCCGAGGAGGAGTTCGAGCGCGCGCGTCACTCCACGATCGAGCACCTGCGTGCCCGGGACGAGGAGTGGCAGCACCGCCTCAACCTGGAGAGCGAGAAGACGACGTCGCAGACGAACCGGGTCAGCGATCTGCTGCTGCAGATGGACCACATGAGCGAGTCGTTCGGCAAGCACTACGACGCACGGGTCAATGAGCTGCAGGCAGACCGCCAGGCCTACATCAACGATCTGGAGCGATCGAACTTGATGCAGTCGCGATCCAACACAGCACTGATCGCGATGGCGGCCGTGCTCGCACTACTCATGCTGGCGGGCGGGTTCGTCATCGGCGCGACCCTGATCTGAGCGCATCGCAGGGCAGCAGCCGATCGCAGAAAGAGGCCAGCGGCGTACAGGGGATCGTCCCCGCGCCGGTGCCGTTATCGACTTTTCCGGCAACACAGTGAGGACGAGGAGCGCACCAATGGCGCGAGGGAAGCGGAAGGCGTCGCGGGCGAGGGCGAGCGGCTGGGACAAGATCTCGGCCCGGGGTTCCGGGCAGACGCTGTCACATCGCGACGTGCACGACCGGCAACAGCTCGACCGGGGCCAGCTGCAGGCCAGGCGATCGAAAGCGCCCGGAATGGCGGGCGCGATCATTGCCGGTGCGATCATCGCCGTCATCACCTGGGTCCTCTACTCGGTGATCGCCTTGGTCGTCCTAGGGCTGGGAAGCACGATCTCGAACACCGCGAATGGCGACCGCCCGGGTGAGAAGTTCTACATCAAGTCGACCCGCACCGCCGAGGGTGGCGCCGCCGAACCCTGCTACCAGCAGCTCGACAAGGCCGGGCAGCCCACAGGGAAGTGCTATCCGGACCTCGCTGACGTTCCTGTGCCGCAGTGGTACACAGCCAAGCAGCACGACGCGAAGAAGCAGGGAACCGAACCTGCCAAGACGACGAATCTCGGTGCTCAACTGGCCGACGTGTCCGGATTGAAGCTGTTCGTCTCGCTGGGGACGGGGCTTGTGCTCGGCGTCGTGCTGGCCGCCTGGGTCTCGAAGCGGGTCGACGCCGCCAATCTGATGCGCGACACCTCCGACATCAACCAGTACGAGAACGACCAGCACATCGCGGTGCCCGAAGAGATCCAGCGCAAGTTCGACTGGTTTCCCGACGCCGGCGCGCACTCGGGTGTCCAGGTCTCCTCGATGATCAGTCACATGATGCTCCAGAAGAAGGGGCTCAAGATGATCGCGGTGTCGCGTCGCGCCGCCGCGGACGTCGTGGACGAGGACGGCCATCTCGTCTACTACGCCGGTGAGGCCATCGACGACGACAACGGCGAACCGGTCGTCGACTCGCTGCCGATCATCGATGAACAGTTCGGCGACGACCTCTTCGACACCTCCGGGCTGCCGGCCGACAAGTGTCTGCGGAAGAAGTACGCCACCACGGTGATCCCGTACAACGGGGACGGGAAGGACCGCGGCAAGCTCGGGCCTTACAAGACGGTCGCCGACCTGATCAACGACGATTGGTCGTTTCCTGCCTACGAGGTCCAGCGCCCGGGCGGGGCGTACATCGTGGACACCGCACCGGTGAACACGATGGTGCTGGCGATCACCCGGGCCGGTAAGGGGCAGACCTACATCGAGCCGATGCTCGACATGTGGTCGCGCGAGAAGCGCCCGTCCAACATGGTCATCAACGACCCCAAGGGCGAGCTGCTCGTGAAGAACTACGTTCCGTTCGTGACCCGCGGCTTCGAACCGGTGCAGTTCAACCTCATCAACGCGATGAAGACCGACATCTACAACCCGCTGGGCATGGCGGCCGACGCGGCACGCGAGGGCGACTCGACCAAGTGCGCCCTGTACGTCGAGAACATCGCCGATGTCTTCTTCCCCGTCGACGGCGGCGAGGACCCGGTCTGGCCGAACGCGGCGAACAACGCCTTCAAGCGCGCGGCCTACGGCCTCATCGACTTCTATCTCGAAGAGGAACGCGAGCTGCGCGAGCATGCCGCGGCGACGCGCATGGATCCCGAGACGCTGGAAAGGCGCCTCGACGACATGTGGGGGCACGTCACCCTCTACAACTGCTACCAGCTCTTCGTCCAGCTCACGAGCAAGAAGCTCAAGAACCCTGAGGCCGAGCTGGAGAAGAAGGTCAAGGCCGGCGGATTCGAGAACGATGAGGCCGGCCTCGAAGCGGCCCGCGACGACGCCGAGCGCCAGGCGTTCCTGTGGGAGGGCAAGGCGGACCAGGACATGCTCACGCTCTACTTCAACGCGACCGAGGCATTGCCGACCAACACCATGCGCACGCTCATCGGCAACGCCAACAACGCGCTGCGGGCGATGGCGGGTGCCGAGAAGATGCTCGCGTCGGTGTACGGCATCGCGATCACGGCCATGAGCTTCTTCACCGACCCCACGATCTCGACCCTCACCTCGGGCAAACCCTCGCAGAACACCGACCTGGGCGGGCTGTCGTTCCCGCGCAGGCTGGGCGTGCGCTTCTCCATGAACTACCTCAAGCGCGACCACCTCATCGGCCAGCAGGCCATGTGGTCGGCCTATGCCGACCCGAGATTCGCCGAACCTCTCGGCGAGGACTTCGACCACGCCGACATCGTCTCGCGTGAAGGCTGGGCCCGGTACTACTTCAAGGGGAAGTTCCCCACCGACGAAGCCTGGCTGAAGCTCGAACTGGTGAACCCACAGTCGAAAATGCTGGTGCGTACCTTCTACTTCCACTTCAAGAAGAACTATCAGGTCTCGCTCAACGGCCGGCACTACGTCGCCGAGCCCGTCACAGGCAAGAAGATCGTCAAGAACGGCGTGATCCGTGAGCTCCGGCCGGTTCACACAAACGCCACGCACGGCAGCGCGATCACCGAGTACCAGCCGGCCGACACCACCTATCCGCAAGACCGGCTCGATCTCACGGCATCCGGTGCCCCCGAGAAGGTCAGGGGGCACGCACGCGCGATCACACAGACGATGGTGCGCTACTCCGAGGCCCCGAAGGCCGTATTCCTGGTGACCCCGCCACACCTGATGAAGTACGCCAAGCTGATCTTGATCCTGATCAAACAACTGGTCGATCTGAACTTCGACAAGTCCTACATGACCAAGAGCAACCAGAAACCGCTGTACAAGACGCGGTTCATGCTCGACGAGCTGGGCAACCTGCAGTCCGACGGCAACGGCATCGCGGGCTTCGAGACGATGCTCTCCATCGGCCTGGGCCAGGAACAGCAGTTCACCTTGATCCTGCAGACCCTTCAGCAGCTGCGTGACGTCTACGGAGAAAGCGTCGACAAGATCGTCCAGGGGAACACGAGCAACATCGTGTTCCTCAAGTCCACCGACGATTCGATGATCGAGACGCTCGAGAAAATGAGCGGCACCACGCACAAGTCCTACATCGACTCCAAGCAGATCAGCCAGGACCTGGACAAGGTCGTGGGCGGCAAGACCGAGGGCCGCGTCTCCTACACGATGAACACCAAGGAGGAGCCGCTGATCAAGTACAACGACATGGCGTTCATCCCCGAACGCAACTCGATCGTCTTCCGCGCGGGCGACCCTCCGGTCTGGAATCGCAACGAGACAAGCCTGCCGATGTCGTGGCGGCTGTTCGAGGACGCGATCATCCACCCCGGGCGCCCCTACACGCTCCAGACGATCCCGACGCTGAGCTCGGCGTTGGACTTCGACGTGCGGATGAACCAGCCGGACTTCCGCAAGATGCTCGACAAGCGGATGAAGCAGGCGATCCACTCCGGCAGCGCGAAGGACGTCTACCAGGAGAGCTACGGCTACGCCGACGTCGACATCGCGCGCCTCGATCCGGACATCTACTCCGACGAGGTCATGGAGATCGTGCAGATGAAGGTCAACGTCGAGCAAGGACGCGACCCGCATGCGGTCCGCGAGGTCGACGTCGATGACCTCGACGTCGCGATGATCTACGACGACGACCAAGTTGTCGACAACGTCGAGCTCGCCGCGGAGGTCGCCCAGCGCGAGACAGCCGCCGCCGCGCGTCGCCGGCTCATCTACGCCGAAGCGACGATCAGCCAAGACATGCTGGTCAAACCCGACGGAACTGCACGAGTCAAGAGCCTGGACCGGCAGCTCACCGAGGCGTACAAGTCAGCGCTCGTCGAGCTCCAGCAAGACCGGGACCACTTCTCCGTCGGCGGCGACGGAGAGCTGCGCAGCGCCGACGGGTCGCGGACCTACATCACGCCACTGCGCTCGTCGACGTTCGCCGAGGCTGCAAGCAAGCTCAACAGTGCGGCCAGCAGCGGAGACTCGCGGGTCTTCTTCGACAGCGAGTTGCACGCGGAAGACCTGCAGGCGCTGGCAACGGTGGAGATTGCAGCCGACTTCTACCGATTCCTGGCTTCCCTGCCGACCTGGGAACACCTGGCCGGCGGCGCGTTCGACCGCGCGATGGCAGTCGAGATGCTGGACAGCTGAACCGGACCCAGCCTCCGCCGTCCACGTCGGCCGCCGCCCTGCCTTGAGGTGTGGGTGCGGCCGACTCAGCTTTTCAGTGACTATTGAATAATTATCAGGAATAATGATCTACTCTCTATAGAATGGTTATGTGCCGATCACTCCCGCGGAGGCGATGAACGATGAAGACAGGACATGGGCTGCGGCGGTACTTCTTCGAGTACGTCGTCTACGACGCGATCCGGCTGGCGCGACACAAAGCGCGCCAGGTCATCCCGATCTCACAGGCGAAGGCCATCAGGCTGCGCGCGGACGAGCGGCTGGCCCCGCTGGGCAGGTCTGTTGCCGACCCGCAGCTCGGCGTGCAGGACCTGCTGACAGCGCTGGACGCGTCGATCCAGGAGTCCGTGCCGGGCTCCGGGCCGATCTTCACCGAGCACACGGTCACAGACCCGCTCCTGCAGCAGCTGCAGGCACGCTTCCTGCGCGAGGTAGGCCTGGCCGGCCCGGTAAACGCGGCGCCGGCCCTGCCGATCAGCCCGTATGACCCGGAGTGGTCGCAGCGGGCAACGATCAAGGGCGCGGGTACTGCCCTGGTCTATCTTCCGGACGAGACGATCGAACGGGACATGGGCGGCGAGACGAACCGGGCCGCGAGTCCCGAGCACGGGCAGGCAATGTTGTGGATCGCTGATTCCGGCGGCCGTCTGTCCGAGGCAGGTCTGGCGATGACCGACGAGGACGCCTCCGGGCTGACCGCGCTACGCGATTCGATGAGCGTCCGCGACTACCAGCAGGTGCGCCAGTGGGTTCTCGACGGCGGCCGCGATCCTCGCACCGGCAGAGTGGACCGCAACCGGTTCATGTCTGCCGCCGCCGTGGAGCGGTCGGTCGCGATGCTGCGGGAACTACAGGCCCAGGGACTCGGCTACGAGGTACGCCGGGACCAGAACCCAGGTCAGATCAAGGCCCGTGTCTCCGGAACCGGGATGGAAATCCGCCTCACCGAGCCCCGGCCCCGTGAGGACTATGCCGGCGCCCGCATCTACGACAACGGGATGGTCGTGCGCTACTCGACGAACCACAAGATCGAGCGGGGCAAGACAGCGCTGTACTCCCCCACTCCGGCCGAGGCCGTCGAGCTGCTCCGCTTCGCGCAGGGCCGGGCGGTGGTACGCCAGGACCGTCCCGACCTGCTCGCCGGCCAGAACGGATCGACGCACATCGAGACCGCCCGCAGAGGCCGCCAGGGCGCCGCCGAACCGGTCGAGATCGAGGACAGCTACCACGTCGGCAAGGACTCGATGTTCGTGGTCAAGGACTACCGGTCGGCTGGCCAGCGCCATCGCGAGGGCTCGAAAGTGATGCTTCGCCGTGAGGCAAACGACCGCAGCCTGCCCGAGTTCTTCGTCAATGCCGAAGCCGCCGAACAGTACCTCTCGAAGGCCGTGGACAGCGCCCGGGAAAACCTGCGGGCCTCGCTGGATGCGGACAGTCTCATCGCCGCTTTCGAGGAGCAGCGATCCGCCGGCCTGAACCTGGTCGAGTTCGAGCCTCCGCAGTACTCCAGCGACCCCGAGATCGCGACCGTTCAGCGTTCCTACTGGGACGTTCTCACCGGGCATCGCGGCGAGCTCCTGCGCCCTGGCGCAACGGAGCAGATGTACGAGGAGCGCCTCGGCATGATCGGCGAATTCCAGTCCTCCGGGCCCGGTATCGAACCGGACTTCGGCAACCTCGTCTACGGCGGCACCGCCGCGGAGAAGGTCCGGGCACACGCCGACGAGATCGCCGACGAGCTCATCGGCAGCTGGGAACCCGAGACGCTCCTGGTCGACGGCGAATTCGTCGAGCAACGCTTCGACCCGGTGCGCGTCGCCAAGTACATGACCAGCCCGAAAGGCCAGTGGTCGAACCTCGACGAGCTCGCCCAGGCGTTGCGCCGAATCGAAGCCGGCCCAGGCGAGATGCGCGGCTCCGGATTCCAGACCGACCGGTTCAAGGATCGGCTCGTACGGTTCGACGAGACGACAGCCGTCCCTGCGGATGCGCACAGTTCGCTGTTCGTGCGGCGCGTCGGTGACACCGTCCGTTCGAGCCTCGCGCGCAACGCGGCAGAGCCGGGCGAGGTTCTCATCGACCAGCAAGGAGTCATCCGCTGGACCGCCGAGAAGATGAGGCGTGACGGCTCGACGACAGCCGTCACCGGCCAGATCGGGCAGGTCTTCGACGTCGGCGGGCACGGCGAGATCATCACCGGCTTCATCAGCGGCGACAACGGCCTCATCGTGCCCGGATACGAGGCCCGCATCGCACCCCAGGTGCGGGGCGAGACCAAAAGCGTCGAGGAGCGGACGCTGCTGCGGGGCTACGAGCAGACGATGATCGACCGGATCGAGTACCAGCTCGCTAACGATCTGCTGTCCGGCCGCAGCGAGGTCGGCGAGGGTTCGTCGCTCAACCGCGTCTACACACAGCTGTACGGCACCAAGCACGCAACCGACTTCATCGATCGCGCCCGCGACGAGGATTCCGGCCAGCTCGACCCCTGGACGGCAGCGATCCTGGCCACCGAAGCCAAACGGGTCCGCTACTCGAACGAGATCAAGAGCGGCTCAACCGTCTACGCGGAGCACCAGGCGGGAAAGGGCGAGTCCGACCCCGCCGACGACAACCACTTCGACCCCTGGAAGCTCACCGGCGGCCGGAACATGGCAGTGCTCACCGGCACCGACCAGAACGGCGTCGCGGCACCCGCCGGTTACTTCGACCCGGTCATGACCGGAGGTGCGACCAACCAGGGCATCGTGCGCTACCTCACCGAAGACGCGACGGTGAGCCCCGAGGGACGGATCATCCCCGGCGACCCGGCAACGACGTCCGGCGCGCGCGCCCCGCTGATGAACCGCCCCGAGCTCGAAACACTCCAGTACGACCCGTTCGACCGCCAGCAGATGACCGCGTCCACGCTGATGCAGTCATCGAAGATCACGCCGGCCACCGGGACCGCCATGATGACGTTCGGCGGCTGGACGGCAGACGACCCGATCGTGATCAGCCGCGAGTTCGCGCAGGCCAACCAGATCCGCGGCGCGGGTAATGAGCTACGCGACCTCGTCGTCGGCGACAAACTGTCGGATCTTCACGGCAACAAGGGCGTGGTGTCGCTGGTCGTCGACCGCGGCATGCGCCCAGAAGACGCCGGCCGGCAGCACGTCGAGCAAGAGGTCGGCTGGTTCCGCGCCAACCCGGACCTCCACGTGGTGATGAGCCCGTTCTCGCTGATCTCACGGCGTAATGCTGGCTCGGCGCGCGAGCTCATGGCCGCCGGGGCCAAGGATCTGACGGTGCCAGGCGGTGGTGTGCGGGCGGGGAGCCTGGGCAGCATGCGGTTCATCGTCACCCACATGGCCGTCGACGAGAAGACGAAGATCTACGACGACGAATCGGTGCTGGCAGGCAAGGGCCGCAAGGCCTCTTCTCAGCTGGCCTGGGCGCTCGGTGCGCAGGACTGCCCGGCGATCATGCAGGAGTTCTACGGCCACAACGCCGGTGCCGAGGCAAACCTGCGCGAGTACATGCTCAGCGTGGGGCTCGCCATGGCAGCAGACGGGACGCTGCACGTGATCGGTCGCGACAACAATGACCGCAGGACGGGCCACGACATGGTCGATGAGCAGCCCGAGCGTCGCCTGTTCGCGATGCCTGAGCTGGTGCGAACCTCGAACGGCGGGCTGCATGTCGTGGCGATGCGCCGATCTTTCGGTGCGCTCATCGGCGACAAGGGAGGCGACCTCGAGATCCCGTTCCCGCTGCGCTACCTGACCGGCGAACAGACCGAGGCGGCCTCCGGGACCTCCTGGAAAGTACCGGTGCTGTCCTCGCACCTGCGCTCGGGCCAGGAGTTCGACGACGGCAGCGTGGTCACCCACGACTACACCAACCGCTACCTCGACATCCACG
Source organism: Kribbella aluminosa (assembly GCF_017876295.1). NCBI lineage: Bacteria > Bacillati > Actinomycetota > Actinomycetes > Propionibacteriales > Kribbellaceae > Kribbella > Kribbella aluminosa. Next base: position 216,016 of record NZ_JAGINT010000001.1, on the reverse strand, counting down.
AGCAGGCCTGCCGCTACCGGGCGCTGCAAGACAAACTCAACGCCGGGTCCCTCGGCCAGGGCCAGCGCGAAGAACTCGTCGACGCCATGAGCCAGGCCGCCGCCCGTGCCCAGCGCAACTTCGAGGCCATCACCACCGACCTCGAGCAGCGAGTCTTCAGCGGGAAACACAACATCTTCAAGACCGGCCTCATGTCGAGCCGGCTCGCCGACTCCGCGACCGCCGTATGGACCGCAGACCCCCGCCTCGACATCGACCAAATCGCTGTCAGCCCGGTCATGGCCGATCAGCTCGGCCTGATCGAGGGTGACCACGCGCTCGTCTGGCGTGACCCGGTGCTGCGCGACGCGGGCGTGCGCTATCTGCGCGTCGCGGTCGACCAGCGACTCACCGGCGTGGCCATCAACCCGGTGATGGACCAGTGCTTCGACGGCGATTTCGACGGCGACGCCGTCGCCGTGGTGAAACTGCACAGCCGGGCGGCGAAGGCCGAGGCAATGGCGAAGCTGTCGGTGCCGGCGAACCTCCTGGATACCGGTGTCGTGAGCGAGCAGGGCACGCACCCGTTCGCCATGCAGGTCTCCCTCGACACCCAGGTGGCGCTCTCGAAGGACCCCGAGCTGCGCCAACAGCTGGACAGCCTGAGTGGCGCGGCGAACCTCATTCGCTGGGGCGCAGCCGATGAAGCTCCGGAGACGACCCGTGCGCGCCAAGACGACGTGACCGTCCGGCTGAGCGGCTTCTACCGCAGCGCCCAGCGGGGCGAGTTCGGCACGGCCCTGTCGTTCGCCGACCTGCAGTCCCACCTGAACAGCGTGCGCGACGTCTGCGTCACCACCGGCGCCAAAGGCAACCTCCAGAAACTGACCGACTACGCCCGATACCTCGGAGGCCACAGCGGCCGCTCAGGCATCAATCGGACCGACCAGGAGGCCTCGATGTTCGCCACCGCGATCAAGGCCCACGGCACCGGTCTCGGTGGCTCGTACAGCCAGCGCGCCGTCCGCGCGCTGCGCAATGAGGACATGAAAGCCGTCCTCGAGGTCACCTACCCGGTGACGCAGTCCGTCCTGCAGGCCAAGCATGACGCCGCCGAGGCCCGGCACAAGTACGAGATGCTGCAGGGCCCGGGGCGCGATCTGTGGCGCGGGCGCGTTCTGGAACACCTCGGGCCAGGCAAGTGGCGGGCGCAATTCGAGGACGGTGTCCCGCTCCAGGCGACACCTGAGCAGTGGGTGGAGCAGTTCGTTGACTTCTACCGGGCCAAGGACGGGTTCGCCGTCACCGTCAACCCTGAATACGTCGACCGGGTGGCCCAGGCGCTCACCGACCCGAAGACCGGGCTCGTACGCAACCTGGAAGACGATCCGTCGCTGCAAGGCTCGTTGATGGATCGGATGGCGTACGGCGGCACCCTCGAGGACCTGATCGTCGCCGCCGGCAAGCACGAGAACCTCTTCGACGGCGAGATGAACGAACAGTTCTGCTCAGCGGCCACCCGACGATCCCGCCGGCTCGCCAACGGCCTGCTCCCGGACCCGGAGTCGCACAGTGAACCCACCGCGCAAACCATCGCGGACGCCCTCGTCAAACGCGACGTCGTCACCGACGAGCACAGCGCCGCACAGGCACGAGGCGACAACCGCCGCTCGACACATGCCGTCGCCGTGGCAGCCGCTGCGCGGCCTGCCCGTGGCCAGGCCCCTGCCTACCTGCCGCTGATCGACCCTGAACCAGCCGCGCCCACCGACGGCGCCGGCTACGAAATGGAGAGCTGAGCACCATGGCGCAACGAAACAGCCGGGGCCGCAAGGCGCTCCCGATCACCGGCGAACTGGTCTTCAACCCGGCGCAAAGGCGGCACTGGCGAACCGGAGACCAGCAGCAGGAGCCAATCGACGCCGAGTGGTGGGAAGACGATCCCTCCGGGCAGAACGGAACCGGCGGCTCCGGCTGGCAGGACCGGTGGGACCGCACCCGCGACTTCTTCAGTACCCGGGAGCGCCGCCGCGAGGAGGAACAGGCCCGCCGGCGCGAAGCCGACCGCGAGCAGACCAACGCAACCGCAGACCTCACGGACCGCGAGCAGCTCAAGCTGCTGCGCGAGAACGTCCGCGACGCCGGGAACAAGTACATGGAATCGCTACGCGCGTCCAAGATTCTCGTGCGAGGGTTCAACGACGACGAGCGCGTCGAGAAGCTCAGCGCAATGCACCGCGTGCATGCCGAGACAATGGTGATGGCCGCCATGCGGCCATTGAACGAGGGCGTCAGCGCGGCGTCGGTCGTGCGCGTGATGTCCACGATGGCGGCGATGTACCTGATGTCGCCGACGTTCCGCCACATCGTCAAAGAGCGCCTCGAACCAGTCTCGACGGCGATCCAGCAGCGCATCGACGCCAAGGCCGAGTCGAAGATGAACTGGGCACAGCAACTGGCCTCAGGCCACGAGGCCGAACGCAGAGGGTCGCGACCCGATACTGACTCCGTTGATCCCAGCGGCTATCTGTCCAAGAAGTGGCAGACACGCTACGCCGACCTCAAGTTTCGTGAGCGTGGCCACCGCGAGCTGTTCACGCCACGCTCGGCGGGAATGACGGAGATGGCACTGACCGAGAACGCGTTCGCGGCCCTGCGTCAGCCCGGCGCGGACACCGAGACGATCATGGCGAGCTACACCACGATGATCGCCAGGCTGTACCGGCAGGCCGAAGAGGACGGCATCAGCCGCGAAGAAGTCACAGAGGCCTCGCGTGTCGTCCTCGGACAACGCATCCGGGAGGACCCGCGCGTGCAGGTGATGGTCAACGGGTTCGCCCACGGCCAATGGCACATGTCGCCCCCGCACGAGGAGCGGATCGCCGGCACCGACCAGATGCAGACGGTCTGGCGCGGTGACTTCATGGACTGCACCGGATGGCCCGTCGATCCAACCCGGTACGAGGACGCCGTCAGCCGCCAGGGCGTGCTCGGCGCGTTCACCCTTCGCCCCCAGATGGGGCACGCCGAACATCGCGACCGGATGTCCGAGACCATGGCGATGACCATGTCGCACGCGGCGGCCCGCGGCGACATGGAAGCGTTCAACCAGGACCTCGCCGGCTACATGCTCGGCTGCGTCGCCCGCGCGCAAAAGGTCGACGGGGAGGGGATGCCCGGCACGCTGCCGGACAGGCTCTTCCAATCACGCACCATGCAGGCGGCCATGGCCGCTGACAGCGTGAGCGAGAAGGATCAACGGCTGCTCTACTCCAACGCCTACGCCGACGCGCTGGAGGCCGTCGACGCTGCGTTTCCGGGGTTCGCTCAACAGTGGGCGCAGCGGTATGGGCAGAACTGGCAACAGTTCATCGCTCACGTCGGCAACGATCCAGCCGAGGCCTATGACAGGTGGCAGTCGCAGCAGCAGAGCACTTCCTCTACCGCATCCAGTACCAGCGAGCCCCGCACCAACGGCACCTCACAATCAGCGGGGACCGAGCACGAATACCAGGCCTGACGTGCCGGACCGGTCACACCGATCCTGTACTGCCGCAGTCAGTGACTATCAGCTTTGAGATGGAGAACTGAAGCTATGAGCAACCAGCACAAGGGCAATGGGCTCCCCCGCCCCAGCGAGACCGCCCTCGGATTCGGCTTCGTCACACCGGACGACCGGGCGAAGTGGGACCAAGCCCGGCATTACCAGCAACAGGACAAGACGCCCACCGCCGCCGCACAGTTCATCAAGTCCGCGATAGCGGCGGCGTCCGAGGTCGGCCGCGAGCAGAACCAGGCCAGGCTGCGCGCAGCACACCAAGTCGCCGCCCAGGAGGAACGCGACCAGTCCAAGGAGACCCGGCGAACCATCACTCACATCGAGACCGTGGACGTCCAAGACCGCGACCTCCGTCACCCGCTGGACGAAGGCTTCGAGTTCTGACGGCCAATCGGCCGAGCCGGACCGAACGCCCCAGCCGATGCTGACCATTCAAGAGACCTCTTCCGGTCAACCGAGCCCAACAAAACCAGCGTTACGCAGAAACAGAGAGCAGGGCCTGAACATGACGCAGGTGATGACCGACCCACACCGGCGCGTCGCGAGGCGCGAGTTCATCTCGCGCGTCGCAGCGCGCAGCGGGTGGCCGATCAAGACGGTCACCTCCGTCTACGAAGAGATCTTCGGCGAGCTCATGGACGCGGTCGCCCAAGGTGAGACCGTCGTACTGACAGGCTTCGGCCGCTTCTACCACCAGGCACACAAGGGCCATAAGGTCCACTTCGGCCAGTCCGCGGTCGACGACTACTCAGTTCTGAAGTTCTCTGCCTCGCCCATCGTGAACCGGCAACTCGAGGGACAACCCAGTCTCACCGACGAGGCGATCGTGGAAGACGAACCGGCCTAAACATGCATCCCGGACGCGGACAGCGACTCAGACCGTCGCAGCCGTCCAGCGACGCAGCCGCTGCTAGCGTCGGTCTCGTGCCCAGTCTGCTGCACCCCGTCACCTTTACCGGACTGCCCGCGTACCAGGAATTCGCCATGCAACTGCACCAGCGTGCACCGGACACGGTGGCTTCCCCGATCGTCGCCGGACGCCTCGGCCAACTGGCCGAGGCAATCTGTACGGCCGATGCAGTGTTGCTGACCGGCCACGGCTACAGCCCCACATCCTGGGGAGACGATTCGCCGTAGCCGTACGGCGATGCCACCTGGTATATCGGTGCCCGCAACTGGGGCTTCGGTACAACCCTGCCCGCCTTGGCCACGGCGCTACACGCTGCCGGGGGTATCACCGCCCAGCTTCTAATCCTTGGCGCCTGCGAGAGCGGCAGCACAGCCGTCGTCGACACGTTCCGCAACCTGATGACCCGCCCCGACCACGTCCTGATCGTCGCAGCGGATGGTTACATCGACTGGACCGCGTGCGAGCGCGCCATCCACAACCTTGTCGACCTCGCCCACACGGGTATTCCGGCAATCGAGGCTGCCAGAACGCTGCCCAGCTCGGCGCCTTACTGCGTCGCCCAGCTAACCAACGCCGCATCCAAGGCTGGACGGACATCGGCAGGATCAACGCAGGCCTGCCTATGCTCGAAAAAAGAGTGCACCCCGGGCGCAATCGCGTCCGGGGTGCACTGTGTGCTCGGGGTTCGTCGTGTGCAAGGCACAGATGTGGTGGTAGTCAATCGTCGGACAGGACCATCATGATGACGAGGATCAGAACCAGCGGGACAAGGACTGCGGCGGTTACGGCAACGCGATGGCTCATGTCCAGAGGTGCCCGCAGCCAGGCGAGCAAAGAGTCCCACGACCTGCTAACACCGGTCACGACCCGAGCGAAGAACCCGGTGAGCCAGCCGGCCAGGACAGCAACGCTGCAGCCCGCGAATGCGCTGACTGCCACGACGCGACGAGTCGTGCTGAACATCAGCCGGCCTTCTGCTCGTCGGGGTGATCGTCGGCCGTCGCCCGCTCGCCGACGTATCGACTGAGGAAGGCGTCGTTCAGCGGGTCGAAGCCCGTTCGGCCCGTGAAGTCCTCGTAGTAGTCGACGGGATCCGCGTCGTACGGGTGGGGGCGCACCTCTCCTATCGCGTCGGCGATCCATGTGAGCTCGGCGCGCCCCTGCCACTTCGGTTTCGTTCCAAGGCCGAGCGCGATCGCATCAACGATGTCGGTGTCGGTCGCGTCTCCCTGAGCACCGGATCGGCGCGATGGAGGATACTCGGGCTTCGGGACGAAGCCCACGGCCTTCATCACAAGGTCGGGCAGTCCCAGAGAGGCGTAGATCGCGCCGTACTCGTCGTCGACTCCAGCGTCGACGTCGAGTCCTCCGGTGAGATAGATCCAATAGCCACCAATCGTCAACAAGGTGACGTCGGGTGTGTCCAGCGCATCCTTGAGCTCGGTGAGCACGCGACGTCCGTACTTCTTGAGTGTCGCGAGATCGGCCATCTCGAAGGTCGGCTCTTCGGGGATGCCGCCATCGTCGTCGAGGAACTCGGCCTGAGTCTCAAGCTCGAACGAATCCCACCCGAAGGCACTCGGATCAGTGATCTCGTCCAGCGCCTCCGAACCGGCATCCCAGTCGAGCATGGCGTCGGGAAGCGCGGCGACGTACGCCGTGCTCATACTTGCGCCCATGGCGGGCTCCTTAGTCGATTGAGTCAGGTAGAGGAAGTACAAGAGGCCAGCGCCGGGGATGGCGCTTCGATCAGAGGTCAGCTGTGCCCTCAGGTTGTCGCCTGGTGGCCGCGCTCCGGGCTGCGTCTTCCGTGGACAGATCGTTCAGGACGCACCTACCGGAGACGTGCTCCTCAAGCCACCAGTCGTGATCGCGCTTCGCGTTGGTCGGCGAGGTGTAGCGCCCGGAGGTGTCCCGTTTCTCGTCACAATGGGGGCATCTGATCCAGGCCATCGTCGTCGCAATCTATGGTGGTCGCGGTAGGCGGTCCATGAGCCTGCTGCGCAACGCAGAGCAAGCATGATGGGCTGGTGGAGTTCGTCCAGTGGCGGCGCTGGACGACGCCGAGCCAGCCGTGAGGTCTATTTGCTGCTGATCACGGCCGCTGCTGCCAGCGCTGCAGGGCCGGGTTCCAGTCGGCCTCGGTGACCAGACGGTTGAGGTCTTCGGTCGCCTGAGGGTGGTCGGCGCCGCAGCGCACCCAGAAACCGTCCACGCTCGGGTCGCCGTAGACGTACCAGCCGAACTCGCGGCATTCAGCGTTGCCCGGCCACTCGCCGGACCAGGTGTCGTGTCCGCAGTCATGACTCTGTGACGCACCGAGCATGAGGCAGGACAGGCGCTGGCCTCCCGTGGTCAGGCATCGCGCAACGTCGCAGTCGTTGGCGTGCGGTTGTCGGGCTCCCGCGCTGCAATCCGGGCAGGGCCCCGGTTTGCTACTCACGGCTCGTGCCAGCTGACGGCGCCAGCCGCGGGTCGACGCGCAGTGGCCGGCCAGCGGCGAGATCGCCAAGCGTCCGGACCCCACCGCAGGCGGGGCCCTCAGCGGTGCAGCAGCGCAGGGCCGCGACCATCTCCCGCAGGAGCGCGATGCCGGCATCGTCAGAGTCTTCCCAGGCCTTGCGGGAGTGCAGTACCTCGGATTCGATGAGGTCGCGTTCGGCCGACCATTGATCGAACCGGCTGATCAGTTCGTCAAAGGTCTTCATGGGCGGTCCTCGACGCCGCCTTGTAGCAACTCCTCAAGCAGGCGCGCGATCTCTTTTCCTGCGACATCGTGCACGAGCTTCAGGCTCGCGCTGTTGGCTGTCGTCAAGTAGCTGATGACCATGTCCGAGGCTGCGTCCACGGCCGTCAGCGCCTGCACGCCGCCGGTGCGCAGGGTCCGCCTGACAGCGGCTTCGATTCTCTTGCGGGTCTGGCGATTGGCGCCGTTCGGGTCTCTGGCCGAACCGACCATGTAGTCAAGCGGCATGGTGGTTGTCTCCTCAAGACAGCCGTCAGTTGCAGACGGGCGGGCGGGCTTTTGCAGACGGAGGCTGCAAAAGCATGGGTAGGGGCGGTGAAGTACACAACCGGTTTCGTCGTCTGGCGCGGTGTCCCAGGTCGTTCGCCGGGACGCGGCTTTCAACGGCGAGGCTTTGAGCGCCAGGGCGGGTCGTCAGTACTTCGTACGGCGTCGTTGCAGCCGCCATCGATAGAGCGTGCTCGGGACGCGGTTCGACTTCCGCTGGTTGTGGCGCTCGCAGAGCAACTGCCCGTTCCACAACTCGGTCCGTCCCCCGCGGCTCCAGGGAACAATGTGGTCGGCCTGTGTTCCTTGTGCTGGGCAACGTCTCCACAGCGGCGGCTTGTGTTCGCAGCGGCCGGCGGCCTGCTGGATCAGTACTTGCTTCTCGGGCCAGGTGTAGAACCGATTCGGGTCTCGACGCCGGCGGCCCCTGCCTGCATGCCCCGCCAGGATCAGGACTCCGAGCAGTGCGATCGCGGACCAGATGATCTGAGGGTCTGCGTGCACGGCGGTCACTGCAGGTCGTTGCTGAGGGCTATGACGGCGCGCGCGACCGCAAGGACTCCGTTCCAGCCGGTGGCTGAGTGGTCGTCGGTCAGCTTGCGGATCTCGGTTCCTCGGGAGTGGAAGAAGCCGCGGGCGTCGTCGTGAACCTCGATCATTGCGTAAGGCTCATCGGGCTCGTCGGCGAGCACCGAGATCTCCAAGCCCGGCACGAGCCCGGATTCGCGTAGACGGTAGACAACCTGCTTCACGGTAGTAACGAACTCCGGGCGCCGAAGGAGCGGCAGGTGGTCGTCGTCGAAGGTCTCAGGGTCTACGAGTGGCTCGCCGGTCGGTGAACCTGCGGCGTCTCCCAGAGCACGGCTGAGTACCTCATCGGAGAAGGCAAGCACGGGACCGAGTTCCTCAACGGAGATGATGCGGCGTTCACTGTGCGGTTCGACATCGCCGGCGTCAGCGGCGGCGTCAGCAAGGCTAACCGCCTGGACGACGGTCACGGTGCGGGCCTCATCCAGGCGAAGTCGCGCACCACGGGGGTCGCGATGCTCGTCGCCGGGGTCCAGTTCGGAGATGACACGGTATTGGGGCACGTCAGACCTGAATCCTGATGGGTGTGGTGTGAGCGGCGGACGGGGAAGCAGCTTCGGCGTTCGCGGCGAGGTGTTCCGTCCAGGCCCTGGACGGTCTTGTCGAGGGCGTAGCAGGCGGTGATGAAGCTGGTGTCGTAGTCGGACAGGTCCCATTCCCAGGTGTCCTGGCCGAGGCAGTCGTCGTGGTCGTTGAGCCATTGGTGCGCGTCCTCGCGGCGACTCTCGACCTGGCAGGCATCGTCGATCAGTTCCTGCCGGCGGTCGGCCGGCGAGGTCTCGGGGATCGGCAGCCCGAAGTACTGCTCTTCGTCGGCCGAGTTGCCGTCGATGTCCAGGTGCGCGAGAGAAGAGTTCTGGCGCTGGTGCTCAAGGTAGTCCTCGTAGTGGACGCCGTTGCGGGCGGTGACCCGGCGGGCGATCTCCACGGTCTTCTCGTAGTCGATCTGGGCGTCGACCCCAAGGACTGAGTCCTCCTGAAGAGTGTGCGTGACGTACCTTACGAAGATGTTGTGGGAGTACTTTCGAACGCCGTGATAGCAGTCCCGTCCGACGATCTTTTCGGCCCAGTAAGCGAAATCGATGGATGGTGCACCGTCGGAATAGTGGCTGCGGTGGCCGGCGCGGTTGAAGAAGTCGAGCATGTCCTCAATGCGTGCGAAGACGAAGCCGGAAGCGAGGTCGCCGGATGTGGCCAGGTGCCCGGGCCAGGTGACGACATCCCAGCTCCAGATACCGCCCATCTGCGGGTCACGCATTCGCAGGTGCCGGTAGAGACCGTCGTCATGAACGACGGTGAGCTCGTGCCCGGCAGTGTAATTGAGGAAGTTGAGGTAGGTCTGGGCATACGGGTTCTCGGGTTCTTCATAAACCATGGCTGACCTTTCACTGTTCAAATCGGAGGCCCGACTGGCTATGGCTTATGCCTTCGACCGTCACTACAGGCAGAGTTGGCGCCGGGGCCTTGACCTGCAATGGTTCGAGACACCCGGGGAACTGGGCTGCGCGCCCGCGGGGAAGCTCAGAAGTCGATGGAGTGCTGCCGGGTGCGGCGCAGAATCACCGAGACAGCGGCGCGCGGCTTCTCGTCGCGCGGCCTGTCGTCTTGGTCGCGGGTGTCGACGGTCTCGAAGGCACCGCGCGGCAAGAGGTAGCCGTCCTTCGACGGCACGGCGTCGCGAATACGGAACTGCAACGAGGTCTCCAGCTCCCAGGCGTCGATCGACTGCAGGCCCTCGCGGTCGAAGAGGTCGACCTGGCCGGAGATCACATCCGTCTCCCCGTCGCCCCAGGTGATCTGGGCCTCCACGTAGGGGGTGAAGGTCTCGTTCCGCTTGATGTTCAGGTCGCCGATGATGTCGGCGAAGACCTCGCCCAGGGTGAGCTCGAAGGCGATCGCTCGTAGGTGGTCGAAGTTCACGTCGTACTTGCGGGAGAAGTCGACGACCGTGGCCACCTCCGTCTCGTCGATCCCGGGCACCTGGTCGCGTAAGTACTGAGCTACGGTCTCGGCGTCGGGGTAGTCGAAGCGCATGTGGTAGTGAAAGCGGCCGGGGCGGTTCAGCATGTAATCGTTGACGCGGCGCAGCTCGTTGACCGAGAGGACGTACAGGCGCTTCGTCGTACTGAGCCCGTCGAACAAGCTCAGAAACTGGTTCTGCGCCTCGTTCTCACCCTCGTTCGGGAAGACCTTCTCGAATTCGTCGAAGACGACAACGGTCTCGCCGAGTTCGTCGAGGAACGAAGCCAGACCTGGTGTGGCGTGCTGAACGAGCACAGTGGGCAAGCTTCGTTCATCGCGCATCCGCTCGGCAATCATTCGGACCATCAGGCTCTTACCCATACCTTTGTCACCGGACAGGATGACGCCCAACGACCTGTTCATCGCCGAGTAGCCGCTGGCGATCCGGCGGACTCGTTCCGCATGCCTCCCGTAGATGGCCTCCTCCCTCGATGTCAGGGGCTCGACGCGGTGCAGGGTGTAGCCGCTCTGCTCCGAGAAGGCGATCGTGTAGGTGGCAACCGGCAGTTTCTCGTAGGTCTGCACGGCGTCGTCGTAGAGGCGGAATGCTCCGCCGGAGGCGACGATCGTGGAAGCAGGCATGAAGAGCTCTCCCTTTCGCAGGATGTGTGAGTAGTTGTGGACTCATGCGCTTAGCAGTGGTGCTCACTCCGGCAACCCAATGCCCTCGCGTGTCACCGGCCATCTCGTCGCCGGCCGGGCTAGTCAGACGACGCCAATTCGTCGCAGACGTCCTGCTCCGCTTCTTGGCGTGTACGCCGGAGAGGCGCATCGAGCCGAATCGCTGGGCTCGCCTTGTATCCGGTCGGGCCGCCAGGACGGAATCGGCCGACAGCGACCGTCTCGTCAGCTCCGTGCACCCGGCCACAAGAACAGCCGCGCTTGGTGCCGCGAGTTCCACTGCGACGTCCGTTGCCATGCGCCCGTCCGCAGGGGCACATCTTCCACCTGTAGCCCGAGAGGCGTTCGGCCGTGACCTCGACATTACTGACGTCCATGGGGTGCTCCTCTGACTGGGGCGATCGGCCCAACCTGTATCGGCTGGTCGCGCCGGCGGCCGATCCTGTCTGCGATCAAGCAACGACAGGCCAAGCCGAGCGACTGTCGGTAGTGGCTGGAAGACTTCTCGTGAGCAACACGCAACAGGTCTATGCCAGTTAGCACGAAGCCTTCTGGGGCCGGCATTCTGGAGAAAGGTGCGATTGGGTGAGCGCGGATCTATGGGAACCAAGGGCCGAGAAGCTGCGCGGCCAACTGGTTGATCAGTTGGTCTCTGACGGCGCAGTGACCGCCGACGTTTGGCGTGCTGCCTTCAGGGCTGTGCCGCGCCACGTCTTCGTGCCGGTCTTCTATCGCCAGACCCCGAACGCTCAGCCGGCCGTAGACGAGACCTCGCCTGACGAGTGGCTGGAGGGTGTCTACAGCAACCAACTGCTGGTCGTGTCGCCTGACGTGAAGTCATCGAGCACAATCCCGAGCCTCATGGCGACCATGCTGGAAGCCCTCGCTCCAGTTGACGGTGACCGTGCGCTCGAGATCGGTACAGGGACCGGGTACAACGCCGCGCTCTTGTGCCACCGGCTCGGGGACAGCAACGTGGTGAGCATCGACATTGCAGCCGACCTGGTCAACGCAGCCCGCGAACGACTCGCCCTACTCGGCTACCGCCCAACCCTGGGAATCGGTGATGGGACCGATGGCTGGGTCGGCGGAGCGCTGTATGACCGGATCATCGCGACCTGCGCGCCGAACCGGATCCCGCAGACGTGGATCGATCAGACCCGGACCGGTGGGCGCATCGTGTCGCCAATTGCTACCGGCATCGCGGTCATCGACTTCGACGACAACCGCCAAGGCACCGGACACTTCCTTCCTGGCGGCGCGTTCTTCATGCCGCTGCGCCCTGCCCCTCGACCGGCCGACCTGGGCAGCCAGCTCGCCGACATCACGTCAGCCAATGCAACCGCCCGCTCCGTCGAGCTGGACGAGTCGGTGTGGTTCGACGACGCGTTCCGCTTCATCCAGGCTCTGGAACTTCCCGGGCTGCGGTTCCTGACCACGCTGCCCGACACCGGCGTCACGATCTTCACCCATCCGGACGGCTCGTGGGCACGGATTGAGAAGGGAACTGTTGCCCAGGCAGGCCCGCAGCGGCTGTGGGACATCGTGGAAGCCGCGTACGGGCAGTGGGACGAGTTGGGACGGCCAGGCCGGGACAAATTCCGCCTCGACATCAACCCTCACGTTCAGCAGGTACGACTGGACGGCACCGACGCCACCTGGCAACTCCCGGCGGTGCCCTGAGAAATGGTCGAGTACAGCGTTGGCTCAGCAGGCCGCGCACGAGTTCCTGGAGACGGACACGCGGCCGACATGCATTGCCTGGAACAAGTTCGACCTACCCAGCGAAGGCTGGCTGGAGAGGTAACCGGAACACGTCGACCAGTGAGGGGAACACGATGTCAGACGTACAACGGCTGAAGGAGCAACTACACCAGGTCTCGTCCGAGGCCAAGCAGGCCGCAGGTGGACTGGCAGGGTTCAAGCTGCGCTTCACTCAACACAGCGCACAAGTGGAAAGCCTGATTGCTGGTACGGCGACCGGGGTCGACCGCGACATCTCGGAGATCCTGGACGCGGCGGGCAAGGCCGTGGAACAGGCTGCGGAGGCGTTGGAGATCGCCTCTGCTGGGTGCAAGAGCTACGCAGACCAGATCTAATGCCCTCGGAACTTCAGAAGGCTGCACGTGGCCTTGTGGACTGCCTGAACGAGGTGCCGGGGGTCGCGGCGCACCTCCAGCGTACCGCCGCTCGGTGCCGGGAGAACGCGGATATCGCGCTTCAGATCTCGGGCGGCGGGGCGTCGATGGCTGCTCAGCAGCTATATGCCGCTGCACAGAAGTGCGAGGAGGCAGCTCACTACCTGTCCCTGGCTCCATTTAAGGCCAAGGGCTGGGCCGAGCGTCTGATCGGAACCCAGCTCGGCGGGACCAGCCAACCGGACTCAGGATCGGCGGGCCGGAATCCGCTGACGACCGGCGGCCCCGGGAGCAGGCGGTGATCGAAGTGCCGGCCGTGGTGTGCCGGACAGATCGGGACCAGGTCGGCAGGGCGGCGGACGACCCAACGGTGTTACGGGAGGCAGCCAGCCGGACGGAGGCTTATCCGGCGAGGCTGGGCGGGGTTCCGGTGGCAGTGGGCCGAAAGTAGAGCTGAAGGGCGATCTTCCGGCGCGTCATGCTGACTGGGCTGAGATCGACCTGAAGTTATTCAAGAAGCTGCCCGTGCGAACCAAGAGGGGCGATCCGACCGACGGCATCCTGATCGGCAACGGGCAGCCTGAGGACATCACGAGCGGGCGTGGCGGGCCAGGCGCTGGCGGTCCAGGACTGATCGGGGACTACAGGCGAATGAACTCGGCCTTGGATCATGTAGAAGGACATGTGGCAGCGATCCTGCGTCGAGCCGGGGCATCCAAGGACGTGACGCTCTACATCAACAACCGGCCCTGCGTGCGACACGAGGTCGCATGTGTTGAGTGAATCCATTGTAGGGAGGTTCGGCTTTGTGTCGAATGATGTGATTCCGGTTTAGTGTCCGCTGAAACCGTCCCCGCTCTTGGCGTGCGTTGCTGGTAACGGCAGGGTTCGAAGCTCCAGGAGGAAGCCGAAGGGTTCCTGTTCCATCCAGGGATTACGGGTTAGGGGAAGACCGGACGGGTGAATGCGGTGAACCCTCAGAGACGCCGCGTTAGATTGACCCTCGCGCGATGGAAAGCGGTAGCGGGGTATAGGGCTGGCCGTTGAGAAGCGGCAGGTGCCGGTCATGGAGCAGGGGTTGACCGGGAAGGACGCCACCGTCCCGCGGTTCAGAGGGCACCCACCCCGGTCGTTACTCGCGCATGTGGAACGTGGAAACCCCGACGAGGTCCACAACCCCTGTAACAGGAGTTGTGGTGAGCTGACCGTGAGGAAAGCCGATCTTCTCGGCGGGAAAGGATGATCCAAGAAGCGAATGCCAGGAGCCGAAAGGAACGAGGAAAACACCCGCCTATTGCCCGGCCTCTCCTGGCCGGGGTTGGTGATAACTCGCTGGATACGGGCATTTGCCCGGCCCGGAAGGGCGCTGACGTGGATCAGGTGAGCCTGTGAAGGTGGTGTTGACGCATTGTTAGAATCGTCGGGCAAGTTAGACGCTGCTGCCTCGGTAGTAGTGAACGGACCGGCGGACGGCGAACTCGACTGGGACCGGATTGATTTCGGTGCCGCCGAGGAGCAGGTACGACGGTTGCGGCAGCGGATCTTCACGGCTAGTCGAGCGGGCGATCTGAAGAGAGTCCGTAGTTTGCAGAAGTTGATGCTGCGCAGCCGCAGTAACACTTTGGTGAGTGTGCGGCGGGTGACGCAGATCAATGCTGGCCGCCGGACGGCGGGCATCGATGGCCGGGTCGTGGCCTTCGATGACCAGCGCGCGATGCTGGTCTGGTGGTTGCACCACCAGATCCGGCCATGGCGAGCGATGCCGGTTCGGCGGGTGTATATCCCGAAGGCCAATGGGAAACAGCGTCCGCTGGGGATTCCGGTGGTGGTCGATCGTGTGCTGCAAGCGCGCATGGTCAACGCCGTGGAACCCGAGTGGGAGGCCCGGTTCGAACCCCGTTCTTACGGGTTCCGGCCGGGACGCGGCTGTCATGACGCGATTGCGGCACTGTTTGTGCCGTTGCGGGGCGCGAACCCGCACCGGCGCTGGGTGCTGGACGCGGACCTGACAGCGGCATTCGACCGGATCGACCACGACCACCTGCTGTCGATGCTGGGAACGGTCCCCGGCCGGGGACTGATCCGGCAATGGCTGACAGCCGGAACGATGGATCGTGGCCGGTTCACGCCGACTGGTGAAGGGACCCCGCAAGGTGGGGTGATCAGTCCGCTGCTGCTGAACATCGCTCTGCACGGCATGGAGCAGGCCGCCGGGGTGCGGTATCGGAGAACGGGCGGGAAACCGGGGATCTCGATGCCCGATTCACCGATCCTGATCCGGTATGCCGATGACCTGGTCGCGTTGTGCCATTCACGCGACCAGGCCGAACAAGTCCGGGCCCGGCTCGAGGGGTGGCTGGAACCGAGAGGTCTGTCGTTCAACGACGACAAGACCCGGATCGTGCACATCGATGATGGGTTCGATTTTCTCGGGTTCAACCTCCGCCGCTACGGCGGGAAACTCCTCATCAAACCAAGCCCGGACGCCGTCAAACGGATCCGCCGGCGACTACGTGACGAGGTCCGCGCCCAAATGGGCGAGGACGTCACCATGCTGCTGCGCACGCTCAACCCGATCGTGCGTGGCTGGGCCGCCTACTACCGGACAGTCGTGTCCAGCAAGATCTTCAGCAACCTGGACAACTACCTATGGTGGTTACTGTTCAAATGGGCGCGCCGTCGCCACCCGAACAAGTCGAGATACTGGATCGTTTCCCGGTATTTCGGCCGGTTCAACTCGTCCACCGGTGACCGGTACGTCTTCGGCGACCGGACCACCGGGGCTTATCTCCATAAGTTCTCCTGGACGAAGATCGTCAGACACCAGCTCGTCCCAGGAACCGCCTCGGTCGATGACCCCACACTGACCGGCTACTGGGCGAGACGGCGACGCAGGACAACCCCACCAGTCAAAGACAGCACCCGCCGCATGCTGCTCCGGCAGAACGGCAAATGCTCTCTCTGCGGTGCCTACCTCCTCCACGCCGACCACCCGCCACAAACCCCACAAGAATGGGAACAGTGGCTACGCGTTCTCAAACAAGCGATCACCAAGCAATACATCGCCCAACGAGAACACGGCCCGTCTGGCCTCACACAGATCCGCTTGGTACACGCTCATTGCGACCGCAACCAGTCACAACGAGACCAGCAACACATAAACAACGACTAACTGTCACGGCTTGCTTGAGCCGGATGCGGTGAAAGTCGCAAGTCCGGTTCTGAGGGGGCGGGGACGCAGCAATGCGTCCCCGCTACCCGACCCCGACAAGATGGGCTGCTACGCGATACTGGAGGATCTACTTCCTGTGGGTACCAAACTGACGCTGTACTGGCCCGAGAGTGACGGGCTCAAGAGCGACGTATTCCGCGGTAACGGAAAGGGGCTGGCATGACCGTTCTCACGGCGATCTACGACTTCGAGAAGGTGGAGCTGAACTCGGCAGACGAGTTGGTGGCTCTGCTGGACAAGGTCTCGGCACTGGAAGATCCGACCTTTCTCGAACTCTCAACCTCTGACGACGCCATACTCAGTATTGGCCTGGGGGCGGAGTTCAGCACCCTGCGGTTCTACGAGAATCGCTTGGCTGGGGAGATCTACCACTCGTCTCCGACACTTGCGGAGCCTCACGTAGCAACGTTCCTGATGGGTGAGCAGCCGACGCACATGGATGACGGGAGCGCGATCAGCGTCGAGGATGCCAGAGCGGCCGCAATTGAGTTCCAGAAGACGGGCCGCCGCCCAGAGGTGGTCGCGTGGACGGTGGTCCCGCTACCAGACCCGGAGCCGAGCTGACTTTGTGAAACCAATGATCGAGTTCATTGCCGACTTCCACGGCATCATCGACTGGGAGGAGATGCAAGGTCCGGCACCCATCATGCTGGTCCAGGTCGACGGGTTTGTTGACGAGCAGGGACCTCAGCTGTCCCTGGTGATCCACGACCGGACCGTCCTGGGGCATGATGGCAAGCCGCGGGAGCGGATCTGCTTCTCTGTGAATGAGGCAGACCAGATCGCTGCGTTCTTTCGGTCCGTTGATGAGGCTCGTCGAGCACTGCCGCCGAACATCGTTGATTGACCGGGGAGCTAGGGGGCGGCCGTGAGTTCCGTCGTAGGTGTGATCAAGGAAGCTGGGCCGTATGTAGTGGCCCTAGTTGGCATGGGGGCCGGCTACTTTGGTGGACGCGGGACAGGACGTGAATCCCGGCATCACGCACGGGTTGAGGCGCTGTACCAGGACATGCTTGATGACCTTACCTACCGGTCACAGGTGGTGCACGAGACGATCGGCGTCGTTGTCTGGGGGGCGCAGCCGGTATCGGAGGTTCCGCCTGTAAATCACTCCAGGATTCAGCTCTACGCCAGTCCGGTTGTGTGGGACTCGTGGACCGACGTTGAGAACGTCTTGGAAGAACTGAGGCTCGCGGGTCGTCAGGAGGAGCACCAACTTCGGCTGCTCTCTGCCTTCAGCAACGCCAAGCAGAGGTTGCTGGGTGCCATGCGCACTGACCTCGGCGTCCCGAAGGGGACTGTCATCTGGCGTGCGGGAGACCGCGTCTCCCGAGGTGCACGATGGCTTCGCAGGCGCCGTGCAGCACGGAACTCAAGGCGTCTGCAAGCAGCACGGCGCGCGAGAGGTGAGGTAGAGGGTTCTCAGCGTCGGCCATAGACTCCGCATTACCTCCGGCCGCACGAAAATGCCTGGCCGGAGGTTGTTGGATCTGGCTTGTGCACTTCCGTACCCCCCCCACCTTCGGTTGGCTAAGGCAACGGTCAGTCCGGCCTTGGGTCGCCACTCGGTGAGTCGAAGCCAGACACTGGCTGTGCGCGCCAGGGTGAGGGGTGTGTCTGTTGCCCTAGGCCTCTATCTAGGTGGGCGGGTGAACGATGCCTAGCAAGGTGCTGCCGCTCGGGCGGTAAACACCGTCTGCTTCGTTGAGCACGGACTCGGTCAGAGCGATGACGGCCGGCATGAGAAACGTCGCCACGAGAGCAGCCAGGCGCTGCTCGTCTGAGAGCACAAGGTCGGGGATTTGGCCGGGAGCGGCGAAGAACTGCTCGGCGCGGCCGACGAGACTGGCCGTGCGGGATTCTCGGTTGGGGAAGTGTTCGGCGATGGTCTGGCCGGGACCGTACTCCGTGATGACTGAATAGAGCACTTGAGGAGCCTCGACTCGTTTCAAAGTGGTGTGCTCGTAGCTCCGCCTTGAGGTGGTGCATTCGTAGACCTGGACGCCCCATCTGCGGCACAGTTCCGCGATGTTGTTGATGATCGTGTCGGGGTTGGTGCTTGCATGAGCGTGATGCAGTTCGTGGATCATCGAGGCACGCTCGGGAGTGATCGTGCCGGCCAGGAGATCGGAGCTGGTCAGGACACCGATGCATTGGTCCAGTCGTTTCTCACGCGTCTCGTAGTGACCGCGGAAGATGATCCGATTGTCGTGGCAGATGATCAGGTCGTAGGTGGCGTGGGGGCTCTCGATGAATTCGCCGGACTCAACATGGGCGCCGATGGCTGTCACAGCGAACTCCCTTGGCTGCTTCGTCGGTTGGATGGGGAACACCGCAGAGGTAGGCGTGATCGCTGAACGAGGTACCCACCTCTGCGGTGTGTGAAGGACGCGTGTCGTCAGACGGCTTGGGCGACCGTGGAAAAGTCGCCGAACGCACCGGGATCGGCGCCGTCGTCGTCCAGAAGATCCGGATCGACGCCGGCTGCACGTGCAGCGGTCTGGGCGTCGCGCTTGGTGAGCAGGCTGACGATCTGCGCGTAGCTGCTCTCGATCGGCGGGTTCTTCACGGTGCCGTAGGACAGGATGTATTCAGTCTTCTTGGCGCGGGTGAACGCGACGTAGAACTCGCGACGGCTCGCCTGGGTCGTCGCAGCGCCTTCCTTGTGCAGGACCACGACGTTGTCGAACTCCATGCCCTTGGCACCGTGGATCGTCGAGACCACCAGGTCGGCGTCGGACTCGGCGTTCTTGGCTTTGCGGTCACGGTTCTTCTGGTTCACCAGCGACTGGCGCACTGCGTTGTGACGGATCTCGAACGACAGCAGGCTGTCTCGCAGGCGCTCGAAGAAGTCGTCGCGCGTGAGTGCTCCTTGCTGGTGGAGCTGTTCCCACCCGCGGATGATGACAGCGTTCTCGAGCCACCACTTCTGCACCATGCCGATGACCGCGAAGACGACTTTCTGGTTGCCGGCGTTCTTGGTCAGCTTGTCCAGGTTGTCCTTGATGCCTTGGGTCACCACGAATGAGGCGGCGGGAGGCTGGACCTGGAGGACGTCGTTCCAGTACAGCTTGATGTATTTGGAGAAGACATCGGTCGCAAAGACTCTGTCGCTGACGAGCGACGCGACATGCCGTTGGGGATAGACCTGTTCGAGCGCAGTCTGGATCACGGTCACCTCGCGACGCGAGTAGGCCAGGAAGCACACCTGCTCACCGCGGGCCAGGCAAGCATCGACGTAGCGCGAAATGGTGCGGCCTACGATGCCGGCCAGATCCTGGGCGACGAATGATGTCAGCTTCGGCACGGCGCGGTAGTCGAGCGTGACCTTTTCCTGGAAGGATTTCGCCGTCGGGACTGCCAGGGAGTTGGCCTGCAGCTGGATGCCGGCAAACTGGTTGGTTTCCAGATCGCCGAGTACGACGTTGGCGAAGTCCAGGATCTCCTGGTTGGACCGGTAGTTGGTCGTCAACTTGAAGGTCGTAAACACACCTGATCCTTCCAGGGTGTTGAGTGCGCGCGGGTTGGCCGACCGGAACTCGTACAGGGTCTGGCTGGCGTCGCCGACGATGAACAGGGACTGGGCGTGTTTGGTGATGTACTTCAGCAGGTAGATGAACTCGAAGATCGAGTTGTCCTGCACCTCGTCGATGATCAGGTACTTGCACTGCACGTTGGTCGGCTCGAGCATGGTGTCGATCCGCTGGTAGCAGATGATGATTTCCAGCTCGAGCGAGGTTTGCTTGATCATGTCGAGCAAGGCGACGACCTCATCGAAGTGGTTCTCGATGTAGGTGTTCAGGGCCGTGAACGCGCCTGTCTTGTTCTGGTCGACCTCGAGCAGTCGTAGCCGGAATCCGGCAGCGAAGTCGCTGGTCGGGTAGAAGATGTCGATCGAGTTGATGATCGTGTCGATACTGGACAGCTCGTGCATCGGGTGATTGAGCTGGTAGATGTCGTTGATCATCCGGGCGATGGTCATCGATCCGACGTCGGGGTTCTTCGCGGTGATGTTGTCGGCTGCAGCGTTGGTGAAGCTCAGCACCGTGACGTCGGAGGCGGCAACACCGCAGCTCCCGAGGTACTTGATGCGTTCGAGGATCACGGTGCTCTTGCCGGTTCCTGCGCCGGCCCTGGACCATCACGAGCGGTTCGTGGGTCGTGAGGGCAGCGCGCTGCTGGACCGACAGGTGTGCCGGCATGACCGGGGCCAGGCCCGGCGCGGCGACGGTGGTCAGCTGCGACTTCATTCCTTCGAGGTGGAACAGCGTGTGACTCATCAGCAGGTTGAGGTTCTGCTTGGACAATGCCGCCGCGGTCTCGTTGTCGAAGGTGGTCTCGATCTTCTGATGGATCGAGCGGTAGGCCTCGAGGGGGACGTTGTAGTTTTCCAGGTAGCGCAGCTGCACGGCGAGGGCGTTGAGGTGCTGCTTCGTGGGCGAGGCCGGAAGACCGTCGATGTAGGCGAGGATCTCTTCGGCGATCACTTCGGAGTCCCAGATTTCGGCCTGACGGGTGATGCGGTCGTGGATGTTGAACTCGTTGGTCAGCCAATCGACCAGCAGGTCAGGGTTTCGGTGGGTCAGGCCGATCGCTCGCAGGACCTCGGTCACGAAGGCAACCGCGTTGTCCATCGGGCTGGTGTCCCAGCTCACGAAAGCAGCGGCGGTGTGATGTCCGGGACCGGACGTCGTCGAGGCGATCGGCGTACGCTCGGGCTCGGCGTGGCCCTTCCTGAAGAAGTACAGCTCCATCCGGTACTGGACGACGAGGTCGCGGCTCATCTTCGGAGCGCCGTTCGCGCCGCCGCCGTTGGCGTCTTCGACGAGCTTGGCCCCCTGCGGCGTCATGTCGAAGGCGACGTCCCAGTCTGTCGAACCGGTCTCGACAGCACACCGGTCCTGGTCCTGCGGAGTGGCGAGAGTGAAGGAGCCGCCGGCCTCGGTGAGTGCGCGGCGCAGCACCGGCGCGAACGGGATGCTGGCGGTCGTGATGCCGTGCTGGGTGGAACTCGACTTGACCTCGATGTGGTCGATGGTGCCCGCGGCATGGGCACTGTTGCGGGAGGTGCTGGCCGGGCGCAGGTCGCCGCGGAGCAGGCCTGTCTTGTGTTTGCCGTTGCCGGTGAGCTTCGAGGAGAAGAACTTCGGGTCGACGACCTTGACGGTGGTCGGCATCGTGAGATCGATGTCGTCAAGTAGGAGAGGCATTGTGCGCGCTTTCTGTGATCCGGCGAGAAGGGGCTGGAAGGCATGCCGCAGGGCATCGGCGTGCTGCGCGAAGAGGGGCCGGTGATGTTCCTTCCTGCTTGCGAAGGAGCAGGCGGTGACCACTGGGCGCGACTCGGCGAACCGAGCCGGGAAGGGTTCGCGAAGAGGTGGGCAGATGCCTCGCGTTCCCACCCGTCGGGGCCGTGAGGCCCCGGGCACCGCGCGCCGAAGGCAGCGCGCGGTGGATTGCGCCAGGACCGCGCACGTACCCGAGAGTCCGGACTGTTGCTTTCAGCTGATGTTCAGCCGCTCAGCTCGGGGTCGTCCGGGGCGGGAGCAACTTGCTGTGCCGCGGTGATCGGAGGTGTCGTCTGTGCGGCAATCAGGGCGTCTTCGATCCAGCCCCTGATTGCACGCGCGGCGGGACGAGCCCCATGGCTGGGTACGAAGGTTCGCTCGGACATGGCAGACAGCTCAGCGTCCGGGAGCGCTGCGGGGAGGACGTAGTTGAGCCGAGGCTTAGCGTCGACGGCTTGTCCCCGCTGATGCGCGTAGTGCGCGGTCAAGACGTCGCGGTAGGTCTGCTCGTCGATGGGGTTGAAGCCGACGATCGTCGAGAAGCGACCGAGCAGCTCGGCGTCGAAGAACTGCGCGAGGGCGGCCTTGAGACTGCGGTCCGACACTGTCTTCGGGCTACCGCCGAAGCCGACCTGCTGGCCGTCAAGGACGTCGCGGGCTGCATTGGTTGTCGCGATGACGAACGCCTTGGAGAAGTCGATCCGCTTGCCTCGTGCCGTGGTGATGAAGCCCTCGTCGAGGGCCTGAAGGAACAGGCGTTGCACAGCTCGGTCGGCCTTCTCGAACTCGTCGAGCAGGATGACCCTGTGCGGATTGGATTCGAGTGAATCGAACGGCAGTTCGGCGTTCGAGTCCGACCCGATGTAGCCGGGAGGCGCGCCGATGATCCGGGAGATGGACGAGTCGTGGTGATACTCGGTCATGTTCAGCACGATCGGCTCCTGGCCGGCCAGGTGCTCGGAGATCACCTTGGCGGTCTCGGTCTTGCCGACCCCGGAAGCGCCAGCGAACAGCCAGGCCACTGGTGCTGTGCGCGGGAACACCTCCAGCTGCTCACGCGCGATCTGGTCGACCAGGGTGGTGAGCACAGAGTCCTGGCCTTGCAGCCGCTCGGTCAGAGCGGCGCTCAGCAACGCGACGTCGAAGACGTTCTTCATCGCGTTGCCGGTGACAAGCCGACGAGCAACGTCGACAACCCGGGTCTCGGTGAGCGGCACGCACGGGATCGCTTGGAGTGCCTGCACGGCTGCGGTATCACCGGCCGCACTCGCCACAGCAATGAGCCGTTTCTGCTCGAGGACTCGGTTGGCCATCGCCCGGTCCAGCAGCGTGATCGCGTTGTCGGGTCGGTGGGATCCCAGGTGCGAGTTCGCGTCGGCTATCCGGACCACGGTGGCCAGAACGTCGTCGGTGACGCTGATCTGGTACCCGTAGTGAGCCAGCAGGCCAGGCCGGATCTTCTCCAGCACGGTTCCTGTCTGCCCGGGCGTGATTTCGTCGACGATGAGCCGGGAGAAGCGGCGTTTGAACGCGGGGTCGTCGTCGAGAGAGCGTGCCTCCTGCATGGTCGTGGCACCGATGACGATCATGTCGCCGCGTGCCAGGGCGGGCTTGAGGATCTGCGCGACTTTCCCGTAGGTGCCACCGTCGGATCTGGTGGTGAGCTGATGGATCTCGTCCATGAACAAGATGACCTTGTTCGCGGGATCCGAGGCGTAGGTGACGACCGCCTTCACCTTCTCTTCCAGCGCGCCGACCAGCGAGGATCCGGCAACGAGATTCGAGAGTGGCAGCTCGTAGACCGTGTGGTTCCTGAGCCGATCCGGGATGAGGGTGTCGCCGAGGGCAATGCGCCGGGCAATGTCTTCGACGATTTTGGTCTTGCCGACACCGGCAGGACCGACCAGCAGCGCGTTGGGCTTGGTCCTTCCGATGAGTATCGAGAGCATCTGCTCGATCAGCCTGTCGCGGAACAGCGTGGGCTCAGCGTTTCGGTACTTCTCGTTGTAGTCGATGAGCATCTCTTCAACGACATTGCCGTTGGTGTCCTCGTCGTCTCCGATGGGCAGACCGACAGCGAAGCCGGACGGGCCACCGGGTCCACTCGGCGAACCCGTGTCATCGTCGGGACGGCCTGTGAAGTTCTGGAGGCCCATTGATCGTGCTCCTTCGCGGATGTGATGTGGCGAGACGGGACGACGGTGCCGCCCGAGTGGGCAGCACCGTCGTTGGGGAGCGAAGGCTCAGGCGATCATTCCCAGCAGTCGTTGCGCGGTGGCCGCGTCGATGTGCTGCATGGCCCTCGTGAACTGTTTCGCGTTGCTGACCATGGAGTCCCAGTCCATGGCTCCGCACGGCGCGTAGTAGAGGTTGGCTGGGTGGTCCTCACGGGTCGAGGGTGGAGTCCACTCGAAGTCGGTGATGACCAGACTCAGCCGGCGCTTGCGGACCGCGCTGGCGTTGATGTAGCGCCAGATCTGGAGGTAGTCGGTTCCACCGTTGACTTTCGGGACCCTGCGGAACTCCCGCCAGATGTGGGTGACGGATTTGTTCTCCACCTTCAGCAGGGTCTCCTGCGAGAGCACGCTGCTGAACGAGTTGAAGTACAGATTGACGTTGAGCTTCTTCGCGATCCTGATGAGCATCAGCACCGCCTCCTGGTAGTTCGCCTCACTGATCGACCCGGAGGTGTCGACGTAGAGGTGGAGGTCGGGCATGTAGCTCACGCTGGTGATCCGGCCGGCCTTGTTGAAGTCGTCGGGATCACGGCGGTTCGCCTTGAGAAATGTCGTCTTCGACCTGCGGAAGATGTTCTGTGATCGATTGACCTTGCCCATCCGTTTCAACACCCGGGTGAGCGCTGCGAACAGGTCGACCTTCGAGGGCGGCTGTTTACGGAACATCACCCGGGCGGCCCGGCCTGTCGGCCAGCCGGTCTGCTGTGCGCCGGCCAGAACCTTGGCCCGGGCTGTCGCGCGCTGCAGGGTCGTGAGCTTCGACAACGCTTGATTTGAGACGACCTTCACCGGGGCAGCGAGTGCCTGGTTGATGATCATCCACTCGGCGGTGATCTTGTTTGCACGCGCCCGGGCATGCGCTTCAACGTTCACCAGCACGAGCGACCGCGGGCAAAACAGCTCTCCGATGGTGAAGGGCAAGACGCCGGCCGTGCAGTTTGTTGCCACACCCTGCTGGAGGGTTGCACCCGCACGCTGCTGTTCGACGTAGAGCATCAGCATGTGCACGATCACCCGCGCGAACGAGAATTCGTCGTTGCCGTCGGCATCGTCGACGCGCAGCTGAAGCGACTCGGTCAGGCCTTTGAGCGGCAGCGCGGCAAAGTCGCCGAGCAGCCGGACCGTCTGAGCTGGCAGCGCGGCGCTCATGGCCTGGGTCTGGACGGTGAGCCAGGCCTTGAAGTCGTCGAATGCGGCTGCGGACTGGAACCAGAACCCGAGCGTGTCCGGGTGGTAGGCGTAGGCCAGGGCCGCAAAGAACTCGTTGCTGTCGCCGGATCCCGACAAGAGTGCCTTGGCCGCGGGGATCACGTCTTGGTGCGCGGTGTAGATGACCGTACGGCTGGGAGCAGGTAGCTTGTGGGCCCGCCCTGCCTGAGCAGCGAACAGTTCGCCCACCGGCAGGGTCGTCCCCTGGTCGTAGCTGACCAGGGTCTGGCCGAGGATCTCCTTCATGGTCTGCTCAGCCGACGGCTGCACGGTCTCGGCAAGGCAGGACATGAGCAGTTGCTCGATATCCGGCCCGATGTCGTTGCCGTGCGCATCGGTGATGCTCGCCGGGGCGCCGGGGTTGAGTGGCGTTCGTAGCGGGTCCACGACGACAGATCCGAGGATGGGCAGTGGATCGTAGTCACCCTTGCACGAGATCGTGTGGACTGGGTCGAGCACGGCCGGCTTCTGATTGGAAACGGTGATTGTCATGATGACTGGCCCCTCCTTTCGGGGTGTCCGTTGAGCAGTCCTCGATCACAGGAACGCCGAGATCATCGGCTTGATCCTTTCGGCCACCGCTGTCCCGCTGTTGAGGAAGGCCTCGACGTTCTGGGTATCTGCCTGGGCAGCGGAGAGCATCTCGACCAGGGTCCGCATATGAGCCGTCTCGATCTGGTTCGTCGCCTGGGCGAGCTGCTCGATCAGCCGGGTGTTGTCCTCGTGATCCCTGAGCGCGTAGAGCAGCGAACCGGACTTGTCAGAGTCGGTCAGGTCCGCGATCAGCGTCGACAGGTCCGTCACGGACTGTGCGGCTTTGAGCTCTGCGTAGCAGTTCGGCTTCGGGACAACGACCTGGTTGGACACCGTCTGGCCGCTTCCGCTGGCAAGGTCTTCGGCGATGACCGCGACAACCTGCACAGCGAACGCCGTGTTGCCCACGTGCGATTCGATCACCTCGTTCAGGACGTAGGTCTCACGGTCTCCGATCGTTGTCGGCGTGGCCAGGTAGCGCGACAACTGGTCACGGCTGGCCTTGTTCAGCCAGCGCGACAGGCTGTCGATCGTTCGCGGCGTGGTCAGCTGGTTCATCTCCTCGCCGGAGTCGAACAGCTCGGCGAATGACGAAGTGGTGGCATCGTCGTCATCGTCAGGCCCGTCAGTTGCGGCGATACCCGACACAGCTTTCTGGAAGACGAGTGCCGGATACTGCGTCAGGACCTTCCTCACCCACGGGTTGAGGTCGTCACCGAGGATGTTCATGAGAGTCGCGGCCTCGGGTTCGACCCGGTAGATCGAGAAGCGGGACAGGCTGGCCTCGTCGAGCGTGGTGACGTTGCCCTTGTCGTTGCCAGCCACGATGATGCGGACGTTCTTCGGCAGTTCGACGTGCCCCATGCAGCGCAGCGTGACCAAGGTCAGCGCGCCGGACGTAACGTCGGCGGTTGTTCGGTTGATCTCGTCGAGGAACAGGATCGGCCACTCGCGCGGGTTCGCCTCGGCATAGTCGATGCAGTCCTGGATGACGTGGTGGGGGTAGAAGACCTGCTTGTAGGACCCACCGTTGGTCGGCACGAGACGCGCACCCGTGAGGTCTGCCTTGTCAGCGAGCTGGTTGCACGGCAGCACGAAGGCCCTTGTGTTCATCGAGTAGGCCAGCGCCTCGACCCAGGAGGACTTGCCGATGCCGGGCTCGCCCATCAGGGCGGGAACAATATTCATCTCGAGGTCCTGGCGGATGACCTCGGACAGCGTGTCGTTGAAGCGCATAGTGAGGATGCTTTCTGTGGTGGGCTGACAGGGAGGTCAGGAGTCTGACGTCGGCTGCGCGACCATCGCCGCGGCGCGGTCGAGCAGGAACGGGCGCCCGTTGCGGCGCTCGTTGTGCTTCGCGCGCGGTGGAATCACTTGCTGAGCTGCCTGGAACAGCAGCCAGGCCCGGTCGCTGCTGGAGAAGCTCCGGCCGACGGACATGTGCTCGACCAGGTGATTGAGCAGCTGGTGGTGGAGCGTGCCGAGAACTGAAAATTCGTGACGCGAGTGGTCGCCGTCGAAGTCGTCGAGAGTCTTGAACCTGCGGCGTGCGGCGGCAACCGTCTGTCTGACGATCTGTGCTCCACCCGGAATGTCCGGGGCCTCGACGCCGGTGTCGACGTCGGCGGCGGACGCCGAAGGGACTCGCGCATTCTGGGCCAGGAAGGCGTACAGGTCTTCGACCGTGCCGAACTGCCCTGCCGGCCCCGCCGTGGCACGGGCCAGGACATCGGGTGCAGGCGGGCGGCGGGTGAACGTCACCCAATGGTCGAGCAAGATCTCGTACCAGCCGTGCTCCTCGCGGAGCACCCGTTTGCCGGCGGCGACAGGAAACGCATGGAAGTTGTCCGGCAGCGCAGTCACGACGTGGAAACCCAGCCCGGACATCGACTGCTCGCGGTACAGGACGGCAGGTAGTGCGAGCAGCTGGGCGGCGACCTCCGGCGGGCAATCTGGCTCGATGTCGATCACCATGAGGCCGTCGGTGAGCGCACGCAGGTAGAAGGCGGTGTTGGTAGCCGCCGGGAGCCTGTCGGTGAGCTCGTCGAGCACCACGAGACACTGCTCGTCGAGCGTCCAGGCACCTCGCAGCCAGTTGCGGTCGAGCAGCGCGCGCAGGTCGATGGGCGCTTTACGTGTGGTCGTCGGATCGTCAGGGTCATCGCCGAGGCTGCCGGAGATTGTCCACCGGGCAGCGCCCGCAAGCGCGCGAACCGCCGGGTTGGCATAGAAGTCGGCGAACCTGATGCGGGGATCGTCAAGCGTCATCGAGATCTTTCCTGAAGGACGGCAGCGGACTCGACGAAGCGAGCAGGCATGACATGGCCCCTGCAGGAATGTTCGGTGCAGGGGCCATATCGGTCGTCGGGGATTCAGCCCTGATAGGTGATCCCCGCGGTCTCGCCTGCCGGGGAGTCGTCACTCCACGGGCTTGCCGGAGCGGTCAGTGCGAACGGAGTGCCGATGGCGGACCCGGCGTCCTTGAGCGCCGAGTTCTCCGCCTCCAGCCGCGCGAGCTTGGCCTCGAGAGTCTCTTCCTGCTGCGCCGCCGGCGCGGTTGCCTGCGAAGCGGGCACCGAGTTGGGCGCCGCCGCGGTGGCCGGTGCGGCCTGCTGCGGCTGATGGGCCGATGGGCCAGGCAGCGCGAAGCCGTTCTCGTCGATCACGGTGCCGGTTCCGTCGTCGACGGCCGTGGCCACAGCCCCGTGCTGCTCGGCGCCGGGAGCCGCGGCCGCCTGCACACTCTGCGGCGGCGCGGCGAAGACGATGCCACGAGCGGCGAGCTCGGCAGCGTTGGTGTTGCCCACGTAGTAGCGAACAGGCTCGTTGACGATCACCTGATCGAGCGACAGCCCGCGGTTGGCGTAGCCCTTCGGCTTGTAGACGCGCAGCACCAGAGTCACGTCGAGGCCCTGGGCCAGTTCCCGGCCGGAGTCGTCCTGGACCACCTTGCCGTCATCGCCGGGGATTGCAATGCCCGGCAGGCTGCCCTTGCTGTCGATCGAGTAGTTCGCACCGGTATCCGGGTGCTTGGCAGAGGCGAAGCGTCGCTCGGCGACGTAACGCTCCTCCACCGTGGGATTGGCCGGGTCCTTGCAGATCAGCTCGGCCTGGGTGATGAGCGCCGTAGTGTGAGGCTTCCCGACGGCAATCCCCCCGCTCTGGACCTTACGCGCGTCGGATGCCTCGAGCTGGGCACCGTCGATGAGGCGGGTCAGTCGGGAGAAGCCGAGCTTGCCGCGGATGAGGACGATTTCCCCCTCGCTGAGCTGGGTGGCAGAGATTGAATAGTTGGCCATGATGGCGCTCCTTCTATGTGGATTCGCTGGTCTGGGTCTTCGAGCATGGAGCCCGTCGGAGCTCAGCTACTGCCGCGTCGATCTCGGCTCAGATCGGGTGACCTGGCGCTATCGGGGAACTGGACCGCCTCCCGGCTCAGGCGAACCTCAGCCGGCTTGGCGTCCAGCAGCGTTGGAGACTGGGAGAGGCAGGTCCGACGCCGATGGTCGACGTCCTTCAGGTCTCGGGCAGGTACATGCAGCTCGGTAATCAGGAGCCGCAGTCAGTGCGCCGGCCGCGGCTGGCAGCACTCGGAGCCTGGGCTTGATCTAGGCGGCAGTCTTCACTGCTGGCTTCCCGCTGCGGCCGACGAGCTCGGTGCCCATGGCAAGAGTCATGTCAACAAGGCATCGATACGCGGGTTCCGGGGAGGGCTATCGCCGGCGCCGGTCGGTCAGTGCGTCATGCGCCATACCGTCCGCGACGAACTGCCGGCACCACTTGAGCGTGCGATGCTCGAACACCGGCTCAGTGTTGGGTGATAGGTACACGCCCCAGAGCCTGGCTCGGCGCTCGACACGGAACCCGTCGATCTCCCAGAAGCCAGGCCCGATACACCGCTCGTCCATCGCTGTTCCTTCGTCCGGCATTCACGGGTTGAGTGGCATCGACACCCGCGCATCGGACGACTGTCCGGCGTGATGGCAGCGGGTGATGGAGGAGCAATCCGGCATGCCGCCGCAAGCTTGCGGGCGTGGACCACTCGGCCGGCTCCGACGCCGCACCACATCGCACCCGAGACCGACGTCAGTCGGTCCGCTGCAACGGTCCACAGTCATCCGGACGTTGTCGACAGCATCCTCGTGCTGCTGCGGTCGCCCTTTGCTCTCCCCCTTCCGGAGCAGCTGCGCTGATCGTCGCCGTGGACGCCGCACGGCGCCCGAGCCGCCCAAATGTAGGAGACCCGCCGGGCTCAGTGCATCCGGGCGGGTCTTCTGGGTCGGCAGGTGAACGGCAGCAACGGCTCTCTCACTCGGCATCAGCCTCCTCGTCGGGCTCGTCCTGGCCGAGCAGGAAGCCGCGAGCCTCGCCCCGTTTCATCAGGTCAGGCAGATGCGCGAGTACCACGGCACGCTGCGTCTTCCGGCGATCGTCGACGACGTCGTATTCCCGCACCACTTCCATGTTGACGACCCAGCCGTCCTCGCGGGCAACAACCTTCTCAAGGTCCGACCCGGGTGGGACTTCCATGTGAGTGAAGTCGTGGTCGAACTCCGACGCGACCTCCAGGCGCTGATCGGGCTCGTCGTTGTAAAGGGTGTCGCCGCTGACACGGCGGCCTTCATCGTCGAATGCCGTCAGGAAGACCCGATCGGCCAGCTTGGTGTTGTCGACGTGGACGGCCTCGACCGAGGTGTCTCTGATGAAAGCCGTCTCCTTGTCGAGACGCTCGAACACGCGGGCCCGGGCCTCATGGCACCACATAAGGCAGCGGGCCCTGTTGTAACCCTGAAATTCACCCGGGCTGGGTGCCTCAGGCTGCAGATTGCTCATCGGCGTGCCCCCTTCACGCGCACGGTCGCGAAGTGCGGTGAAACCCGATGTCAGCTCCTTGATGACCGATGGCCTGGCTCCGTTGGTTGAACCCGTCATCAGACTGTCTGGTCCGGGCCACACGCTGACAACTGCCGTTTCGCACGGCAATCACCTCCCGTCTAGTAGCAGTTTCGACCCCACTCCTTGCTCCCCCGACTGGCCGCTGAACCAGCAACAGAAGACTATCCACTCCGGCTACCTGTCGCGGAGGAAGAATGTGGATCTGTGGATAACTCCGTTGACACTGCTTGAACATCGCTTCCCGACCCCCGTCGAGCTTGTTCGATGTGCTGACGATCCTCGGCCACCGAAGGTGGCCACAGCCTCGGATGACTGGCGCTACGTGGAGAGCGCGCTCCGGAACTTTAGATGCCCTCAGCAACCAACCTCCAGGCCCGCTCAACAGACCGACCATCATTGCCCTCGGCATCGTCCCAAATCAAGAACCATCGGTCTCGATTGCACGAACCTGCAACATCCCTACACCGACCTGTCAACACCCTTAAGCGCACCTGCACAGGCGTTAGCACTCGCACCTGCACGTGCATTCGCATCGCGGGCGGCCGACGATCAGGCGCATGAGCTCGACGTGCCTCCAGTCGAAGGCGCTGACCATGCAGACATCACCGCTTGCACGATCTCGCGGCGGTACGCGTCGCGTCAGTGGAACAGGGTCCGCGACACCGACCGGCTACCGCCAAGCCACGGGGTATCCACCTTCCACGGAGTCGTGACTTCATCTCTGATCCCTCCCTCGACCGGCTGCTGAATCGACACGCGAAGCCTAACCGGCGGCCTTGACGTATTGCAATAGGTTCTTGCAACACCCTATTGCAAGAAGAGGATCTGTGTAATAGAACTATTAGAGCCATTAGAAACCGAGAGAACCTGGATCCCGAGATCAAGGACTCCTGAACATGAGAAGAGGGAGTAGCAGTGAGTACCAAAGGCGCAACGGAGAGCACAGATGGGCGGGTAAGTCTGACCGAGAAGGTCGCCAACGACTTGCGAGCCCAGATCTCGTCCGGCCGCCTTGCTCCGGCGTCCGTACTGCCATCCGAAGGCGAGTTGGCCAGGGTCCATGAGGTGTCGCTGGTAACGGTGCGGCGGGCGATTGCCCAACTCCGCAGTGAAGGGCTCGTGCAGACCATCAAGGGCCAACGGGCGTTCGTGCGAAGGTCGGGCGATTGGCCAAGTCATACACACCCGCGCACGATCACCGTTGACGGAGACGGTAACTATGTCGACTCCGAGTCCGCCGGTGGCGAGTGGCACGACATCGAGCCCCCGTCCAAGTACCAGACCAGTGCCGATGCGCCGTTGGCGCTTGCCCTCGGCGTCCCTCAAGGCACGGCGTTCTACGCCTCAGACCGGATCCTCGAAAATGACGCCGGGACACGAATCTTCGTCCGCAGCTACTTGCCCACAGTCGTTGCCAAATCACTACCTGGACTGGCCCGGCGGCAATATATTTCCGCCCGGCAGACCTACAAAGCGGCCAAGGGCCGCGGGGATGAAGCTGGATCTCAACGACTACATCCATGCCCGTCCTCCGGCGCCAAGCGACGCTCGTTCACTGGGTATTCCCGAGGGATTCCCCATGCTGGTCACGCGCCGGATCGCCACCCACAACGGTCAGCCGATCCTGATCCAGGAAACCCGGCGCAGCGCGGAGGATGCTCAGCTCCACTATCGGCCGAGGCTCGGCGGCTAGCCGTAAGCTCCGTCGCGAGGAGCGTGTACTAGCAATCGAGCAGCTCGCAGGCTGGGCAATCGGGTGCCCCGCGTGCAGGGGGCTTCTGGGGCGTGTAACCACACAGACAGCCGGTGGGCGTGCCGTCAGTGACGTGCCTGAAGGTGCTCTCGCGGCCTTGGATCCGGGCGCGGGCATCGGTAATTTCCTGGGGCTCAGCGAAGCTGATGCCGCTGATGCCCGACAGGGCGAGCGTGCCGGCGATCGAGTCTTTGAGAGCAACAGTCATCGCAGTGTCATCATCGGTGCTCAGCCCGTTGAATCGGAAGCCTCGATCGGCAGGGCCCAACTGCGAACCCGATTGATCTGGCTCGGAGTTCTCCTCGGCTTTGCTGGCCGTAAAGTCACGCATTGCTGTGCCTCTTTTCGTGTGCCGATGCGTATCGAGTCCTCTGGAGCGTCATGACCAGATCACGCCTTGGTGATTCAGGTTGGCGTCGGCGCCGTCTTCGAACGGGTTCTGCCGGGCGTTGGACAGCTTGCCTCCGTGCACGGTGACCAGCGGCGCGACCGTGGCAGCGTCAGCCTCGGACAGCGCCTCGCCCAGCACAGCTCGGACGTTGTACCAGCCGAGCTGCGGTGCGTTGAGGTTGCCGGCCCGCCAGACCCACAGGTGGCGTTGATTGCTGCCGTCGATCAATCGTGACTCGGCAGGGAAACACTCGAAGGCTTCGGCTTCTGACCCACACAACTCGGACTTGATCCGCTGTATGTCTCGCCAGGTGATCGGTTCGGGCTGTCTGTCGCGGCGGCGAAACGACAGGTGGGCATCATGTGTACCTTCGAGTCCTCCCCAGCGAACGGTTCGGTCGTTGCGAGTGGCGACCAGCACCATGTAGCGGCTGTTCTGCCAGACCTGCTCGCCGGTGGTGGTGTTCTCGTGCTGGACGAATCGGGTCCATCGCTGCCGGCCTCCGGCTGCTTTAGCCGGGTTGCCTGATTTTCTGGTCTTGGGCATCGTCGTGATCTCCTGTCGGTTGCGCTGTTCACCCGGGTCGGCTCCGCCGGCTGGCAGAGCCGACCCTGGCGGTTGCGGCACACGAGCTGAGCCTCAGAGCCGCAGGGTGGACCAGAGGTCGTTGAGGTCACTTCGGATCTCGTCGTCGAGTGCGGCGAGTAGAGCCTTGTCGACGTCGACGTACCGGAGGAGCCGGTCCTGGATCTGCCGCTTGGTAGACAAGACCCCAGGCATACGCTCGTCTTGCGTGCCGGCGGTGATGATCCGGTAGACCTTCACCGGCTTGGTCTGCCCGGGGCGGTACACCCTGCCGATGGTCTGCTGGTAGTAGTCGAGAAGGAACGGCAGCGTGTACCAGATCAGCGTGGAGCCGCCGCGCTGGAGGTTCAGGCCGGCGCCGGCCGAAGCCGGGTGGATCAGCATCGCCGGGATGTCCTTGGCGTTCCAGCGGCGGATCATCGTGCGCGAGCCGTCGAATGCCTCGGTAGGGATGCCTGTCTTGTTCAGACGGGTGTGCAGCTGTTCCTTGTCCGACTTGAAGTGATAGGCGACCAGCGCGGGTTCTCCGGCGTTCTGGCGGATCAGGTGCGAGGTTTTCTGGATCTTCTCGTCGTGGATGATCTCGTACTGGCCTTTGGTGCTCGGGTCGCCTGGGTCGGAGGTGTAGAGGGTGCCTGAGGCGAACTGCATGAGCTTGCTGATCAGCACGGCGCGGTTGTCGGCGACGACTGTGCGGACGAGGTGCTCGTCGGGTTGGTGGAGGAACTTGCCGATCGTTGCTTGGCGGAACGTCGTGTAGGCGTCGCGTAGGTCGTCGCCGGTCAGTGTCGCCAGGTGTGTGCGGATCGTTTGGGCTTCGGGCTCGGCGGAGTTTCGCAGCCAGTCGGCGTAGGCGAGCTCGGCCTTCTGCAGCGCCGCTTGGCTGACGATCTGGACGATGAGGTCGCGCTTGAACTCCCGGTAGGCAGTCATCAGGTCGGGAGGTAGGCGGACGTGGACGTCCTCCACGATGAGTGGCGGCAGCTTGATTGACGTGTTCTGTGCGCTCATCACGAGGTGTGCGATGGCCTGCTGGATTTCCTGCTCGGCGCCCGGCTTGGGCTTCCATTTCGGGGGCGCTTTGGAGTCCGGGATGACCGTCGGGGTGAACCAGCGTTCGCGGTACGCGTCGATGTCGGTCCCCAGAGCCCTGCCTTGGTCGAGGAGGTAGGCCTGGCTCCACAGGCCCTCGAGGCCGTTCGGCGCTGGCGTGGCGGTGAGCTCGATCAGCCGGGTGACTGCTGGGCGCACGGCCTTGAGTGCGTTGAATCGGTTTGAGGAGTGGGATCTGAATGCGTGGCTCTCGTCAATGATGATGGTCTGGAACGGCCAGATGAGGGTCTTTTGACCGTTGAGGTCTTGGATCGGCATCTGGTCGACCAGGCCGAACCTGCATTCGGGGCAGCCGGCTCCGGAGCAGGTGCGGCAGGCGCACGGCGCCGATGTGACCAGCGAGGCGTTGCGTAGCTCCTGCACCCAGGTTTGAATCTTGGACTTGGCAGGGGTCGGGCGGCCGGGATCTGTGGCCGCCAGGTCGCGGTATTCGGTGACGAGTTCGTCGTAGTTGAGCAGCCTTCGGGTTCGCACCAGTCGCAGGATCTGGGCCGCCTCCGCAGACATGACCGGGTCTGCCTTCTTGCTCGCTACCGGTGTGATCACTCTGGTTTGCTGGGACGGCTGGGTGAGCAGATCCGCATTGATGAAGTACATGGTCGGCGGGTCGGAGAGCACCTGCCGGAACCGTTGGACGCGGCGCTCGCGCGAGAGTTTTCGGTCGCGTTCGTCGACGATCAGTGACCGGGTGCGGATGTTGAAGCCTCGGTCTTCGATCTCGTCGATCCAGGTGGAGCGGGCAACCGCGATGGGGGCGATCACGAGGATGTGGCCGATGGGCCGAATGCGTTGCAGGGCGCTGAGGACGGAGAGCGTCTTACCGCCGCCGACGTCTACCCAGATACCGGCGAACGGGTGGTCGACGATGAAGTCGACGGTGTGTTGCTGATGCGGCATGAGGCGAGGGGCCGAGGGCGGGGTTGTGGCGAGAGTGGTCATCGTGGGCGAGCCGCCTTGGACTGGCCGGCTGCCTCCTTTCGTCGTTGGTCTATGGAGGGCCGGCCTTGGTGCTGGTCAGCGCAGGAGTGCCCAGGCGCCGGCGAGGCAGGCCAGGGACAGGAGCCAGATGCCGACGATTGCCGGAATCGCCAGTTGCTTCTGCTGGGTCTCCTTCGCGCCGGCCTCAGGCCCAGCGTTGGGTTGTCGTTTCATTGGGATCCGGCGCATACCTGGTACTCCTGTTCGGCGTGATGACCTGCTGTGCTGGATTTGCGTCCTGGTTCAGACGCCGAGGGCCTCCTTGACCAGTGCGATCCGTACCTCGGCTTCGTCGGCTCTGTTCCGCTGGCGCTCGAGTTCGGCACGCAGGCTCTGGTTCTCGGCTTGCAGCTCAGCGATGGTGGTCGTCGTGCTGCGTGCCTCGCGGACGCGTTGCGGAACGAGGCTCGGGTGATCGTCTTCTTTCTCGTGCGGGCGGCGCGATGTCTTAGGGCTGGTCGTCATAGGCATTTTCGGTTTCTCTTCACACGCAAGGCGCTCGTCGGATGCGACTGATGCCGGGTGCGGTATCAGCCGGAACGTGGGTGCGCCGCTCTGGTCGAACCGGACTTCTATCGCGGCGTCCCCCGGCAGGCCGTCGGCCTGCTCGTCGAGCCACGAAG
The DNA here is from genome assembly GCF_017876295.1 of Kribbella aluminosa. Taxonomy (NCBI): domain Bacteria; kingdom Bacillati; phylum Actinomycetota; class Actinomycetes; order Propionibacteriales; family Kribbellaceae; genus Kribbella; species Kribbella aluminosa. The sequence continues at coordinate 180,347 of NZ_JAGINT010000001.1, read as the reverse complement.
AGAACGCGCCTGCGTAGTCGTTGAATGCCTGGGCAATCGATATCGGTCTCGGTGTTTCCGATGGTTCGGCGAGGGTGTCTTGTTCGGGGTCCTCGTCCAGGCGGTGCGTGGCTAGCAGCCGGCGTATCTGTGCCTTGGCGTTGCGGGACGCCCTGTTCGGAGCGGTCATGTTGCGCGGTACCGAGGCGGTCTCCGCGGTGTTGTTGCGCAGGATGCAGTGTCCTTTGGCTGAGACTCTGCCGGTGCAGCCCTGCGCGATCGCGTTGAGTATCAGATCCCTGGCGGCTTGGTCGAAGCCCAGGAGGTCGTGGTTCGTGATGCGGCCGAAGGCGGTCGTGTTTTGGCGGTTCGATCGTGTGAGGCCGCGGCTCATCGATCTGCCTTGTGTTGGTGTCTTCGGGCGGTCGCGGTCTTCATTCAGTTGTCCGCCGCTCGGGTTCGGGAACCGACTGATCGCCGCACAGGTCGGCGACGAACGGGGCGTGGAGGCCGCTGCGTAGGGGTGGCAGGAGCTTCAGGTAGAGGAAGCCTCGTGGGAGACGTTCCTTCGGCCGGTACCGGTCGACGTCACGCTTGACGGTGCCCATCTAGGTGTTCATCCAGTTTTTGGTGAACGTCTCGGCGAGCATCTGGGTGTACACGTCGAGGTCGAGTGCCTCGATGATTGCCATGAGGGCGGGTGGTCCCAGGGCAGTTAGGTCGTCGTTGCAGATGACCATGGACCAGGTGGGGTCGATGCCGTTGATCTTGCGGGTGGAGACGTCTCGGTCTTCGGGGACGAGGGTCAGACGGGGGTTCTGGGAGTTCATCCAGCGGGTCGCGGCCCAGCCGTGATGGGCGAGGATCGATGTGGCGATCTCGTCTGGTACCGGGCGCTGAGCACCTTGTCGGCGTTTCGCCTGGGTGGCCGGTGGGATTTTCCAGGCGCCGGCGTTGAGCAGGCTGACCGCACCGTCGGTGCCGTGACGCACGACGAACGCCCGGTTGACCATCTGCAGCGGCCTCGGGTCCACGATCCGCTGGCCCTCGTCGCCTGCAGTGGGATCCAGAGGGGCCGCGGCGAACGGGTAGGTGATGGAGCCGCGCGACGCGGCGATGACGTTCTGGAACAGCAGCGCCGTTCGCAGCGGGTCCTCGGGGTCGATCGCCTCGCCCATGAGCTTGCGCCCGAGGTCTGTGTCGAAGGCCTCCGACAGTGCGGCCTCTCCCCTGGTGGCGACCACCTGCAGGTACTGGGCCAGGGCGAAGTCGATGACGGCCGGGTGGGCCAGTGACTTGTCCGGACGGGGTCCCACATGGCAGGCCAGCGTGCCGCCGGAAGCAGCGATGATACGGCTTTCGGCGAGCGTGCTTCCTGCTCGGGGTGCGGTTAGCTCCAGCCGGTTGTTCGAGTCTTTGCTGATGAGGAACATCGGCTCGGGTTCGATGTCGACCCCGATCAGTGCTGCCTGCTCGGCGAGCACCTGGTCGTTGATCTCCCGGTCCAGTACGGAGTAGAGACCGTCGGTGTTCGTGGAGATGATCCGGGCACCGGCGAGCGTCTGCGCCTGGCCGATCCGCCAGCTGAAGAGCTGACCGATGATGCGCATCGAGATGATCCGGTTGTTCATCCGGATCGGGTTCTTGTGGGATGCATCGCCTGCGCCGGACGCGGCGTTGAGGATGAGCTTCGTCCCGTTGCGCAAGGTGGTCAGGCGTTCCTTCTCAGCCGCGCGGAGGCCGGGCTGCTTGAGTTCGCGTCCGAGTCGTTCCTTGTCGAAGAAGATCGTTGCGTAGCGGTCTTCCCCCAGCTCGGGGTTGTAGAAGGCCCTCATGTTGCGCAGCAGGTTCGGGTAGTAGCTCGTGAAATCCTCGTGGGTGACGTGGCCTGTCGAGGTCCGGGCGTATTTCGGGTGGAGCTTGGTGGACGCGTCCTCCTTCGCAACGAACAGCTCCGGTGGCTTCTTCGCCGCCTCCGTCCGGTACTCGGCCGACGTGGCCGCGGACTTCGCCAGCACCGTCTTGCCCCGGATGACGAACACTCCGCCGGGACTCATGCTGTCGGTGATCGCAACGTCCAGGGCTTCGTGGTCCGGGCGTTGTACCGCCAGGAGGCCTGCGGGGTCAGGGACCTGCGTCTGGGCTCGCGTCAGTTGCTCTGCCTGGACTGGGTCGTCCTTCTTGGGTTTGCGGTACTTGACCTTCGCCGGGTCCGATCCGAGCAGTACGAGACGCTTGTCGACTGACGTGCCGTCTGGCAGGGCGAGCATGTTGTGCTGGCGCTTCGCCTCGGCGACGAAGTCTTTCGCGTCGGGGTAAAGGTGGCGGGCCAGGCCGAGCATCATCGTGCTGGCGCGGTGCTCCGCGAGGTCTCGGTTGAACCCGGCGATATCGGCCTCGGCCCCGTGGATCCCCCCGGTGGAGAAGGTCGCGAAGCACGACGACGGGGTCCCGTCGGCGAGGAAGTAGGGCAGGTTGTTGGGCGACTTCGGGATCTCCTTCAGTGACCGGACCGGGAGTCCGTGCAGCTCGCTGTACTCCTCGGAGTCGTTGAAGTTCTGCCCCTCGATCGACCGGTAGTACGCGACGACCTGCAGGAAGTCCGTGTGCGCCTTCGCCTGTGCTGGGTTGGCGGCGCGATCGGGGGTGACGTGCTCCTCGAAGAAGCGCACGCATTCGTCGAGCACGTTGACCTGGGCGATTCCGCGCTCGTGAGCGATTTCTGCGGCGGGGTAGACATACGAGACCTTCTCGATGTCGTTCAGGGGCGTGTGCGGGGCGAGGATGCGGCCGACGAACTTGGCCGAGGACGAATCGATGGTCAGCCGGTCGCGGCGTACCGTCTCGTTGCGGTTGAAGACGGTCTCGCGATATTGGGTCAGTAGGCCGGCCTTGAGGTCGAAGGCGCTGGAGTACAGCGGGTGCTCGAACAGCTGGGCGAGGCCCAAACAGTCGGCGACGTTGTAGGCCAGCAGTTCGTAGAGCTCTTCGAGCGTCGTGATGATCGAGTCGTGGCCCAGCTTGCCGGATTCTTTGATCTGGTGCCCGAGCATGCCGAGCAGGCGCTTCAGCCCGACCTTGCGCTGCAGCTCGTTGAGTCGCGCGACGTCGAGGTGACGCCCGGACTGGAGCATCGCGCGGCGGATCTTGCCCTGAGGTGTGTCCCAGCCGAGGTAGCCGGGCATGTACTCGATGTTCTTGGCATCGAACAGTTCGTCGTTGTGTGAGCGCAACGCGGCCGCGGTGATCGGCTTGAACTGTGGGCGCTGTGCGAGGACGTCGACGAGAAGTTGTTCGGTCTCTGCGACGCGCTGCGTACTCGCACTGCGGCGTTGCTGCTGTGCGTACGCCAGGCGGGCGCGGTGGTCGACGACGTCGGAGTACACCTCGGACAGGTACAGCGCCAACATGGTCGTGTCGTAGTTCATGGAGTTGTAGCCGGCGAGGAACGGGTGGGCCGCCGGGTCAAAGCTGGGGTCGGTATCACAGACGGGACGCAAGTCACCGGGGTATGAGGAGTCCTGCTCCGGATCGCACACCTGCTCTGCGTCGGAAAGCCCCATCAGTTGCGCCAGCCGCAGGTTGCCTCGGATGGTGTGGAGGTCGTACAGCGAAGCCTCGACCTGTGGCAGCCCGGGGTTGCCGGTGCGGATCACCTCGACCAGCGAGTGGGTCTGGACCGCTGCGGCCAGCGTGGCGTCGTCGACGAGGTAGAAGACCTCGAGTGCATCGCGGGCCAGGTCCGGGCGCGGCGTGTAGGCGACGAGGCTGAACACATTCGACAAGGACTCGATGTCATAGAACGTGAACAGCGATGACTCCGCTGTGACGGGTGGGAGTCGCCGTCGAGGTTGGGTCCTCTCTTGGGTAGCAGGCATCGTGTCTCTCATTTCGTTCTAGGGGTCTGCAGAACCGGGATCTCGTCCGGGCACGGCTTCATGCCGTTGAGCGGGGCTGGTCGTGTCAGGGCTCATCGGGGCTCGATCCCGGAGCCGGGACGGGCGCCGCGCCGGTCGCGGTCAGGGCATGGCGCAGTAGTCCGCGGTAGCTCGCCTGGAGCAGGGGTTTGCCGATCTTCAGCGGGTCGGTGCCCTTGTAGGCAGGGGCGTACCAGCTCTTCAGTTCGTACTCGGCGATCATCGGCTCGGGCTTGTTCAGCATCTGGCCGGGACGGATTTTGCGGTTCTTGTCCGGGCAGTGCCAGTCGGAGTCGCCGTCGATGATGGCGACGAGGCTGGAGACGAATCGTTGCCGGCTGATCAGAGACCCGGACGGAGACGCCCGGAGGAACCAGCTCTTGAACAGGTCGTAGAGGAACGGGAACGGCAACAGGTCCCAGACGAACAGCTCGCGGAGCTCCTCCCAGAAGGACCTGACCGGGTCGTTCACCTCTTTGTACTCGGCGAGTACGGCCTTCGTCGCCACAGGCTCCGAGAGCTGGTAGTAGTTCCCCGGATCTGCGGCCCCGGCACGATTGATCGCGTACCACAGCGCGTACTCGAGGACCTCTGTGCGCTGTAGGTAGTCGTCTTTGATGTACTTGCGTTCTGAGCCGCTGAAGCTCTTCGTGAAGGGCACGAAGAGCTGCCGGCGGTAGAAGCTCTCGGACTTGTCCTTGGCTTTCGGGAATTCGTTGAGGCACTGCACCATGAAGCCGAGGAACTGGAACGCGATCGGCATCCGGTACTTGCGGTTGATCTGGATGACGTCGCCGGTCACGATCGCCTTGAGGTTGGCGGCCTTGTCGATGAGTGTTCCTACGTCGTTCTCGTCGACGATGATCGCGTTGGCCCTTACGAGTGGCTCCAGCGCGAAGTCCTTGCCGAAGTCGGACAGCGGGATCGAGGTGTGGGTACCGTCACCGACCAGGTTGCGCATGAGGGCACAGAGCGTGCCCTTGCCGTTGTTGCCGCGCTCGCTGTAGAACCACGCGGTCTTGCCCCAGCGAACATGGGGCCGGACGATCGCGCCGATGATCTCCCAGATCAGATCGGCCAGTCCTTCCTGGCCGGGCTGGTCGAACATTTCCTCTAGCCAGGCGACGATCTCCCAGTCCCCGTCCTCGGGGTGGGTGATGACCTGCGGAGGCGCGTCCTCGACGTAGTCGACGCGGCTCTTGGAGAGAAAGACGATGGCCGGGTCGAAGCGGTGGACCTTCTTGCCCTCGAAGTGGAACGTCCGGCCACCGATCTCGATGTCGCGGTCGGCTGTGCTGTACAAGACGATGCCGTTGTTGACGGCAAGGAGATCCCGGTGGGCGCACCGCTGGGTCCGAGGGCTGTCCTCGCGCAGGATCGCGAGGACCTCTTTGAAGTCGTTCAGGGTGAGCTGGGTGTCGTAGCGTCTCGCAGTCGTGCGGAGGTCGTCTTCGCTCACGGTGTAGGTGCCGCGATTGACTCCGGTGGCGTTGTACATCGCGAGTAGGTCGTACTCGCGATCGGTGTCCTTCGCGTTGGGAGCGATCCTGATGACATGGTGCAGGTGCAGGAGTATCTGCGCGATCTGCCAGCAGGAGAGGCGTTTGGCCAGTGGCAACCGGCCGTCGCCCTTGGGGATCTTGACGTTCTCGGCCTTGATGATCGCGTTGCTGGCGGCAAGCAGCTCCTGCTCCAGTATCCGAGGGGTGGGCGCAGCGTCCAGGTCGAGGCGCGACAAGTAGGTGGTCGTGACGTGGGTAACGATGAGGTTCTGCGGTGCCGCGGCTTGCGAGCGTCGGTCGAAGAAGTCGAGTAACTCGGTCAGCAGGGTCGCGGTTCTGGTCACCGGCGGCGAGGATCCGGTGTCGCCGGGCGAGACGGACGAGCCGTTGCCCGTGCCGGGAGTGGTCATGCGTCGCCTCTTCGCATCGTGATGGAGACCCGTCGGCAGGGGGTGGGAAGCCGACACGGTTCGTCTCTGAATGGAACGTGTCCACCGACCCTATGTCATTCGAATGATCATCTGCAATCTATTGAATGATTATCTGAATGACTATCTGCACCCCGCGGGCGGGCTGCGTGGGCCGGAGTGTGCAGTCCGTGCAGCGAGGGGTGCTCGATGTCGAGCGGGCCCCTAGCAGCACCCGGGGGCGGCGTCAGCCGCCCGAGTTCGTCCCAGTGGGTCCGCTCGTCGGATGAGGCAGGACGTGGGAGGCAGCACGCCCGGGCAGATCCTGGTTGCCCTCGGGCAGCGAAAGCTGTACCACGTCAAGTGGTACAGGCGTTTCCGCAGGTCAGATCGTGTTTCTGCCGGGCTTCTGCCAGGGCTGTACCACTTCCCAAATTTTAAGTGGTACAGACAGAACGCCAGGTCAGGTGGGGTTTTTAGTACCCCTGTACCAGAGGTACCAGAGATTTCAGACCTGACATGCGCATGCCTGCGGGTGCGCCTGCGACCAGTCCGGGGTTCTCAGCCGGGTCCCCACTCCCCTGCGACGCCACCGCGACGGCGGGACTCGGTGTCTCGGCCGTCCCACTGCTAGAGGAAGGTGCCAGATCGGTGGTACCTCTGGTACATCGGGCTGAAATCCGTGTCTGACCAGGGCAAACGGGTGTACCACGGGAATGTTCGCAGTGGTACGGGTGACTCGCGCTGTCGAATCCCAGGCCATGCGTTTCCCCAGGTCAGACCTCGGTTCGTGAGGTGTACCAGAGCAAGTGGTACATCTGGCAGCGATTTGCTCTGAACAAACATGCCCCGGACGAGACAGGAGGTCTCATCCGGGGCAGAAGAGCCGGCAGTAGCCGGCTTCGGGGTGGTAGGAGATGGCCGGCAGCAGCTCTCATCTTGCCGGGCAACTGGGGTGGACGACTGCCACTGCGGTCGGCCACTCGCAAGGGGAGGGTCATGGATGACTATTCGGGCTCTATCGGGATCACATCTGCATGATCTATTGATGGTTGTCGAATGATCTTTGATTCCGCTACGATGACAAGCAGACGGCAGGAGACTGTCGCCGTCGCCGTCGCTCTTGGCGGATGGAAACGTGAAGAGAAGGACCGGAGGGTATTCCCCGTGGGAAGGGATCCCTTCGGTCCTTCTCGTATGTCCTGCCCGACGCACGATCCTGCGGCCTGTCACCGCCGGGTCAGTACCGCGGCCGTCTCCGGCGTGAACGTCAGCTTCTGAAGATCGTGCTGGTACTCCGGGTACGGGGCGTCGGGTCGTTGGGTGCGCGAGCCTGTCCGCTCGATCACATAGACGATGTCGTAGGTGACCGAGTAGTTCTGGTTACCGCGCACATAGTCTTCACGCTTGTCGAGCGTGATGGTGCTGAAGCCTTCGACCTGGTTCAGCTTCCGGTAGAACCGGCCAACCTTGCGCTTGGCACGGCGCTCGGCCTTGTCGCAAGACAGACCCCAGGCAGTGATGCGGTAGATGTGGGTGTAGCCGATGTCGAAAGTTGGGAAGTACTTCGCGCTGGCAAAGGCCAGACGGGATTTCGCCCTGAGCGTCGGCAGCAGCGCCGGAGCCATCAGCTCGCCGTCCGCGTAGACGCAGGTCTCGATGACAGCCATGATGATCAGCTCCTTTCGCTGCACTGACCGGCCAGTAGGCCGGCCGAACTCGGCTTTCCACTGTCCCCCGGTGACCGGTTTCACCCCGGTCACCCGGGCCTCGCCGCGCTACCTCGCGACCGGACTCGCACGAACAGGCAGGCGAGGCACCCAACCCAGGCCGCGCCCATCACCGTGACGCCGACCGGTGTCGCCAGCGCCTGGACGGCGCCCGGTGGAACCAGAGCTGCGGCAAGGTTGTACGCCGAATGGAGAACGACGACCTGCCAGAGCCCACGGGTGCGCTCGGCAATTAGTGCGAGCACGAGCCCTAGAGGTGCCGTCGCCACCGCCTGGACGAGGTTGCCGTGCATACAGGCGAAGATCAGCGACGTGAGCACTGCCGACGTCACGACACCTACCTGCTTGCGCAGCAGGGGATAGGTGAGCCCCCGCAAGAGTGCCTCCTCGCTGAGCGGGGCCACCACGAGAGTCAGCGTGATCACCAGCACCTGAGCGGACGCCTGCTCGGCTTCGCGGTGCCGGTCGAAGCCAGGAGACCCCACCAGCCCATAGAGCATGAGCGCGATCGTCTGACCAGCCAGAAATGTCACTGGCATTGCGAGCAGCACCCAGCGCCAGAACCCCGGGGATCGCTGCGTGCCGTCCAGTGGCCCAGGTCCGGGGTCGAAGGCGAAGAATCTGGGCCGCAGGTAGCGCGCGCAGCCAACAGTCAGCGTGACGATCGCTCCGACGGCGATCGTGGCAACGACCGGGTTCCCGATCCACACCAGGACGAGCGCGGCGAGCAGGATGTACCCGCCGGGAACGACGAGCATCACGAGCACGCACCAGCCGATGCGGCGCGACGCCGCGAGAAGCGGCTCGGTCCGCGGTCTTCGGTCAGTCTCGGTGGTCATCACAGCGGCTCCGTGATGACCACCTGTAGACGGGTCTCGCCCATGAACGTGTTGAGCTGGAGTCTCCCGAGGAAGCGCAACGCCTCCAGATCGTGGCTGGTAGCGGTCTGAGCAAGCCGGTCATGGTGCTCCTCGGCCGCGTTCCACCACAGGCAGGCAAGACCGGTGCCGGTGACGAGTCGCAGGTGCTGCTTCTCGGTGCCGATCCGGTCCACCCTGAATCCGTCGAGCGCGACTTCGAAGACCGGCTCGACGAAGCCGTGGCCAAACGGGCGCAGTGTCTCGATGCGGCGCACCAGCTCGATCAGTGGTTCGACGTCGGTCAGTGGTGCGTCGCACTCGGGGCCTGGACCGAGCACGAGGTCACTCGCCGGCCCGATCGAGTCTGCGGCGGCGAGCATTGCGACGCGGGTTGCGCTTTCGAGGATTGCCGAGAGCTTGTCGAGCGCTGCGGCGGAGCGCAGCTTCACTCCACACGCCTGCTGGTGACCGATGGCCCAGAGGTCCTCATGACCCTCGAGCGCGGCGATGATCTCGAACCAGGCTGGGGCCCTGCCAGACCCGCTCACCGGCTCCGACGGCGTCGCCGGCCGGTTCAGCACGACGACCGGGTGACCGTGCTTCTCCATCATCTGGTTGGCCAGCAGGCCGTACATGCCCGCAGGGGCGGCAGAGAAGTAGACCCATGGCGCCAATGGCTGGTCGCCGTCGGCCAGCTCGGCCAGGTGCTCGACGACCAGTTCCTTGCGGCGCTCGTTGTTCGCGATCACCCGTTGGGCCGCTGCGAGCTTCTGGTTCGTGGTCGGGCTCGTGAACACCGCGAAGCAGTCGGACAAGGGTGTGCCGATCCGCCGGGGGCTGTTCATCGCCGGGGCGACATAGTAGCCGTAGAAGCCTTCGTCGATGTCGTCGACGCTTCGGACCTTGCCGGCCTGCGCGAAGGCCTTCAGGAGAACCGCGAAACCCTCGAACGCGGCCAGGTACGCCGCATCGTGCTCACCAGGCTGTGCGGCAAGCAGCTGCAGGAGCGTGGCTTTCTGGACATCGATGCCGTCGGGGTTCGGGTCCAAGCCGCCATAAGGGTTCGGAACCGTCCTCGGCGCGGCCGCGCTCAGCAGCCGGGCGATCGAGAGCGAGTCGCGCACCAGTTGCCTGTTCTCGTACAGCACGGGCATGACGTCGGACACGGTACCGAGGCCGGCGAACAGGCGTAGCAGGCGAATGGCCCACCGCTTTGATGGCTGGTGTGCCGCGGTATAGGCCTCCAGCACCTGGTAGAGAACATGCGCGCCGCAGATCCCGCGCAGAGCGTAGGTCTCATCGAGGCGGCACGGGTCGACGGTCACGTCGGCTGCGCTGCCGGGAGCGAGTTCCTGGTGATGGTCGGTCACCAGGACCTTCCACCCCAACGCCTGTGCGGCGCGCACACCGGCATGGGAGTTCACTCCCCCGTCACAGGTGAGCAGCGTGGTCGTCTCCGGGTAGTGCCGATGGATGTCGGCGACGTCCTCGATGGTCAGGTCGTGCCCGCGGCGGTAGTCGGGGATGTAGAGGTTCACCTCGAACCCGAGCTCCTTGAGCCCCGCGAATCCGAGAACGCCAGAGGCAATGCCGTCCATGTCGAAATCGGGAGCCACGGTGATCGTGCCTCCCGAACGACGGACGTCCTCGAGCGCGGCCACCATAGTTTCGAGATCCTTCAGCGCGTCGTGCTTCTCGCAGTCGATGGCCTCGAGGTACTCGTCGGTCCAGCCCCTGCGCTGGCGCAGGAGCACGAACAGGTCGGAGCTGGTTCCAGCACCCTGCCACTGGCGATCGGAGTCGACGAAGGTGGGGGTTGTGGTCATCATCATGTCCTTGCTGATCGAATGATCGTCTAATGCGATTTTAGCAGCGCGAACCTCTTCTTGATGCTGTTATCACATCATCTTTGCTTAATCTATAGGAATCGTCATCCAATGACTTTTCATAGATCAGTTAGTGGTTTATGGTCGACACCATGGCTAAGCGAAGCGTCGTCGAGTCGGACCTCAGTAAGCGTCCGAATGCCGCGACAGTCACCTTCGCGGTCGGTGACGAGTGGTATGAGATCGACCTCACCGCCAAGGAGCGGCGCGAGTTCGAGGCAGATCTGAAGAAGTACGTCCAGGCGGGCCGCAGAGCCGAGCCGAAGAAGCAGCGGCAAGTTCCAGAGATGACTCCTGAGGAGCGCGAGACGATCCGGGCCTGGGGTCGGGACAACGGCTTCAATGCCCAAGGCATGGGCCGGATCAGCAAAGAGTTGCAGGCCGCCTACGACGAAGCACACGGGATCGACACGGCCAGCCGCAAAGCAGCTCCCAAGCCGCGTCGGAGTGCCGGGCCTGAGGTCCCCGCAATGACTCCTGAGGAGCGCGAGACGATCCGGGCCTGGGGTCGGGACAACGGCTTCAATGCCCAAGGCAAGGGGCGGATCAGCAAAGAGTTGCAGGCCGCCTACGACGAAGCACACGGGATCGCCCGGGAGAGATAACCCCCGGCACGACCCGATGCGATCGTCGCCTTGAGCCCTGAATTCGAGTCCGCAGCTGGGTTAGATCTATCGGTCCGGCTCCAGCATCACACCGGACGCAGCGAGGGATGCATCACGTCGAAGGTCTCGATGCCGGCCTGGATGGCTCGGGTCCGGCAGTCAACGGTGCCATGGGAGAAGTGCCCTGCCACCAGCGGTATGAGCTGTTGGTCGTGCGATTGCGGGCATCGCGGCCTGCGGCACAGGTCGAGGAAGGCCGTGCAACGCACGGAGCTGCCCTGCTTGAGCAGGGCCACTACGAGGTCGACCATCTGCTGGTTGCGGATGAAGCCGGCCCTCTTGCCATAGGTCGTCCAGTCGGCGGGGACGGTCAGGACCTCGAAACCCTCTGCCCGCCACAACATCTCGGCCATGGCGTCCGCGCCGCGACCGTCAGGATCTGCCGGGCAGTGCCCGGACACTAGCAGCGGGCTGGTCACGCTCGACGGTCCCCAGCCTTGCCAGCCCTCGCGGTAGGCGGCACGCATGCCGATCTCGTCGTCCCAGCTGCGCGCGCCGGTAACCAGGTCGACGTGTGAGTACACGGGGCTGCGCGGGTTGTTCACGATTCGCGCCGCTGCGGCATCGTCTGGAGTGACGTGGGGCATGGTAAATCCTCTCGTGCGATGAATCATCTGCGAGACGTGTCCTGCTCAGTTGCGACTGGCAGGCGGGTACAGGAGGACGTCGACGCCGGCCTCGGCGACCGGCGTCAGAGATTCGACGATGCGGTTGGATACGTCGCTCCAGTCGAGTCCTCCGAGGCCGCAGCCAAGAGGCGGGATGGCGATTGATCGGGCTTGGGATTCGATGATTACCTGTCGAAGGGCGACGAGCCCCGCTTCGATCCACTGGAGCTTCGATGGGTCGCGCCAGTGTTCTTTCGTGGGGAAGTTCGCGACCATCACTGTGCGCGGCGAGTGTGTTTCCACGATGTGCACGTCGATGGATCCTATGGACACGAGAGCGGACTGGCAGCGATCGCGGTAGGCGGCGAACATGCTCGGGTAGCGCTGTTTGAACTGCAGGGCGAGACCGGCGCCCATGACTCCTCGTGTGTTGACGGCATTGACGAGGATGTCTGCGCCACTGCCGAACAGGTTCGTCCCGGGGGGCTGCAAGATGATCGGCATGATGACTCCAGCATTCAATCGGTAGCGGGCTGATGGCGTGCCTGGCCGGCGGCGCATGCCCTAGTCGGCTGCTGACGCTGAGACCTCATAGGCCATCACGTGCGCAACCGTGTCGATGCATCCATGTCTGTCGACCAAGTGCTCATACACGACGTGCTCCAGGTTGCGGCTGCGCAAGATCGAGTCGCAGTCAGGTACAGGGCATTCGACTGCAATCGTGATCAGAGAGACGTCGGTGGTCACCAGGCACGCTCCCGAAGGCGAGCCGGTCGACAGGGGACGGCTCTCAGCTGATGCGTCACGTGCGTGCGCTGGTGTGAGGCATGATTCACGGAACTCTCCTCAGGGGTACAGGAACTGGGCTTGGCCCGACTACTCCTGTTCCGTCCCGTGCCAGCTCTGCTGGCTCTGAGCCGTTTCAGCTAGCTCGAGGCCGTCGCCTCGGCCGCTCACTCGATGCGCCCGCAGGGCATCCATTCATCGATTGCTGGCGACGAGCGCGGCGGCTCATCCATGCCATCTGGGCATGCCGAGCGCAGCGAGGTCAGGGAGCGCCAGCGACCGTTGGAACCTGTCGGCTATGCCGACCAACACGTCCTCGGAGCGCAGCGCAGAGGGCCGAGCGGAGCGAGGTCTGCTGGACACGTGTTGCCAGGTTCCCTTATGCCCTTTTTCTTCTCCGCCTTCTGTTCCACGTCCGGAGCGTTAGCGGAGGACTGGAACGCTTGTGTATCAGGCGAAATCGTTGGTACGTACCGGTCCGGACTCTGGGTCATCTTGCGCGGAGCGCGTGTACGGTCCGGTGCTGTTTCGCCTGGTCTTGGCCCTCTGATGCTGTTCGCTCTGATCGGCGCGCGTGGCACCGCCGTACGGATGCGCTTTCGCAGTCTCGCGAGGTACGAGTAGCGCGCTCTTCTCCACCTGTACGGATGCTCGCTTTAGTGGGTCTTTCTAAACCACCTATGGCTTCGCAATACCTTGCTGCTTGCCTCCTGCCACAGCTGCGCCACAGGGCGGTCCGACGCTCTATCGCTGTGGTGGTTGGCGCTTTGGATCAACCGGTTGTTGCGCCGCGCAGCGGCTTCCGCCTCATCGTGTGGCGGAGCTTGCTTCGGCTTTCTCCAAGGCCGGCATCCGGGACGGTCGTCGGCATCGCTCGTACGACGGCTGTCGTGCCGGCACTCGTCGCACCGCGCCCGAGGCGGGCCGCAGGCCCTTCACAGCTACTGCGCAGCAGTCGTGGGCGCATCAAGAAGAAAGCTTCAAGCGCAGGGCTTGCCAGTGCCAACCGGCACTTATCCGGTCCCCGTATGGGCCCGGACGCGTCCAGATCTCGCCTCGATGGCGTGCATCACTGGGCTGTGGGAGGACCGAGGCGCATCGGGGTCTTCCGCCGGTCCCGTCGACAACGTCCGGCGTCGCGCTCCGGGTCGATGCTGGGCACCTGCTGGACCAGGGCCTGATCCGGGGCAGCCGGGATACCAGGCCGGTCCCCTATTGGAGCGCTGACAAGACCATCAACGGGCCACGGCAGGAACTGGCGGGTGGGCTCGGCTGGGTCTGATCGACGTCCTTGCCGAGCCGCGAGGTGACCCGGAACAAGGATAGGTCTTTAAATGGTCTTTGAAAGGTTTGCAAAAGACCATTGAATGCTCATAAGATGAGCATCGGATAGAGGACTCAGGGGCGACCTGGCCGAGTCCCGTAGACGAGGCCGAGGAGAGTGCACGGATGACCAAGACCAGTCAGCCAGAGGCGGCAGATCCGCGGCGGCTTCGCTGGAGCGTTCCCGCAGCAGACGTCTCGGTGAACCAGTGGCTCGACCTCCAAGAGAACATCTCGGGCTCGCTCCGGCTGCTGATCCGCGAATCGATCGAGCGCGATGGTTACATCGACGTCGTCAACAAGCCGGTTGAGCAACTGCTCCGCCCCGGACAAGCCCAGGCGGGGGCTACCGCGGCAACGAAGCCGGCCCCACTTTCGCAGGCGGAGTACGTCCTTCAGCGAGGCGAGCCACACAACCAGCTGAGGGATGCACCGCCGGCAATGGCACACGACCATGCGTCTTCGACCGCGGATCGACTTTCCGAGCCGGTCGAGTCCGTCGATGAACCCGCGGCTGCACCGGCAGCCACACCCGCGCAGCACGAAGCGCCTGTGGTCCGGGAGCAGGTCTCCATCGACGAAATCATGTCGTCCACCCGCCGGTAGTCCAGTGCCCGACGCAACGCCGCAGATCACCAGACCATGCAAAAGAAGGATCCAGACATGAGCGCAGAGACCATTACCCTTACCGGCGGTATCGACGTTGGCAACGGCTACGTGAAGGGCGTTATTCGCAACACAGAGACCGGCGTCTTCGACGAGATCGACCTCCCGTCAGCGGTCGTGTCGACGACCCGTCAGAACCCGAAGGTGCCGCTCCCGGACGCGACCGCCGCCGAGGTGCTCGGCGATGACGCCGCAAAGGCAGGCGATGATTTCTACAACCGGCTCGACTGCACGATGACTACTCCCCTGATCGCCGCCAGCGACCGCCGCATCTTCGGTCGCTCGTCGCTCCACGCGCGCGGGTCGAAGTTCACCGAGTTCGAGGTCCTGGGCAAGCACAGCAAGGTCGACCAGGAACTCGCCAAGGTGCTCGTGCTCGGCGTCTTCGCAGCCAAGGCACTGCGCGACCACGTTCGCGCGACGGGCGCGCTTCCAGACCGCGAACTGCGTGTGAGGATTCGCGCTGGTCTGGCTCTGCCCATTTCTGAGTTCGTCGCGCGCCGCCACACCTACGCCGCCGAGTTCATGGGCGCTGCTGGCACCGCCGCGCCGGTGGTGCACCTGGTGACGATCAAGAACTTCTCGACGCCGGTATCGGTTCGTCTCGAGTTCGTCGACGTCCAGGTCATGGCCGAAGGCGCGTCGGCCCAGTTCGCCATCACCGACAAGGGCGAGCCGCTCGCGCAGGCACTTCTCGACGATCTCCGCGGCCGCCAGGGTCACCTCGCCAAGGACGTCACCGCTACCCACCTGGTGGCGGTCCGCAACACCATCGGCGTCGATGTCGGCGAGGGCACGGTCAACTTCCCGGTTTTCACCGACGGCAGGTTCAACCCCGAGGCAGCCTTCACGCTCGAGCAGGGCTATGGCTCCGCGCTCATGAACGCCATGGAACGCATGAGCGAGTCGGATTCCTCATTGCAGTTCACGTCGCGAAAGCAGCTCGCGGACTTTCTCCAGGGCGAGCCCTCAATGCTGCAGAAGGGTCGGCACGAGCGGGCTGCCGGGTTCGTGACCGATGAAGCGAAGTACCTGGTCGATGAGATCGTCTCGGCTTTCGGTGACGTTCTGTCTCAGGCCGGCGCGACGACCGAGGTCGTCTACGTCTACGGCGGCGGCGCTGGACCGGTCCGCGAGTTGCTGCACCCCGCACTCCTGCAGGTGGCCGGCGACATTCCGGTGCTGTATCTCG
Organism: Kribbella aluminosa; assembly: GCF_017876295.1. Lineage (NCBI taxonomy): Bacteria > Bacillati > Actinomycetota > Actinomycetes > Propionibacteriales > Kribbellaceae > Kribbella > Kribbella aluminosa. The sequence continues at coordinate 164,826 of NZ_JAGINT010000001.1, read as the reverse complement.
ACTCGAGCTACTCACGGCACCTCAACCGCGAGGGGATGTACATCGCAGCGCGCCACGTCGAGCTCGGCAGCATGGCACAGAGCGAGACGAACGACGAGATGGCCGTGTGATGTCCGCTCAGGTCAGCTACCCGGCAATGGTCCCGGTGGCACCGACTGTCAGCCCGCGGCGTGCTCGACCGGTCCTGCCCGGTTCCGCGAGAGGGCCTGCCCTGTGAAGGATTACGGGCAGATCGTGAAGCTGCTTCAGGCGAACGCCGGCGCAAAGCGGATGACGGAGGTGTTCGACGACTTCGTCGAGATGTCGGCGCTCGCCTTCCGCAACGCAGTGGATCTCCGGGGGCGCGATGAGCGCGAAGAGCAGTACCTGCGTACGGCGGGACGCTACGACCGCGAGGAGCTGGACCGCTTCGGGCACGCCCTCGCGCTCGTCGTGAAGGCGATGGGTGCCGAGCCCTGCGACGTACTCGGACGCCTCTACATGGAGCTGGCCTTGGGCAACGACCGACTCGGCCAGTTCTTCACCCCCTACGACGTTGCCCGGCTCATGGCTGGGATGCACATCGAGACGCTTGCCGACTCAGTGAGGACCTGCGGATTCGCCAGGCTCTACGAGCCGACATGTGGAGCAGCCGCCTTCATCGTCGCCGTGTCGCAGGAGATGCAAAGCACCGGGCTGAACCCCCAGACCCAGTTGCATGTGACGGCAGAAGACATCGCTCCCCAGGCCGTACACATGGCCTACGTCCACCTGTCGCTGCTCCACATCCCCGCGGTCGTGCACCGCAGGAACACCCTCACCCTCGAGACGTTCGACAGCTGGCCGACCCCGGCGCACGTCCTCGGTGGATGGGGCTGGAAGCTTCGCTGGACCGACGCTGTGAGAGAGCTCCAGACGCTGCTCGGCGCGACACCGCCACAGTGCACAGCGCAGGCCCGCTCGTGACGAGGCGAGACTTCAAGGCCTCGTGCCACCTGAGCCGTGACGTCCTGGTCTCGGACGCCACCAGAGAACAACTCGCCGCAGCCGAGTCTGATGTCGCCGGCCGGGGCCGGTGGGTCGACGGCGCCGGGCGCGCGATCCCTATCTCTTGCGACTTCACCACGAACGAGCCACCGCTGTTCGACGCCCACATGGCCGAGATCCATGGACGCAAGCTCGGCATGGTGCACACCCCGTTGACCGCCTACTTCAAGACGGGTCCGCGGTTCTCCTGGCGCCAGACAACGCCGGCCTGGATCCGGGACGCCGCCAAGCGCTGGAAGTGGCGCCCGACAAAGAACCCGAAGCCGTACGAGCAGAAGCCGATGCAGCCGGGAGCACAGGTCGCCTGGACGCAGTACGTCGACGGGCCGCTCTACTTCGACGAGGAACTCGGCCGCGAACGGCCACGCTGGTGTGCCGTCGAGCGCACCGGCCAGGTCTGGTCACACGGCTACGACACGGCAATCTGGGTCGTCCCCGAGCAACCTTGGCGAGATGAGCTCGCAGTGCTCCTGCGCCTGCGCAAGTCCGGCGGCGAACTCGAGGTCACCAGCACCTGCTCGCGGCGTCCTTGTGAAGACCGATGACCAGCACTCCGGTACCGCTGACCGCGAAGGTGTAGGGCCAGAGTTGGGCAAAAGAGAAGCCCTCCCGATGCAGAGCATGAACTCTGCACCGGGAGGGCTTCTTCGGGTGAAATCGGGAATGTCAGCTGTAACGAGCGCGGAGGACCATCAGCAGCTCGCCGAGCATATTCGTACCGGGAGTCTGCTCATGCCTCGGGCAGAAGCACGAACCCCAGTACTGTTGTGCCAGTGATTTGTCTCCACAAGCACGCGGCCCTCGGTACGCACGAGTTGGTAGCGAAGGGCAGGGACCGCGAATTTAGCGGTCAGCACTTGCCGCATGGCCCAGATCCGCACGCCAGCATCCCAACCGGGCCGAAGCGTCACCCGGCGGCCGCGGCGCTTACTCTCCCCCGGCGTCGGCGCCTCGAGCACGTGATGCTGCTGGTCTTCGTCGACGGTCTTCAATGCGTTGAACGCGTGCTCGGCCGAGGCAACCTCGGCGTCCAGGAGCGGCATGAGGAACGGTGTCTGGTCGAAGTTGGACAGGAAAGCGAGCTCTCCGGTGAACATGGGTGTCTGATCGAACTGGCCCACGGCTATCACTCCAAGTTGTATCCACTCGTCTGGCAGGGCGCCCCCGAATCAGCTGTGCTGATGCCTGAGGAGCACCGCTGTGCGCAGAAGGGCAGATGGATCACTGGAGCGAGGCTTGCAAAGAGGCCGGCGCGATCGGAGCGGGCAGCTCACACCACAATGCCAAGCCCGCCGGCCAGCTCTTCCAACTCTGCCGTGAGCCGGCACAGGTCGGCTGCGGCCGCAGACCAAGCGAACTCAGATGTTGCCTCCTGCCCCATAGCACTCAAGCCCCGTGCAACCTCGCGCACGCATGGCAGGTACTTACGAAGTAGCCGCAGCATCCGCTCGTCCTGCCCGTATCCCAACTGGTAGGGGATCGATCCAGCATTGTCTTTGAGATCGCTGGCCTTGATCAGGACCGCCGGAGTCCGCAACCAGGCCAGTGCCGTCATGTGGATCTGGTAGCTCTCCAGGTCGACCACAGCAGCAGGGTTCGTGACCTGATGCACGTGCTGTGCCGTCCCATCGCCGAAGAGCCGGGCCAGGCATCCGGGCGCTGTCTCGTCTTGACGACCAAATATGCGAAGCAGTTCTTCGGAGCAGTCTTCTACGACGTCATGCAGCAGAGCCGCGGCCAAGACCTCTGGATCACGAACGCCCCATCGCATCAGCCGTAGCGCGACGCGAAGTGGGTGCTCGATGTACGGCACCCACGGCAGGCGACCACGAACGAACCTGGTTTGCCGGCGGTGCAGGAATGCAGCCATCGTCGCGGCGGAGGTGATGAGCTCGCTCGACTCGGGCATGAGTCGGTGAACCTCACGGCCGAGCTCGAAGACGAGCATCGACGGATCCATCTGTTTGAGTGGGACCTGCGGAAAGTCAGTGGGCAGTGCGCTCATGGTGTGTGCTCGCAATTCTTTGTGGGAACGAGCTACTCGATGGTCGCTACTCCCCCGGCGCTGCGATGCAGCGCACATGTCCCGTCTCGTGACCGCGAGAGAAACAAGAACCACAGCCCGATGAGCTCCACACCGATCAGTCGTTGCTTATGGCAATAACTGGCGAGATCGCAAGCACACAAGCAGGTCCTGGTCTGAAAGTCACCGAACATGCCGGATTGGTTGCCCGTTATGGCCGTGTCCGCAGGTGGCTTCGGGGTCCTCGTCAGCCCAGTCGATTGATTGAGCCTTCGTCTTCGTCACCGGTCGAGTGCCAAAGCTCTTCCCACGCTCGAACCGTCCAGGTGATGTTGTGAGGCCGACTACCTGTAAGGAGGAACACCGATGCGGCAAACCGGGCCTCTGCATCGCGGATTGCACTGTCCGGCCGGATCTCGGCAGACAAGCCGTCGAAGTCACCCTCGGCGTCCGCCGGATCGTCGAGCGTACCGACAGAGTAGAACGGCTCGCCGCGTTCGTTGCCGCCCGCACCCCAATCGTAGAACCGAAGCGAACTGAATTGGCGGCCGAGGTGGACTTCCATCATCGCCGGGCCATCATGTCGCCAGAGGTCGAGATCGATTGGCCGCGGCCCGGACGCAATCTCGTCAAACAACTCCCGGAGATCCTCCGGCGTCGGAACCCGCTGGCCTTTGACAACCTTGCCTCCTACCGCATAGGTCGCGGTCAGCACAGGCTCCGGCCCGCGCCAGCCGAAGACGTGGCGGTCGTAGTTGATCTCAGGCACCGAGCTCTCCTGAGTATCTCCGCACCCGTCGGCCCAGCGGCGTGAAACGAAGACCGGCCGTGTCAGCAGGATGTCTCCTGCCCGCTGCGTGCGAACCACCAATCCAAGTTGGTCGTTGGCGATCTCACCGTCCTGATTGATCCGGGAGCTTTCTGTGAAGTGCTCCAGGAACCATGCGTCTACCTCCGACGGCGCCCTACCGGTCAACTCGACTTGGTCGACGAACCTCACGCGGGGGCCGGCGAGTGCGTCGATGGCAACCGCTTGGAGGATGTCATCCTCGTAGTAGGTCGTTACGCCATGCAAAGGAAAAGTTGCCTGAAACATCTTCTCGTGGCGGTACGTCGGGTTCGTCGGCCCCAGGACCGCTTCGACGTCGCCATGCCCCCACCCGCCAAGTAGGCAGAGCGGACCAACCCACATCTGCGGGATGAAGTTCCACAGCTCGCGCTCAGCAACGGGTCTGATCGTCCACGTCATGAAATCCCCTTCAGCACAGCGCCCCCGGTCATGCGTCTTACTCTTCTGCCACAGGGGGTTCCAGGCTCCCCAGGGTCAATGGCCGCAGGCAGGCAGGTGTCGACCCGATACTCAAGGGTGTTCACGGATGCTCCCTATCTGTAGCTGGAACAGCGGGTGGGTACCGCTCGCTGTGGGGCATTCGCCCACTGGCTTCATGTGGCGGGGGTCCTCGACCTCGGGACCGAGGATCCCGCCGCTGAGACCGAGATCGGCACTGCGCGGCGATCCAAGCGCCAGAGGTTGAATGCCGGTCTCGGCCAGATTTGTGGACCGCGCTCAGCCGCCCATGTCATACGGCTTATCGGGTGGATAGGCTCTCTCGTAGTCAGTCGCCTCCCGTGCCCGAACGTCATCGTCGGGATAGCGCAACCGGAAGACGTCGGCGTACGCGTCGGCCAAGCCGGTCGGGACAACCCGAACCTCAATCACCTCGAAAGCCTCAAGCAACTCGTCGTAGCGGCGGACGTACACCAGCCACCACGTCTCGTCGGTCACGAGCCTGAACGTCGCGTCAGCTCGTTGGTGATCCTCAGTTCCCCCGAGCAACCCCACACTGGCGCCGTGAATTGGGCAACGTCCACCAGGTCATGACCAGTCCAGGCGGCCGACTCCATCGCCTCGCCCCAGCCGGCGTTGTAGCCCACCTCCCAGGGTCCGCGCAGGATCCGCAGCAGGCGCCGCAACGCCCGCCAGCGCAACGCCTTGCGCGGAGGGCGGGGGTTCAGGGTGGGGATGGTCATCGTTCGTTTCTCTCGTCTCAGTCGGTATCGGCGATGAGGACCTCGTGCCCGATCGCGGCGGCCAGGCAGTGGCGCAGCTCCACCGGGCTACCGCCGCAGACAACCAAGTGCTCGATTCCCCGGGATGGCGAGGTCGGCATCGTCGGTGATCGCGGCGTGGACCAACGCACCGAACCGGGACCACCAGCCGCGCCGATGCTGACCGTTCACGAGTCGATGGCCGTTTCATCCGCCACCGACCTGGACCTCCGAAGAGGTGCTGTCGGGGAGGTGTTGGCGGCGGTGATGCAGGCGATGGACCCCGTCCCGCTCGACCGCCGGCCTCCGGGCCTCGCCATCCGTCTTCGGTCGACGTGGCTCGGCAAGGTCCATCAGGAAGGCCGCACTTCCCGTCCAAGAGCCGCGGTGATGGCCCGCTGGTGGACAAGGCCGGTGCGTACGAGCTTGGCCTCCGGGGTGAAGCAGTCCACGATCGTCATGTGGTTGGCTGCGGGGCATACCCCGCCGTCGACGATGACGGACACTGCGAGGCCGGAGGCGGCGAGGAAGGTGTGGACCTCGTCGAGGGTGACGGCGGGACCACGGTCGTTCGGGCCCGCGTCGCCGGAGATGTTGGCCGTCGTCGCGGCGACGGGGACCTTGGTCCGTGCCGCCAGTTCGCCGAGGACTCCGGGCGCCATGGTGGTGAGGGCCGGCGAGCCGACGGCGGCATGGCGTGCGGCGTCGTCGGGGTCTCGCCATGGCAGGAGGAGTGCGAGGTCACCGGGCCAGAACTGCTGGGCGAGTTTCCGTGCTTCGGCGCCGAGTTGGAAGTGCTGCTCGCAGATGGCGAGTGAGGGGACGACGTAGGCGAGGGACTTGCCGCTGGGGCGCCGCTTACCTGTGAAGATGCTGCCGGAGGCGTCCGCGTTGCTGGCGTTGGCGCAGATCATGTACCAGCGGTTGGTGGGGAGGATGACGAGCTCTCCGGCCTCGATGGCACGGGCTGCGGTGTCGAGTTCGCCGGGGTGAATCGTGCGCATGGTGCTACTCCTGGAAGGTAGGCGCGGGGACATCCGTGAGGGGCGGGTAGTCGAGCCAGGGGTCGCGAAGGGCTTCGAGGCGACGGCTCGCGTGGTCTGGGTGGGAGACGCGGAAGTACGCCATCACCCTGGGGAAGGGCATCAGGTTCTGGGCGACCGTGTGAGGAACGAGGTGGTGCATCAGCAGGACGTCCCCAGGCATGCCGAGGAACGGAGTCCCGCGTTCCCGGTCGATCTCCGGCGCAACCTGCTCCGTCATTCCGAGTGACCACTGGTCGGCGAACCAGCGGGCCATGGCGAGGTGCCCACCGGGGAGATAGTGCAGGGCCCCGCACTGCGGGTCGCTGATGTTGGACAGGACGACGCCAACGAGCAGGGAGAATGTACGCAGTTCGCGCGGGTCCAGGTGCGGGCAGGAGACGCCGTCGACGTGCATGGCCTTCTCCGGTTGCAAGCCGGGGAACTCGCGTTCGGGCACGCGAATCTGGATCTGGGAGGTCGTGACCGGGGCGGCGTCGCCGAGTAGATCGTCGGCGAGCCCAGTCGCGCCGGTTTCCGTGTACAGGGAGAGCAGCTCTGTGCTGTCTCCCAGTTCGGGGGCGAAGGTGCGCCGGGAGTACGCGGGTATGTCGTCCGCGGTCATGTTCTTGCGGTACGACGCGTCGATCAGAGAGACGGCTCGCTTGACCAGGTCGGGGGCTGCCAGCCCGCGTCGTATGAGGACGCCGTCCCGTTTGAAGGTCGCCTTCTCCTCAGCTGTGAGACTCATGGGCCCTCCGTAAGTCGGTCGGTTCGTGCGGTGTGGGTGGGGCGAGCCTGTCGAGGACGTCTGCGCAGGTGTGTAGGGCAGCGGTGACGAGGGTCTGGCCGTGCTTGGCGGTGGCGTGGCGCGGGTCGCCGCCGATGACGCCGTGCGTGGAGATCGCGGGGTTGTCGGATGACCAGGGCCAGGTGGCGCCGCGGCCGAGGACGAGGCGCTGGATCTCCTCCCGCTGGCCGGGGCCGGGGATGGACCCGTTGGGGAGGAGATCCAGCCGTACGTGGTCGGGGGCGAGGGCGAGCATGAGGGAGGTCTCGCGGATGCCGGCGTGAACCTCGGGGAATTCGCCGGCGGCCTGGAGCTGACTGGCGGCGAGGGAGCCGGGGTTGACCACGCAGGTGGCCACGTCGTGCGTGCGCTGGAGCTGGTGCATGAGGGCCTCCAGGACGCCCTTGTTGCCGCCATGGCCGTTGATGATGAGGATCGCCCGTGCCGGTGTGGAGCGGACGTACTCCCCCACGAGCGTCTCGATCAGGGAGGTGTAGAGCGCGATGTTCAAGGTGATGGTGCCGGGCGCCCACGCGTGCTCCGGGGAGAGCCCGTAGGGCACGGGTGGTGCGACCCAGAGGTCGTGCCGGTCCGCGACGTGCGTGGCCAGTCGGGCGGCGAAGCGCTCGGCGATGACTGTGTCGGTATTGAGCGGTAGGTGCGGGCCGTGCTGTTCCAGGGACCCGACCGGCAGGCAGAGGATCGACTGTTCGCTCAGCTCGGACGTGACGCGTGGGGCCGTCAGTCTGCCGTACGACCGCGCTTCGCCGTCGGCCGTCATTTCCTGCCCCGCCGTCCGAGGCGGATGAGGAATTCGTTCTCCTCGGGGAAGATGTCGCTGGCGCTGAAGTCGGTCAGCCGGTTCTTCACTGCGGCCTCGAACTCCTTCAACCGGTCGCCGAAGAGGTGGGGAGCGGCGAAGGACGTGGAGTAGAGGTAGCCGAGGATGCTCTCGGCGGTCCAGGTGCGGTGGACGGGGACGCGGACTTCCTCGACCTCGTTGAAGGGCGATTCCTCCATGATCTCGCTGTAGGGGCGGTTGTGGTGCTGGAAGGTGCCGGCCCCCGCGCGCCGCTCCTCCCCGAGGAAGCTCTTCACCACATCCCGGACGGCTTCCTTCCAGGGGCTGCCGGCGACCCAGAAGCTGTTGTCTCCGAAGATCGCGACTACCCCGTCGGGAGCAACCTGCTCGTCGAGGAGGGTCAGGACGGCGGCTTGGTCGAGCCAGTGGAACGCCCGGCAGATGGTGACGAGTTCGGCCTGCCAGCCAGCAGGTGGGGTGAAGTCCTCGGCCGTGCTCTGGACAAGGGACAAGCTGGAGCCCTCGGGGAGCTGCGGTCGCAGCGCCGACTCGGCCGCGGCGAGCATGTCGGCGTCGTTATCGACGGCGATGATGTCGCCGAAGCGGTCGAGCAGGGGCCCTCGGCCACCAAGCCGGTCCCGGTGCCGAGGTCCAGGAGTCGGCGGGGGCCGTCGGTGCGTGTGGAAGCGGCGCGGTCGAGTGCCGCTGCGACATCCTCGGGGATGCCGGGGCGGAATTGGCGGTAGTACGAGGTGGTACCGGTGAAGAGGCTCATGTGACGTTCCCTGCTGCGAGTTGTTCGATGTGCGTAGCGGCTGCCGCCAGGTCGGCGGCGACGAGCACACTGTTGTCAACGACCAATGTTTCATCGGGGACTTGGCGGCCGCGGGATATCCAGACAGCCCCGCAGCCCGATTCCACGGCTCCCACGATGTCGCAGGTCCAGTCGTCGCCGACGTGGATCACACGGTCGGGGCCGATACCGAGTTGGTCGGCGACGGCGTGGAAGGCGCGCGGGTCCGGCTTGGTGTGGCCTATGCGGCAGGAGGGGAAGAAGTCGCTCACCCATGGGGAGAGCAGGCTGCGCAGCCCCTCGGTGTCGGCGTCAACGCAGGTGACGTTGGACAGCGTGACCACCCTCGCCACTGCACTGATCCGGCGCAGGGCCTCCGTGGTGCCGGGAAAGAGAAGGAACGGGGCCGGGGCAAGGTCGCGGGGGAAGGCGTCCGATGGTATCTCCAACGCCTCGCAGACACCTGCCACCACGGCGTCAGTGAGCGCTGGCTGGGTATGGAGACTGGCCCGCATGACCGCCCGCGCCTGAGCCGCGGGCAACGGGGAGGCTTCGGTCAGTCGCATCGTCAGGCCGGGGCCGTCGGCGGTGCCGAGGGTTCCGCCGACGTCGACCGTTACCAGGAGCGATGGTTCGGTGGTCATCAGGGCTTCTCTGTGGTCGTCGGCAGGGCGGAGACGATGGCTTCGACGCGTGCCTGCCGGATGACGGTGGTCGTGGACTCGGACAGGAAGGTCAAGACGTAGCGCAGTTCCGCCTCGTCCAGCGCCTCCAGGGATCGCCCCTCCTCTGCGGCCACCTCCTGCAGGTCAGGCGGAATGGGTCGCGGTCGCAGACCGTGTGGCAGGTGGAGCGTCCCCTGCCACCCTGCGTCCAGGTCGGGAACGGCGGAGTGGTCCACCGGACGCAGCACAGTGACGTCGTCCAGGGTCAGGATGCGGACGGCAACCGACGAGCTTCCCACGTCGAGGCGGCCCTTGAGGAAGGTGTTCTGTCCGTCGAGGCGCTCGGAGAGGACCAGCAGCGGTCCGTCCGGGCCGTGGCTGACTGTGCCGGTCACGGGGAGGTTCAGCGATGTGCTGGGCATGTGGTGCTCCTCGGGATCATGCCGAGACCAGGGGCGTCCGGCAGGCCGATGCGTCCGTGCTCGAGGCGAAATGGAACGTCGTACAGGCGCTGGCGTCGAGGCTCCCACTGGAGCCGGTACTCAACGGCCGGCACCGCGTCGGGGAAGGCTGCCGCGAGGTGGAGGCCGGGTACGATCGAGCGACCGTGCGGGCACACAGGGACAGCCTGGGCTTGGGCCAGATCGAGGATCTGCGTCGCGCGGGTGAGCCCGCCGCAGCCGACGACGTCGAGAGTCAGCGCGCTCGGACGGACGTACTGGATGAGGCCGGCGGGATCTTCGTCGCAATGCATACGCTCGCCGACGGCCAGAGGCAGTCCTGTGGCGGTGACGAGTCCGTAGACATCCAGGTCGTGGTGCGGCAGCGGGTCCTCCAGCCACCGCAGGCAGGCGACGTCGATGCTCCGCGCGAAGGCCATGGCCACAGCTGGTGACCAGGTGCCGACGGCGTCGACAGCGACAGGCGCGCCGATGGCCTCGGAGCAACGCTCCACAGCTCGTGCCATTCGCCCAGCGGTCTCGCCAATGGGGTTCATCGAGGCTCCGCGAAGTCCCCACTTGGTGAACCGCCAGCCACCCGCTGCGACTCCGCGAACCACATCCAGGTCCTCGCAGGTGGTGAGGTTCTGGGAGAGCCACGAGGCATAGGCCGCCACGGATGGCTGCGGCGTCCCGGTCGCGAGGAGATCTGCGACAGAGCACCCGGTGAGGCGACCGTGGAGGTCCCACGTTGCGCAGTCGACCGCGCCGACCGCCCACGACGCGATGTCGGAGGGTGCGATGCGAGCAGCCTGCCGCAGTCGGTTGAGCAGGCCATGGTGGTCTGCGGCATGGTTCCCCTGCACTACGGACGCCAGCGTGTCTCTTGCGTAGACCCCGATCCGCTCGCTGACCGGGCCGTAACAGCCAGCCTCTCCCGCAGCGTGAACTATGACGAAGAGGGCGTCGTCCCCCGGGCCGACGCCGTCGCGTACCTCGGTGACCTCCAGCCGTTCGATGGTGAAGGAGGTCATCGGACCACCTTGCGGGTCGCGAGCAGGAGCCCGGCTGCCCGCTCCACGCCTGCCCGGTCCATGCCAAGGGTGTGGGCAAGCAGCCGCTGGGGCATGGGGCCGGGTTGTTCTTGCCAGCCGATGACATCGACGGGGCGGTCGAGCCGGCCGGCCAGGAGGCTCCAGACAGCGGCGGCGTGGCCGAGGGTGAGAACGAGGACAGCGGCGTGGGCACCGAAGTAGTGGTCGATCTCCTGGGCGCTGAGCCCGCGCGGCCACAGCTGGGCGGAGCCGAGGACGGTCAGATCGAGCAGGTTCACCACGCGGATGCGGTAGCCGTGCCGTTCCCGCAGGTAGCCCACCGCATCGGCGGCGACGGCAGCCGGGATATCGCCCGCTGTGACGACCGTGAGGTCGGGCTCTTCGTCGTCGCTCAGCTGCGGCCAGATCGCGAGGCCCCGCTCGCATTCCTCCTTGATCGTGTCCGCGGGATGTGCGGTGCGAGAGTGCTTGCCCGCGACAACGAGGTTGACCCTGGCGACCGAGTCGAACGCCTCGTCCAGGACGGCGGCGGTGCGTGCCGGATCGGCCGGCGTCAGCACGCGCACCGCAGGAACGCACAAGCCAAGGAGCGTGGTCGCAAGAGACGGGTCCCCGTGGCTGTGGACGTTGTGCCAGCCGTAGGACGTGAGCAGGAGGTTGAGGCTGGGCAACTCTCTCGCGCCGACCATGCGCCGCTGCTTGATGTGGCTCACCAAGCCGCTGGTGAGCAGCGGAGCAAACGCTTCGTACGAGACCATCAGCCCTCGGCGCCCGCTGGCAGTCCAACCGGCAAGCCACTCCAACAGCACTTCCTCCGCGAGGAGTTCGTGCGTCCAGCGCTGGCCGACGAGATCCGGGAGTCGGTTGGAGGACAGCTCGTCCGGGCTGAGGACGCAGAAGTCCCCGCGTGTGGCGTGCTGCTTGACGACGTCGGTGACCGCCTCGGTGAATGTGCTCACCCGCCGGTACGCCGAGGCTCGCTTCTCCGCGCCTAGGGACTTGACGGGAGCGAAGGAGCACCAGCGAACCGTGGCCACTGCCTCGGCGAGTGCACCGCGAGGACGACCGTCCCGGCCGAAGAGATCCGCAGGCCGGTAGGAGGCGAGCCAATGTTCCAGTCCCGTGAGCTGATCCGGGTCGGTACGTGGGCTGACCAGCGGCGTCTTGTGCAGGTCGGGGGTGCCCAGCAGCGCACGGTCTCCTAGCGATGCGGGGCCGCCCCATCCTTTCACGCAGCGCAGGATCAGCACGGTCCGCCGCCCCGCGCGCGTCTCCTCCAGCGCGTTCCACAATGCCGTCTGGAAGGTGCTGTGCTCGTGCGGAGTCCCCGTCACGACATGGACCACCTCGGCAGCCCAGCCCAGGCCACCGAAGTACGCACACAGTTCTTCGTCGTTCATCGCACCGAGCAGCGACTGCTGACCCATGCGGAAGCCGTTGACATGCACGATGGGCAGGACCGAGGCATCGGGAAGGGCTCTCTGCCCCAGCCAGCTCGCGGCGGTCGTGGGGGTCTCGCACTCACCGTCCCCGATGATGGGCACGACAACCCTGTCCGGGGCGTCGAGGGCAGCGCCCTGGGCGAAGGGAAGGCAGCCCCCGAGCCGACCACCCAGGAAGCCGCCGGCGGGCAGAGCAGGCGAGACCTCAGACCCGAGGCCGTCCACGTCCGGGAACGTCTGGGCCAGCTGCCGCAGGCCATCCGCATCCGGGCCGAACCGCGACCGCACCTTCCCTAGTTCCCCGGTCACCCAGGCCGCGGCGAGCTGGACGACGCCAGCGTGTCCCGCGCCCAGGAGCGGTACCAGCTCCACCCGCCGGTCCGGGTGCCCGGCAGCGAGCACGACGTGGGACAACGCCCACGCGGTGCCGGGCACGGTGCCCCAGTGCCCGGAGGGGCGTTCCTTCACATGGTCGGCGACCAGCGACTCCGCGAGCAGGACGTTGTCCCGCAGGTGCAACTGGCAGACGGATGCGTAGACGGTCGCCCGCCACAGAGCATCGGCCAGAACGGCGGTCTCGGTCACCGCACGCCAACCAAGGGCTCACCGGCGAAGGTGAAGTACCACAGGGGCCGGTAGCACTCCCATGCGGCGGGTCGCAGACCAGACGAACCCATGATGTCCTCGATCACCACGCGTGCCTGGAGGTAGTGCTCCAGGTCCTGGGCTCCGGAGGTACGCAGGCCCGCCATGACCGAGTTATGGGCCTGGTAGACCTGGAAATTGGGGAACTCGGTGACGTACGGGGCCAGCGCACCGACGCCCGCCTGCAGCGCTGAGAGTTCGTCCAACCCCACGATGTAGGTGAACGAGGTGCCGTGACCGGCGGCCAGCGCACGGCGGAGCACTCCTGGCATCTCTGATGCGACGAGGACGGCCTTGCTGGCCTTCAGTAACAGATCCCGGCGGGTAAAGCACTCCGCTGTCAGCCGCAGGACGAAGGGAGCAACATAGGTAGCGAGTTGATCGAACGCCTCCTCGGACCTCAACACCGACGTCAAGAACCCGATGCGCGCGTTCACGCGATGCCCGCTGAGCACGGTCCGCAGAGTACGCAGATGCTGCACCGCCGCCGCCTGCCGCTCGAAGCACCCGGTCGAAACGGTCACCTCGCGCAGCTCCGCCAGGTCGCGGCGAGGATGCTGCTCACGCAACGCCGCAAAGAGCTCCCGCAGGTCCCGCTCCTCCGAGAGACGAGGATCAGCCGCAGCCTCCAGGGTGTTGGGGCAGAAGGCGCACCCCACACAACGGCTGCGCGCATTCGGGTTGAGCGTGAGCGCCGCGCCGCCGTCGCGGAAGTACCCGCCGACCGCCTCGTCCGCCTCAATACGCTCGACAGTTCCAACCGGTGCGCCGCCCAGCGTGAGGTGCTCGCCCTTGAGCCGGAACGGGGAACCCGTGACGTTCAGGGGAACAATGAGCTGCCAGGGCACCGATGGGGCGCTCGCCAGTCGGACCCGGACGCGTGCCCGGTGGCGCGGCAGATCGGAGTTGATGCCGCGCAGGTTGACCGCGATGAGCAGCGCGTCCTCGAGGGGCACGCGGTACTTGGCCGCGAGCCGTTCCACCTCCCCGAGCGTGGAGGTTGTGCTGGAGTGTCCACTCAGTAGTGCCGTCATGCGCGTGCTCCGTCCCAGTCAGCCGGAGGGGGATGGGTGCGTCCGCGGCCCGTGGAGGAGTCAGTCGCAGACGACACGTAGAGACTGCCGTGGAACGCGAGGACGCCGAACGCCGTCCTGGGATCTCTCCGGGACGTCCTGGGATGTTTTCAGTCGCTGACGTGCGCCAGCGAACGCAGATGACTTACCAGAGCAGAGACATCCCGCAGGTCAGCAAGCACAACAGGCGCCCCGGCTGCCCGCAGCTCGGCGACGCTATGGATGCCAGATGCCACCGCGATGACATGAGCATCGGAGTCGTGGGCGGCCTGAACGTCGCGAGGGGTGTCCCCGATGAGCACGACGGGGGTGTCGTGCGGAAGACCATGGGCCTGCTGAATGTGCTCTCGGGCCACCTTCACGAGGGCGGCACGGTCCTCCGAGTGCTCTCCGTACGCCCCGCACTCCATATCCAGGAGCACATCGAGCCCAAAGGCCCGCAGCTTCACACCGGCGTTGGCCGCGATGTTCCCGGTCAGCACTGAGGAGACCATGCCCGGCTCCACTGCCACCGCGGCGAGAGCTTCATGCACGCCGGGAAGTGCACGACCGCGCGCCGCGAGGTCCGCTTCACGCCCGACACCCGCAGCCTCCAAGGCGAGCACGATGCGCTCCCAAGCCGGTGGTTCCATCCCGTGGTCCCGGAACATCTCGGCGAGGATCAAGCGGTCGGTCCGGCCTTCCGTACGGGCCGGTTGGAGGGGCGCATGGCCGGCGACCGCTGCGAAGGCCGCCGCGTAGATCTCCTTGCTGACACCGGAGTTCTCGATCAGCGTGTGGTCGATGTCCCAGAGCACGATGAGTGGCACACCGCCAGCGTAAGCACACGCGCAGGTTCAGCGTTTCAGCGCGATGTCGGAAGAGGCCCTTGCGGTAGGCGGGGCGGTCCGGTTGGCTTACCTGAGTGAACGAGCGACTGCGCTCCGCACTCGTACAACGCGGATTGGAAGTAGAGGAGATGGCGATAGCCTGCGCCGTCGACCCCAAGACGGCCAGTCGCTGGATCAGCGGCCGGGTTCCCCACCGTCGGCATCGCTGGACCATCGCCAATCTGCTCCGTGTGGACGAGACGTACCTGTGGCCAGAGGCAGACCAAAAGACGTCACGCTTCGGTTCCCCTCAGTCCGAGATCGCGGACACGTACCCGAACCGCGCGAGCGTCCCCCGCGACGTCTGGATCTCCCTGCTGTTAGGGGCGATGAAACAGATCGATGTCCTGGTCTTTTCGGGCACCTTCTTCGCCCAGTCCAACCCCCACGTCGCGCGCATGCTCCAGGACCGCGCGCAGGCCGGGGTGCGAGTGCGGCTGTGCTTCGGCGATCCGACGGGAGAAGCCGTACGCATCCGTGGCCACGAGGAAGGCATCGGCGACTCCCTGGCCGCCAAGATCAGGGCTTCGCTCACCTACTACCGCCCCCTCGTCGGTCACCCGGGCTGCGAGATCCGGTTGCACGACACGACGCTGTACAACTCGATCTTCCGCTACGACGACCACCTCCTGGTCAACCCTCACATCTGGGGACAGCCGGCCAGCGCAAACCCGCTCTTCCAGCTCCGCCGCACCGCCAACGCAGAATGGTTCGACCGGTACGACGAGAGCTTCGAAGCGGTCTGGAAGACCGCGCGCCACTGGACGCCCGACAACACCGACAACAAGGAGTACCGCCGCAGTGGGCAGAATTGAGTACTACAACGACCCCGAGGCTCCCAAGGCCAACACCCTGATTCCCGCCAGCAACATGCTGGTCGTGAACGATGAAGGCGAGATCCTCCTGCAACGGCGCCGCGACACCGGCCAATGGGCCCTGCCCGGAGGTGCCCAGGACATCGGGGAGACCGCAGCCCAGTGCGCGGTGCGCGAATGCGAGGAAGAAACCGGCATCGTCGCCGAGATCACCGGATTCCTTGGCGTCTACACCAACCCGCACCACATCGTCGCCTACACCGACGGTGAGATCCGCCAGCAATACGAGAACACCTACATCGGCCGCCCCATCGGCGGCGAACCCACCATCAACGACGAAGCCGACGGCGTCCGTTTCGTCCGGCCCGACGATCTCGACGACTACGATATCCACCCCAGCATGCGCCAGCAGATCGGCGACTACCTGGCCGGCACCTACCCCTACCTGGGATAGTCACCTGAGATAGCTACTCAGAGCACCACGCCCAGCTCGGTCGCCGCAGCCCGCACCCGACCCACGCTCTCGTGGATCTCAGGTGCGGCCCGGCGGATGAACCGCCCGACGACACTGTCCTCGCCGTAGCGTCCCAGGATCTCGGCCACCCGCTCATCCGACGTCGTACGCCCGCCAGTCGGTGTCGTGGTCATGTCGCAGTACACCAACGCGTCCACCAACAGAAGATCGTCAAGCAACGGGAACTCGTCGGCCAGCTCTGCCCGCAACCCGCGCTCCTCGGCCTCCATCAGCGCGAACGAATGGTTCGCCACCAAGCGCGCGACTCGATCGTCGACCACGCCGAGCGTCCGCAGATGACGTGCACCGTCGAGTGGATGGAAGCCCGTGACGACCAGCGGCGGCGCATACCCGACGTCGTGCAGCACAGCAGCCGCCTCCAGCGCCTCAGCCCTGTCGCCCACGAGAGGGGCGAGCTGCTTGGCGCAGGTCGCCACCCCCTGCGTGTGCGCCCACCTCCGCGGCAGGCTCTCACTCAGCAGTGCTTCTGCCACCTCGTACGCATGTCCGAGTGTTGTCGTCACCCCGGGAGGATACGTCGGCAGCAGTGCGCGGGAATGAGGATACGGTGACAAGCAGGGCGACTGCAACGTTGATCGGCGGCCACATCGCAGGCGCTGAAACTCGAGCCACGCTAGACATTGGAAGGTCCCGAACGTGATGGACAAGGCCAGGATCGCTGACCCGAGGACGTGTTCATAGATCTCGGGATTGACCCCGAGCTAGTAGCCGAAGAGGTCCGTGGCCATCTGGATAAGGCAGCAGAGCTGATCCAGAAAGTTGGCGTCCTCCTCGAGGCGGCACGTACGGACGTCGCAACAGTGCAGACGGACCGCTGGGAGCGGTATCTCAGATAGCCCCGCTTGGGAGGCTCGGAGAACACCGAGGCCGGGCGGTGGCCTTTCAGAGCTATCGCCGCGGGCCGACCGCTTGGCGCGCCCGGTGGCTGCTTACTCCGGCTCAGTCACGGCGGACGCCGGCAATGGTTCGCTTGGATAAAGCTCATTCCACAGCCACCCGAGAAACTCGTCATCGATGTCCCAGCCGTCACCGTCGGCCGCAAGACTGATTGCGTCAGTTGTTAAGCCTTGCCGTTCGCCCGTCAGCAGCTGCGACAACTCCGCCTGGAAGGTCTGCAACTCTGTGTCTTCAGGGCGATCCTCCTGCACCCGTCGCTTCAGGGCTGCGAGGTTGTCCGGGTCGGCTTCAGAGTGAAGATGGGTCTGCACCACCGCCAGAAAAGTGGCGAACGGCGCATCGCCGTGCTTCAACCAGTACTCGCCGGTGTCGGCCACGTGGAGCTCCTCGGGCGACGAAGGGACGCTAGACAGACTAGTCAGCCTCGCGATGTACTTCCCAGCGTCGAGCCCGCCAACTCCGAAAGCTCACGCAGATGACCGATGCCGCTCGCGGGATCGGCGGGATCGAGAGCTGCCCGCTGCTCGGCATAGGGCAGGAGTCCGTCGCGCAGCAGAGTCAAGATCTGGACGCGCTGGGCGTCCTCGAACCGATCCACGCCAACCCAACCCAGGTTGTTCTCGTCAATTTCCTTGAGCACCTCGACGGCCGGATCATCGGCAAGCTTCTCGATAAGGTACTCAACCGCCACATTGAAGGCCCAGGAAGGGACAGACCATCTAGTCCCTGCCGTCAGCTCGATCGTTCCAGCCACGTTCCCGATCCTGACATTCCGAACTCAGGTACTCCAAGGCCCCGCGCTGAGGCTATCGATTGGATCGTAAGGCAGAACCTGCCGAATCGGCTACTTCTTGGAGTTGCCCGATACCTCCCGCTCGCCCTGGCAGATCTTCCGGAAGCCGAGTATCCCCATCAGCGACGAGACTCTCGTGGATCATCGTCAAGATCCTGATCCGCAGAGCGGTATCGAGCGTGCCAATATTCAGGAAACCAACATTTTCCTCATCGATCTCACGGAACTCTGCAGCGATCGACTCACCCTCCAATGCGGTCACAAGATAGCTCATCACAAAGTTGAAAACCCATTGCGGGCCGTCCCAGCGCTCACTGCCGCCAAATTCAATCGTTCCGGCCATCGAACCCCACTCAATCCGACTCAGTCACAGTGGAGGTCGGTGCTGGTTCGCTCGGATAAAGATCGCTCCACAGCCATTCGAGAAACTCGGTGTCGGTCTTCCAGTCGTCATACTCCGCCGCTGTCGCAATCGCCAGTGGATGAAGCCCCTCCCGGTCACCCTTCAGCAACCTGGTGAATTCCTCCTTAAAGGCCGCCATACTGGCATCCGCCGGGTCCCCAAGCTTCGCCCGAGCCACCAAGGACTCGTAGTTATCGTAGTAAATCTCGGGATGGTAGTAAATCTCCATAAAATTCAAGAACCTACCGAACGGAACTGAACGATCTTTGAGCCAATACCTCTCGATCAATGGCATCTCTAACTCACCCTCTACTGGTCGACTACTGGCGGTTCAGCCACCGTGACTGGCCAGGTCCAGGCGGCGACGCTCAGGCGTGGCGCCCGGGAACAGGCTCGCCCGGATACAACTCTTGCCACAGCCAGTCCAGGAACTCCTCGTCGGAACTCCAGTCGTCATACTCCGCTGCCGCCTCAATCGCGCCGAGTCGAAGTCCTTCTCGTTCGCCCTGGACCAGGCGGGCCAGTTCCGCCTTGAAGACCGCCATCTTCTCCCCACCTCGCCCAGCCCGCGCCCACTCGACCAGCTCTTCGAAGTTGTCATTTCGAGCTTCGGGATGGTAGTAGGTCTGAATAATTGCAAGGAACGTTGCAAATGGCACGGAGTGGTCATCCAGCCAATATGACTTCACCAATTAACGGCACTCCTTCCAACACCTCCAATATGAGATGCGACTTTCAGGTCGGCTCCGGCATAGGCTCGGCGGGATACAGCTCAGTCTGACTCAGAAACGGCGGACGTCGGTACTGGTTCACTTGGATAGAGCTCATGCCACAGCCACGCGAGAAACTCGTCGTCAGTGTCCCAGTCGTCATACCCAGCCGCTGTCACAATCGCCAGACGATGGATTCCCTCTCGGTTACCTTTCAATAAACTGCCGAGTTCCGACTTGAAGGTAGCCAAACCAACATCGCTCGGATCACTTAATCTCGCTCTAGCAACCAGGGCATCATAGTTGTCGTTGCGAATCTCCGGATGGTAATACTTCTCCATATACCTCAGAAATGTACCAAACGGAACGGATTTATCATCGAGCCAGTACCTATCGATCTGCGGCATTTGCAGCTTCCTCCTACTTATCGACTGATGGCGGTTCGACGAACATGGTGCTGATCTCGTACGCCGTGCCGTTCGACTTGAATCTAACTACTATTTCTCCACCCTCGAACGTTTCGATGGGGATCGCCCTAGGTTCAGCTAAATCGGTAAGGTCTTCGCCGAGCGCGCGTGCCTTCAGCCACTCCTTGCGGACCTTCCGTGCATCTTCGCCTTCGAGTCGATAGCCCGAGCAGTACTTATGCCCCTCATCGCCAAGGAGTTCCGCAATCGGCACCCTTATCGCGTCTGGCGATTCGATCGCCGGGCCAACCGGTGTGGCAAGTGCTTCCTGGATTTCGGGGAGTTTGACCGCCGCAGCGAAGGCGGTGACGAACGCTGTCACGTCGTGAATGCGCGTGGCCTCCACATCGCAATAATGCTTCTGAGTCGGGTTCAGGCCATCAATTCCTGCCTCGCGCTTGGCGATGTCGGTCTGCGCGGGGTCGTTGAGATAGGCGACACGATCGGCGTACATCTGGTCGGTACCCATCGGGCCGTGGCGGATATGGGCATGGCCTGCCCCTTGGTCGATTGCGGCGAAGATTCTTTGCACCGCCGGCGAGGCATCCATGGCCGGTTCGAGCCAAGGGCGCGCTTCCACGTTCTTGTCGATGTACTCGGCCGCGCCTTCGTATTCGAGTAGGAGCCGGACATCGGGGTCCAGCGACTTGATGACCTCGGGATCGAGGTTTTTGCCGGAATCAGGCAGCGGCCCAGGTGGGAGATTGGCCTCGGCCGTGTGCCAGTGCTTGTCATGCTCGGCCAGGCGTTCTGCGGAGCCTGCCCTGGGAAGTTCGGTGGGAGTGCTCTGATCAACGGTCTCGGGCGCATCGGCGACCAAGGTCTCGCTAGGTGAGTTCCCAAGATCTGTGCCCGGCTTCGAGTCATCCGGGCGCCTTGATGCCTCTGTCGACGGCGCCTCTGGCATGCCGTCCTCAGTGACGGGTTCCGGGACATCGCCTGAGCCGGCAAGGTTCGACCCTTCCGGTATCTCTGGCCGATCTGCGACTGCGGCTACGTCCACCGCCTCGACGTCCGCCGGCGGATCATCCTTCGCGTCGCTATTAGCGGCATGCTCATTAACGTCGACGCCGGGCTGCTCCTGTGGCACACGGTCGTCGACCTCAACTGTCCGGACCGCTACCTGATCGTCAGGGACGACTCCGTTCTGAACATCACCACCCGGCTCAGTCTGGTCGTCGGATCCCCTGCCGAGGCGTGTAAATGCCGGGTGCTCGAGCATTTTTGCGCGCAGGTCTGCGGGCAGCCGGTCAGCAGAAGCCGGGAGAGTCGGTGTTGAGTCACCCTCCGGCGATGCCTCACGTCGACCTTGCTGGTTGGCGGCGTCTGCAGCATCATGAGCCGGCCGGGTCGAGGGTTCATCCGGCCGATCTGCCTGAGGCTCGTTCAGGCGCGAGGCAGGTGTGTCCGTGCTTGACTTGGCAGGGGGTGTGGGGCGCTCGTCGATAGTTCGGTCCCCGCGATCGGTGGGTTCCTGCGGCCTAGAGCCGCCGAGGTCTGGCTGGCGATCGACAGCGTCCGGGATGGGCCGCTCGACCGGAACGTCAGAGCTGGATGTCTGGTCCGAAGAGTCGTCCGGTTCGATGGGTTCTGGCCTGCGTGGTCGATCCATAGGGTTATTTCCCCGCGCTTCTCAGCACCCGGCGGACATATCGATGCCACCGTCCAGGCACAGTCATCGTGTGCATTCCCGTGAGCCTGCAACTACTCGGGTGGATTGACGGCGTGATCGACCCAGCCCACCTCAATGTCGCCTTCGGTCATCCCTGAGCTGAGCTCTACGTGTCCGTTGTAGGCCTCGTCGACAGCCCAGATACGTCCACCGGGATCGTCAGGCAGAATTGACCGAACCCACAGCATGACCTCGATCGCCTGTTCATCTGTACCGTCGGTGGCGATGCCGTCGCGGGTGCGGAAGTGGAAGATCTGGAACGCTGGCTCACCCGGCCGATCGATCCGCGCCTCGAGGTCGACAGGGGATTCGTCGCCTGCTGGCGACACGAGCGAGGTGACCTGTGCCCCGAAGCCCTCGACAACTGACACCTCGAAGTGCTCTTTGGTCAGGTCGAACCCGTCCACGTCGGGCGACAGAATGATCATGTTGGGCATCAGTGTTCTTCCTCCGACCAGATCAGTTAGCCGAGCGCCTTCGCGGGGTGCCAACTGGGCAGCAGTTCGTTGTCACGCGGGTATAGCTCGTGATCTTCTCGCAAGAGGTCATCGGTGGCCTGTTCCCCGAAGGGCCGGCCATGGTAGTCGAACTCGGCTTCGATTCGGCTGTCCGGGTCGACGCTGAAACTGGCGTTGTACCAGGTGCCTTTGCCGGGTTGATACATCTCTGCTCGGAGACGGTCGCAGGCGATACGTCCGGCACGCTCAATGGTGCTTGAGGTGTCCGTGGAGCCGTCCTCCATGTCGATCTCAAGGTCTGTGCCGATCATGCCTGCCGCGCCGGTAGCAGAGAGTCGGAGGACTCGCCAACCTGGGGGAGCTGCGCGGAGCATGGCCGCACCGATCTCGGTGAGTCGTTCGCTGCTCTGCTCAAGCACTGGAGTCATCCTTTCGCTTCATTGGAGTGTTTTTGATGTCTCTGGTGTACGACTTTCCATCTATCTTATATACGACGGAGATATATTCAGGTCGCGGGCCTTCATCTGGGTAATCCAGCTCCACGAAAACTTCGACTTCTTTTCCTTGTTGAATGGCTTGGCGCCATTCCCTTTCCATTGTATCGAATTCTGTCTTGTTAACGCGCATCCCTTCCATTGGCGTCAGGTTTACCTTGTGGCCGGGTCCTTGGAAGATGCGCGCAAAAAGATGCCCGGCGTGATCGCCGGGCAGCTTGCCGGCGAGTGTCCGCTGAGCGTAGTTATTCCGCGGGTGATCGAGATCCACCACAGTCAGTGTTGCGGACGCGCTCATGACCCGACGATGCTCGTCAGTGTGGTAAGTGAATTTTTCGTCGACCACGATGGTGCTGTCGGCCGCTGGCTTGTTCAGAGCCCTCCGGTCTGCGCGGTTCGATGTGGACAGCTTGATGGGGCCACCGGGCAGCTCGGCGACCTTCTGGGGATGGTCTCCGTCGTGCGCTGTATGCGAATGATCCGGAGTGTCCGAAGGCATGGCAGGAGCAGATTCCGAATGCGGCGGCGGAACTTCGATCAGCCTGCGAACCGATGGGATCGTAGCGTCGGAGTTTCCGCCGCCGCCCCCCTGAACCCCGGCCGAGGCATCGGCGTCCGACGCCAGCAGCGAAGTCTCCGATTCCTTCGGGCCTTCTGCGACAGTTTTTTCATCGGGGAGCGTCGTGAGCGACTCGCCATCTGGCAGTGCGGCATCGCGACCACCCTGCACCGTCGACTCGGTGTCGACTGCAGCATCGAGCCGATGTCGCTGCTCTTCATCGGCACCAGCTGTTGCAACCGTGTCCGCTTCGTCAACGCTGCGTTGGTCGGCCAGCTCACTGTCGGAGCGTGGTTCTGTGCTCTTCGGGTCGTCTCTGGCTTCGGAGTCCAGGGTCCTGTCCTCGGGCGTAGCCGCCATCTCGTCTGCTTGGTTCGGAGCGTCGGCTACGACCGGCGTCTCCGGACCGGCGCCCGCGGTCTCCTCACTGCCGCTCGCGGAGTCGCCTCCGGCTTGCTCCTCAGGGGAAGAAGATCCGTCATGGATTTCGGTATCGGGAGTCGCCGCGTCGCCGTTCCGCGTCGCTGGCTCGGACCCATCCGCGAGCTCCGGCTCGCCCCCGTCCTGACGTCCCTCAGGATCTACCGCCTGTTCCCTCGGCTCGCGACTACGGACGTCGCCCTCCCGATCGGAGTCAGCATCGTTACCGGACCCCCAGCCGAGGCGCGTAAAGACCGGGCTCTGAAGCATCTTTTCGTGCATGTTCGCAGGCACCCGGTCAGCGGCATCACGAACAGTCGAGGCCGCCTCGCCGGACGTCTTTGGGGTCTCGGTCGCTGCTTCGTCGCGCCGGCGTCGTTGGTCCACGACCTCGGCGGCGTCACCTGCGGGCCGAGTCGAGGGTCGATCCGGCTGGTCTTCTTGAACTTCGTCCAGTCGCGAAGCAGGCGAGTCTTTGTCCGGCCCGGTCGGGGGCCGCCGCTTGCTCCTCGACGGTTCGCTCGGCCGAATCGGCAACACCCTGCTGCAAGTGGGGTTCAGGATCCGGCCTGTTGTCGACGGGGTCCGGGATAGTCCGCTCTACGGGAGCGTCAGGGGTGGGGGCTTGGCCGGAAGGGACGTCCGGTTCGTTGGGTTCGGGTCGGCGTGGTCGGTCCATGGCACTACTCGCCCGCGCTTTCCAGCGTCTGGAAGATATAGCGATGCCAGTGTCCGGGCACGGTCAGTCCGTGCGTCGCCTCGAGGAGTTGTGAGTGCCAATCGGTGGCGGTGGACAGACTGGCGGCTGCACGAACCAGGGTGCCATCACCGAGCAGCAGTGCCGGCGGCACGCTGACGGAGCCGACCTTCATGAAGCTCCAAATCTGCTCCTCGATCGTCGATCCCCACAGCTTCAGCCCTCGCTTGCCCCACTCTTCGGTCAATGGGTGCGGCGCGTCGGCTGGCCCGGAATAGGTTCGCAAGGCGTCGGCAACATCGGCGAACCGGAACGCTCCGGCCTGCCACTCGATCTCTGTCGCCGCACAGCTGAGCTCTTGCTCCCTCACGACACCACGTACGACCTCGGTGAGATGATCGGTCAGCCTGGCCGGTACGACGTGGCCTTCGATCGCCTCCAACCGTCCGGCCACGGCCGAGCCGACTGACTCGCCGATCGCGTGCTGGACCACCTCTGGCGAGACGTCGTCGAACACCCACGGGGATACGGGTATCGGTCTAGGCGCGGCGGCCAAGTGAGCTACTGTCAGCAACTCGACCCACACCACGAATCGCGGGTTCTGCTCAAGAAGCTGGGCAACATCCGCGATCTCGCGAACGGTGGAAAGTCGATCACTGTTGGCTCCTCCACGCGAGCGGGTCCGGCGATCGGCAGCCTTGACTGTCGGTGGTGTAGCGGCTCGTTGCTCGCGTGGTTCGCCGTGCGGGATGCGAACCCGCACGGGGCGGTCCATGCCGTCGGTGAAGACGGCGGCCTGGCCAGGTGGGAGTGAGACGACGGCTCGGGATTGGGGCTCGTCGAGGTTCATCGTGGCGCCGACGGTTTCGCGGTCGTCGGCGGCGGGCAGCCGGTGCAGGATCTTGAGGGCGGAGTTCTTGACGACGTCGGGGATGACCTTGCTGGGGATCTGTTCCGCAACGATGATGCCTTCGCCGTACGCGCGGATCTCGGCGAGCAAGCCGGCAAACATCTCCACTGCGTGACTAGTGGCGCCGTCAGTACTTGCCTTGAGCAAGCGATGCGCCTCTTCG
Organism: Kribbella aluminosa; assembly: GCF_017876295.1. NCBI lineage: Bacteria > Bacillati > Actinomycetota > Actinomycetes > Propionibacteriales > Kribbellaceae > Kribbella > Kribbella aluminosa. The sequence continues at coordinate 140,139 of NZ_JAGINT010000001.1, read as the reverse complement.
ACGACGGTCACGTGGCGCAGGCTGGAAGACGGTCCACGCCGCACGCGAAGGTGTTCGATCAACCGGATCAGGACGACGCCCATGCAGAACGCTTTGTCCTGGTCGTCGCCGACATCTTCGAGTTCGAGTACGACGTTGCGGCTGAGCAGATCAGCAACGTCGAGCGGGTATCCCCCGCCGAGGAACCGGCCAGGCGTCCCGAGGAGCAGTGAGGTCAGGCGGACATCGACGAAGCCGCGGACGTCCGCCGCGAGCTCAGCGCCGTACCCGATGTCGTCAACGACCGCGCGCGCTGTCGTTTGCAGGTCGGCGAGGGACGGGTATTCGGTCCCGCCTCGGCTCAGCGCGAGGTCCCAGCCGTACGACGTGTAGCACCGGTTCAGCGCCTGGCTGAGCACCTGCGGAAACGGCTCGTTCGCCTCGAATGCCGCGAGGAAGAGCGCACGGACAAGGTCGAGGTGCGTCTGCAGCGGGAACCCGGCTTCGGGTTCCAGCGGGTTCAAACTCAGCGGTACGGCGTCAGGGTCGCCGAGCCGAATGACCGCAACACTCGAGTCCGAGCCCAACCGGCCGGCCATCGCCGCGTACTCGGCCTTCGCGGGCTCAATCACCAGCCACGGTATGGATGCGTCAGTGAGCCCTTCGAGCAGATGCCGGATCGTTTGCGACTTACCGGACCCCGTAGCGCCGGCAACGAATGCGTGCCGGTTCAACGTGTCCTGCGAAACCGTCATGCTCCCGACCGCCCGCCCGGCCGCATCAATGACATCGCCCAGCGGGATCCCGTTCGCCGGCGTCTCAGGCGTCAAGTCGAACCGCACCTGTTCGACCACACGAACACCGGCGATCTCACGCACCGGCGGTCGCCCGATCGCAGCAAGCAGCTCCCCCGTCGCCTTGAAGCCCGTCGGATCGGGTGCACTCGCCTCGGCTTCGGCCGCTTCAGAGCGAATCGCAGGCTGTGGAGTCAAGGCGTAGGGGGTGGCGTGCAGGTCGGCCACCCCGGCGAAGGTCTGCGCGACCAGTCTCGCACTGGCTTCATCGGCCCCGCCTGCGAGGATCTGCACGGACCACAGGCCGCCTTGTGCGGCGGAGAAGTCGCGGTAGCGGGCGCGGTTGCGCTCCAGCTCCAGCGCATCCCTTCCTGAGACCTTCTCGCGGTCCAGCCCCATCGTCATCTGCAGATGAAGGTCGTCGAGCAGTTCGGAGCGCTCCCCTGCTCCGACGGGAGCAGCCGTGATCAGCCAGGCGAAGGCCGGCAAAACCTCGGCCAGGTCCTCCAGCGTTCCGGCTGGTTCGACCTCGGCCTCGGGCAGCGCGGTGAGTACGTCGTGCGCGCCGTTCACCTCTACCCAGTAGGGAAAGTTCGCTGAGTCCGCATCGACAGCTCGTGCGCCGACCGGATAGGACACTGAACCCTCCACAGGCTCGATCCCCACCCGGACCTCGATCGGCCCACCTGCCACCGCGCGAGTCCAGCAGCAACTGAACGGCCGCCCAGCCGATGCCAGCATCATCAGCGTCGGCAACAGCCCACGCCGAAGCGCGGTAAGGCGTTGCGCCGCATCCGTATCCGGCCCGCCGGCCAACGGCACCTCGGTGAGGCGCCACTGCGGAATCGCGCTGTTCGAGATCATGAATCCCCCAGCCGCGGATCGCAGTCGCCAAGCCGCGGACTCGCCGGATCGAGCGGGTCCACCATCACGAAGGCAGTCGGCGACAAGCCCTGCAGCACCGTCGGCTCCATCGAGTACTCATACGTGCGCTGATACCCGACCGACGTACTCTCCGTAGAGCCGCTCGACTCCGAACTCGAGATCGCCTCCGACCACGACGTCCCACCAGTGGTCGACGACGAATACTGCTCACCAGACGTCTTGGACCCGGACCGGTGCCGCCGGCTGAACAGCAATCCAAAGGTCGTCTGCCGGCTGTCAGATGTCTGTACGCCGACCGAGTCGCTCGTCGAGGCGCTGTTGCCGCGCGTAGTGCTGTCAGACGTCGAGGTGGACGTGTTCGTCCCGTGCGAGTACGTGAACTGGCTCGCCACCAGCCGATGCTGCCGTCCGATGAAGGTCGCGGCCTGCTCGGCTTCCTTCGCGTTCCCGAGGCGCATGAACAGCACCGCGTCGCCGCCGCCAAGAAGTTCCACGGCGCTGTCGCGCAGATGCGCGAACAGCAGCACGAGCCGGAGCCCGTTGCGCCGGCAGATGCTGTCGAACCGCTCGAGCTCCGGCCTCGCCACAGCATCTGCCCCAGCAATCACGACAATGCGCTCGCCCAGCCCCGACAGCTGACCGCGCTGGATTCGGACCATCGTGATCTGGAACATCAAGTGCCGCAGCAACGAGGCAGACAGCTCTGACTCACGGGGCGAGAGCTCGAATACCCGCAACGAAACCTCGTCGCCGTCCCACCCGTCCATCGGCTCGTCTCCGGTGACGGCAGACAACCGCTGCACGCCAGCAGCCAGCCGGAACAACCGAGCCTCCGCCGTACGCCGGGCAGACTCGCTCAGCAAATCGGCCAGCTTCATGTACTCCGGACGCGTCAGCTCACCCCGCTGGTCCGGCGTCAGCTGCCGCAGCAGCACCTGAAACGCCAAGTGCAGCCTCGTGAACGTAACCGGACCGTCGGTCAAGCACTCAACAATCTGCTGGACCAAGCTCGCATCGACACCGCGCGACTCGTTCTGCTCGGGCTCTGCCCCGCGCAGCCCTTCAGCGATCACCACACCGATCTCGTCCGGGCTCAGACCGGTCAGCGGATTCAGAGCCTTCGTTTCGTTCGGTACGACGGCCGACCGGATCGGTGCGCCGTATTCGCCGGCCATGCGGCGCAGCGGCTCAACGACGGCATCCTGGGTGAGGTCGAGCACGACGAGCCGCCCGCCCGCACTCATCAGCGAGCTGCCCATCGCGAGCAACGCAGCACGCCAGCCGGCGGCAGTCCCGCCGTACAGGTCGACGCGCTCCTTGGTCACCGGGCCGACCGGCACCCACGGACGCACGGCACTGACCTGCAGCGCCTTCGTCTGCTCCCGGTCGCTCAGCTCCTGCTGCCAAACCTGTACGTCGCGCTCGAACCCGGCCATCGTGGTGACACAGTCGGCCAGCCACCGCTGATGCTCCTTGACCGCAGCCCGGCGCAGCATCTCCGGACGGCCCCATCGCAACCAACCGAGGCCCACTGCCATCACGGCAGGCACCAGGGCCAGCAACGGATCGACGGCGACGTAGACCACAGCGGTTGCGGCAGCAACCCCCGTCGTCGCCCAGGTCAGGACGGGACTCACCCGGGCTGCAGAAGCACGCTTGGTCTCCAACGTCGCGAGCGTCGACGGGGGCGGTACGGCGGGGACTGGTGGGTCTTGCTGCTCGACGACCACAACCTCTTGCCCGCGGTACTCCCAGCCCCACTGCTCGGCCTCACGAGTCGCAACGATCGGTTCAGCCATGTGACGCCCCGTTGAGCCGCTCCAGCACCACACCACGCGCCAGGTCGGCGAGGATCGCCTCGGCCTCAGCCACGGTTGCCGTCGCGCGGCTGACTGTGGTGTCCCATTCCGTGTCGTCTGCGACGGTGAACCGCCGGCGGCATCCGGCACAGTGCGTCGCGGACGGGTCGGACCACGAGGCACAGTATGAGCAGCGGCGCGCCTGCAGCAGTCGCTCCGCTGTGGATAGTCGCCGACGCTCCATTAGCGCGCGCTGCCAGCGGGCTTGTGCCTGCGGCAGGTACTCGACCATCTGCTGCTCGGTGAAATTCATGCCGCGCCCGGCCAGGACAGCCGCCGTCAGCCTGGCTGCGGCATCCCGGTGGACCGCGGTCGCCTTCCCGATCGGGCCGACCGTCACCAGCAGGGGGAACCAGCCGAGTGTCTGCAGCCGCAGGGCCGCGCGGCCCCGATTCCAGCGTAGGGACATGCTGGAGCTGTCGTCGGGATCGATTGTCCAGCCGGCTGGGCCTAACGCGCTCTCAAACAAGGCTCGCTGCGGAGAGTCCAAGGCGGCATGCGGTAAAAGCAGGTGGGTGTGCTGCCGACCTTCGAGCCCGGCCCGCGTGCCAGCCACCGCATCCTCCCGAGAACGTGCGGTCTCCCCAGTGGGCCGCGCAAGGTAACTGTAGTTACTGAACGTGCCCAGCGCACCACGAAGCTGGCATCAGACTCCGTTGCTGCGAACCCGAGGCCGTTGTGGGTGACCTCGCCCGTGGGAGACGATGGGTTCAGTCTGGAAGCGGCCCGCCTCCGTGATGGGTTGGTGGAATCATCGTGACCGGACGATGAATGCCCCGTCTGAGGCAGGTGTGAAGCACAGGCACTCCCTTCACTTTGCGCCTTCCGGCCGGGGCATTCGCTTTCCCGAGACCTCGCGTTCAGGGGCCAGCTGGCGCAGCCGCTGGCGCCGGATGCCGACCAGTCGGACGGCGCAAGGCCGTTTGTCAGTACCGCCCATCGAGGGCCGGCGTTGCACAAGCGCACAAGCGCTGCACTGCATTCATGCTCTAGGTCCGCACTGTGACGAACCATCCGCCCGGAGCGGCTGCCAGATCTGCCTCGACCGCGCCTAGGCCGGGCCTGTCCGCGTCGTACCACTCCTGGATGACGGCCCTCAGCTTCGCGGCTGCGGGCGAATCTTCGCGGTTGGCGAGGAACTGCCCCTCGGCTGTCAGCACCGCGGCACTGTCCCAGCGGCTGAAGCCAATCGCGGTAATCCAGTACGGCTCTCCTGTACCGAACGCCGTCAGATCCGACGCCATCGCATCCTCACGGCCGACGCAGTAGGCGCGGAAATCCCGCCAGCGCGCGGCCTGCTCTGGCTCAGAGTCACTGAAGCTGACCTCCTGAGAAAAGTCGGCGTGCTGGAGCATGGCGAGCGTGTCAGACGGATCGGGCTTGGGCGTCTTGTCGCGCCAAGCGACCGACACCCAGCACGGCGAGTCGTCTTCGGTGCGCGCATCGACATAGAACTGCGGGATCCCGAGGTTCGTGTTGATCTCGGATCCCATGTCGACATAAACCGCCGCCCCGAGCTTTGGTCCGACCGGCTCAGCTTGGTCGTTGACCGTGACCGTGACATGTCCGACTGTTCGCGCCACGCGCGCGATGTAGACGGGCGTCGAGATGCTGCCGCCGGGAACGCACTGCGCGACCCACGCGGCGGGGATGTGCGTTGGAGTCGCCCACCCGACCACTACGTCATAGGGGCCGTGCTCTTCCGAGCCCAGGTGCCCGTCAGCGGTGACCAGCTTGATGTTTGATACGCCCCGTTCGGCGTGCAACTTGCCCGCCCGATCGGTCAGCCTCGGGTTGATGTCGATCGAAACGACGTATCCATCTCGTCCAACGATCTCTGCTAGAAGTGCGCCGCTGTAGCCGGTCCCAGTCCCGATCTCCATGACCCGCATTCCGCGCTGCACCGCCGCCCTGGCCAGGTCCCTCTCGATGGCCGCCTGAACCGTCGAATGTGGGACCGAGCCGAGCTCGGGGTGGTCTGTGTAGTGCTGCCGGGGCACGGCCTGGACAGCGGCCTCGATCAGGTCGGACACGAGGTTCCCCTTCGACACAGAAAGTTCAGATTTGGATGTTGACGTGGAATCGCCGGGATGAGCTACCCACCTCGCCGAGAGTCCGGCAATCGGTCTCGATTGAGGCAACCGGATGCAGCAGCGATCAGGCCCTCGGTCGAGAGCGATCCCAGCCGACGTGTCCGGACGGTAGAACCACATTGACTCAGAGGGCAAAAACTTGGCCCCTGTCAGCCGAAGCTGCACAGGGGCCAGGTGCCACCGCTGGGTGATCGCTTAGCTCGTTACCTTCCCGATCTTCCTCCTCAGCCAGCTGCGCCAGGTCCTCGCCACCGATTTCGGTAGCGGTCTGCCGTCGTGGAGCCCGCACTCGGGGCAACCTAGGTCAGCGAGCACAGCCTCGAGCCAAGCCGCTGGATCGAGGCTGTCGACGATCAGGTCGGGGACACCGGCGCTGTGCCTGTCATTCCAGCGCAGATGGCCGCCAAGCGGGTGCGCGCAGTTTGCCGGCGAGCCGTGCCAAGGGGAACGCTCGTCCTGCCAGCTCCCATCTTTGAACTTCTCGATGTGAGCGCCGCAGTCCACGCACTCGTACCAGGCCATTTGGCCTCGCAGATACTTCGCGTCCCATGGCTTCCCGCAGCGCGCGCAAGAGACCTCAGCCATTCCATACTCCCTTCAACCGCCGCCCGGGTGATGGCCAGACGGCTGCTGCCTGAGCGACAGCGGGCCAAGCACCGACACAAAGGCCGGCGCCTCACCCTCAGTCCTCAAACCTGAGGCGAGCAAGCAGGAGTAGCAGCACTGATTGGCAGAAACGAAGACCCCGCCGACAGAGCGCCATGCTCAATCGGCGGGGTCCCCGCGGTGCACGATTGTCGTTCCAGGTCAGCAGGAATCTGCCTGGCTGCGCATCCCGACGGTGGTTGCCGCTGAGGGCCCCGTGCGGCATAGGCTCTGGCCCGGCATCCGATGACCACGGTGTGGATCAGGATGTGGTTCCGGCCAAGCCGTCATCGTGCGGAGGCAACGTTTCGGGGCCGGTGGTGGCATACGGATGTGCGAGGTGGTCGGCCATGCCGTCGCGGTCGACGATCAGCACCCGCCAGGGCGCCGGGATGCCACTTTGCTGACGGGTATGGCGGTACAGCTCGGCGCTGACCAGAGACACCGCGTCGCTGGTCGCCTGGGCGGCGCTGTCGTATCCGGTCTGCAGGGTGACAGTGGCAGTGATGCCGCCTTCGTCGCCGATCAGCGTCACTTGGTCATTCGGATCGGCAGCCGCCCGGTGCAGGATCGTCGCAACCGTGGCCCTGGGGATTGTGTATTGCAGTTCGGCGTACTTGTGGACGAGATTGGTCAAGCGGCGCTCCTCTACTCGGCAGGCTCAGTGCGCTGCGCGCGTTGGGCGTCGACCGCGGCTCGGTCCTGCCTGGTGGCGTCATCGACGCTGACCAGCCAGGTCAGCGGTACCGAGGTCAGCATCTGGGCCGGGTGAACCGGGTCACGCAGGATCGCGAGTTTCTGGCGTGTGTTGGGGGTGGTTGCCACGCCAACCCAGCGCGCCGTGATGCGATTGACGCGGTGCCGCAGTCGGGCTTCGTGGTCGAGCCAGCCCGGACGGCGCAGTGCAACGGAGACGAGATCATCGTGGCGCGTTGCGGCCGTCGCCTGAGCTTGCGCGATGCTGACGCGGTGGCCCGCTCTCATACTGGCGATTGAGCTACCCATCGCTGGTTTCCTTGCCCGCCGGTACGCCGTAGACCGAGGCTGCCGCGGCTGGATCATCGCGAGTCAGTTGGTCGCCGGCCAGGTAGGTAAGCTTCTGCACGCGTGGGCTCCAACGGTTCTCGGTGAGCAGATACCGGTGACCCGTGACAATCAGGTAGCCGGCGGTTTCCAGCGCCGGGTGCATCGGGGTCCACACCCCAGTCACGAATAGGGGCGTGGTCCACCCGATGCCCCAGACGTAATCGCCTGGATTCAGGTCCGACACCACAACGGGCTGACTCATCTATCCATCGCCTCGTTCCCGGATCTGTCGATGACCGTCGGTTCCATCAGGCTGCACTGTCAGACTCTCCGGCGACCCCGCCGCTGCCCAAGCGCACAAGGTGGCGAGGTTGACCGCGGCGATGTCGGTCGAGACCATCACCGCGCCGGTGAAGTGATCGCGGACCACGCGAGAGAAGATCACGTGCTGTTCGAGTGGTTGCTTCAGGGTGCACTGGACCCCGCGGGGCCAGTGGCCGTGGGCGGTGAACGCGCGTCCCTCGACTCTGGCGTCGAGGTAGCTCTCGGCGGCGTGCTGCCAGTCGGTGCTTCCCAGGTTCTCGTCGGTGAACTGTGTGAACTCGGAGCAATCCGTAATGAGCTGCATCGAGTGCTGCCTCCAATGGACTAATGCCACCGATCGCGGCTGCCGATCGGTGGCCAGGTGTGTTGGGCAAGGGTGGGTTCGCTGGCTCACCGGGGCGAGTGCTCGCGGCGGTCAGTTGTAGAGCGGGGCTCCAGGACGCTTCGGTATCGGCGGGTTCAGCGAAGATGGTTTTGACGCGTCGATGCAAAGCCGGCAGGGGTTGTGCTCAAGCGATCCGGTCGGTACCTGCAAGCTCGTCCCAGCTGACCGTGTGCGCTGTGATGTCCAGGTCGTGATCCGCGGGGACCGGCTGGTTGACTTCGCCCCATTCGCGCCAATGCGCGAGCCTGGCCTCTACTTGGGCCTCGTCGATCCTGGAATCTCCGTAATGGCCGGCCAGGCGATCCGGCACCTCCGCGTCCTCGACGGCATGGGCGGTCAGTAACAGGCCGGCGAACTCCGGCTCGCCCAACGCACACAGCAGGTCGGCTAGCGTTGTTGCCTCAGAACACAGCATCCGCGGCGCGAGGTCGTCGACCATCGCGTGCGTGGCCCAGGCAGCACGGAAGCCTTGCGCAGCACGCAAGACTCGGCCGCGACGCAGGAAGTGCCACGTCTTCACTAGCAGTGGTTCGGGCATGCGGCGGCACCTCTCGATTCAGTTTCGATGATGGGCTCCTCATAGGGGCGGCGATGGATCCGGGATTCGTTCAGAAGGTGCTGTCTAGCCCGGCCTAGAGGCGGACCGTCTTCGGAGCCAGATCAGACCCATCGATATGTGTCGGCGCCGGAGTTGCCGGGGACGGGAACGCCCTCCCTGCAGCAAGGCCCGGAGGTGGTTCCCGTCCACAGATGGTTGCTCTGCGCACCGGATGTGATCAGCCGAAGGGGAGTTCGGAGCCAATCGGCGAGCTCTGGGCCCCGACAAGGGCCTTGGCCTGTGCCGGCACAGCTGCGCGGGCGGCCAGATTGGTCTGCTCAGCGGCGGCAACTCGCTCAGCCAGGCGGGCCTGGGTGACCTGGAGCGAATCGAGGAAGGTGACCTTCTCGACAACGACTTTCAGGTCGTAGATGTTCTCGCCGTTGCGCACGTAGGAGTCCATGCGCAAGGTCGTGCTCAACGCGACCTTGTCTCCCTGATGAATCTTGGCGAAGGGAGTCTCCTCGAAGGTCGTCTCCTTGCGCACGAACGCCTCGACCGAGATCGCGTCCGACAGTGCCTCGCCCTGGGCGTTCTTGTAGTCGCGGTCCGCGAAGACCGTGAAGACGACCTTCTGCGAGCCGTCGCTGTTGCTGAATCGCATCGGGTCACGGGCCAGACGGCCGACGAGGGTTCCGTGGTTGACCGGGTTCGACATGATGTCTCCTTGGTGAGTTGGCTGGATGGCAGAGCAGGTACGGCGATGGAGTTGCTGCTCTGATTGCCGAGGCGGCTTGCCGCCGGTTTCTGAGTTGGGTCGTGGAATGCCTCGAAAGGGCTTGCCGTTCAAGGCGACTCGTCACGATTCGGTAGTCATCTCGACGCCCGAATCGGCTTCGCCGATCGAGTGGAGGCCTTCCGTTTCGAGTCGCGGATCAGCCATGCTGATCGATCTCGCAGGCTTCGCTGTAGCCGTGCGTCGCTGGCACTACCGGGACCCGTTGAGCACACGTCGTAGGCAGCACGGCTGTCGTGATGGGCCCGGGGAGACCGCGGAGATGCAGAATGAGAACGGCTGCCCGCGAGATCTTGCAGATCAGCTCTTTAGGCGGGTGCGAATCTCCAGCTGAAGCGCTTCGAGTTCGCTGTCGTCGGCGCCCGGGGCCGCAGGTTGCTTAAGGGCCGCAAAGAACGAAATCAGGTTCTGGGTCCTCAGTTCCACGTGGATCTTTTCCTGAATGCGCCGCTGCTCGTCGGCAAGCTTCGCGAGTTGTTTCTGCGCTACGGCGATGTCGATCTCGATCTCGCTCGGATCGTTTGCGGGCATGGGGCAGTCCTCCTGTGAACGCCGTAGGCCTACTCCCGTTGAGGTGTCATGCACCAGACGCCGGGCTAGGTGGTTGAGTGGCGACAAGCAGACCGCCGAGGCCGAGATCAGCCAGACCAGGTGTGCTGTCCAGATGAAGCCCGGATCAACTCCGTTGATCCCTGCTCGTGTCCTGCAGCTCGTGATCCTCTGCTGAAGCCGTGTTTTGTCTCTGCCTCTCGGATGCCTTGCTGGCTCTCCTGATGTGAACGGGCTTGTCCTCCTCCGCAGCTACGCTGAGCAGCCTTCCTTCGGGAGAAGTCGCAAGCGCAGGGCCCGTGACGAGAACGACCCGATCTTGTGCTCGCCAACGATCTCGGCCAGGCCTGCGTCGATGAGGCTCTGTGCGACGCCCTCGCCTTCGTCGCTGTCCTTGATGAAAACCTCGTCGTCGGTTTCTCGCGAGATGCCGTAGGCATCGAGCGAGATGCTCAGGTACTCCTCGGGCTCGCCGTCGCCGGTGTCCAGTACGAGTAGCCCGGTTGCCGGGTCGTGGAGCACTGTGCCGACGAATTCGACCAGGCCTCCGGAGAAGCGGATCGGTACCTCATTGCCGATGGTGGTCATGGTTGGCTCGGGCGTGGTCATTGGGGTCTCCTTGGTGGGCTTGGGTGGGTCGTTCGGGAGCACGCGCAGAGGGCGGCACTGCGTCACACTTCTGGGGCGACCTCTGGGCCGTCTGGTCGTTCCGGAGCGAGCAGCGGTCGGATCGACCATCGCCTCCTTCCATGGCTCCTTGCTGGAGGTGGGGCCGAATGCCTCCTCCACGGCTAGATCGCACCCGGTACGGGACAGAACACGCTCCCTGCTGCGAGGTGCGGCGCTGCCTCACCGAGGACCTGAATGCGGCTCAGCTCTGGATTGAGCCAGATCTGGTTGTCCAGGCGCGGGTCGTCTGTGTGGACGTCTGCCTCGTACTCGTGCATCACCCGACGTGCTAACACCTCATCCTTGGCAATTACCACCATGCTGACGAACGGTGCGTCGTTGTCTACCGCTGTGCCGTGATAGATCCGCATTTGTGGTTCCTCTCTGCGCACAGGGGTGGACGAAGGGTCGTCTGGCTGCGGTTGTGCTTGCGTCGCGTTCCTCGAGACGGGGCGGCCGTTCGCATGGCCTGGGGCTGGGCATCCTGCGGCGGGGACGCGGGCCGAGGCGGCGGTCAACGCCTAGCGATCTGTGTCGCTCGGAGGCGCCGTTCCGCTGCGGGTCGCGGAGGCGGTCGGAGTCGTGGTCGGCTCGACGGTGGTGGTTGCCGTTGCTGTCGGGGACGGCGTCGGTGTGCCGGTCGGCTCCGGAGTACTCTCGCGGTCAGCCACGCAGCCGTATCGGGCGCCGTACCCTTCGGGCCATACCCCAACTGTGTAATAGCCGGGATAGCTTGGATAGGTGCGGTAGTCGCGGCCGTAGTAGTTCACGATGACCGGCTGAGGTGCGAGCGGCATGTTCTTCCGGTACGGCTGCGACCAGTTTCGCCCGCCGGTGTTGTAGCCGCCCCAGGTGGTGGGCTTGGTCGACGTGCGCCAGTACGGGTTCGTTGTCGTCTTTTTGCTGCTGCCCGGTTTCGAGCCAGAGGCCTTCATCGGCCGGTCTTGCACCTTCGACGAGGTGCGCTGGGATCCCGGCCTCGGCGGGCTCGGCTTCGACGGGCTACCTGCGATGGCGGCACAGGCCTGCTGATCGTCGCTGCAGGCCACCAGGGCACCGGCGCCGATCAGGACGACGGCGAGGATTCGTGCGATGTTACGGAAGATCACGGCTCTCCTGTCTTGGTGGCTACCACGCAGGGCACCACGGGGATGGTGTTGCAGGTGTGCGCCTTAAGCACGTCATCGAGAAGTCGTTGTCAGCGAGCTGGCTTGTCTCGCCGCCGGACCGATAGCCGTCACTCATTGCGCGGGGCCGGCCGCAGCGAGAATGACGATCTCGTCGGGTTCGTAGACGCAGCTTTCGTCGTCGCCGACGCGTGTGCGCACGCTCAGTTCGGAAGCGAATGGATTGGGCTCCCGCACGACGACTTCGACCACCTCGGCGATCGCGAGCTGAGGCAGCCCGTCGTCGTTGCAAATCGGCACGATCACCTGGTCTCCGCTGCGGCCGGGGGCGCCGAGCTTGTCGGTGAAAGTAGCGGTACTCATGACGGCGTCCCACTTCCATCGGATTGCCCAGCCGTGCTTTTGCACGTGGTCATCGCTGGGGACGGTTTCGGACTGGCCAGGACGCCGGCGAGGTCGATCCTGCGGCCGCGCGCGATCTCGGCGGCTGATACGACGATGCGATAGCCGCCAGCCGGATAGCTCGGATGGTCGGACGAGACCACAGCACAGCTCCACGCGCCGCTGTTGCGCTTGCGCGGCAACGGCTCCTTGTCAAGGCGACCAGGACGCGAGTCCGGCCGGTAGTCGAGGGGTACGACGACGACACGGTGCGGCTGCGTGGTGCGCGGCGGCTTCCAGGGCAGCTCGACCAGCAAGTCTTGGGGCCAGTCAGCAAGGGTGATCGGCAGCGTGGACAGGTAGTGGTTGGTCGAGCCCTCGGGGGACTGGGCGAGTCGCGCCTGCTCCTGTCCCTCGGTCTCGAGGTAGCCGATGTGTTCGAGGAATGACATGGTGATCGGTGCTCCCGCTTCGGGACGTGGGTGGGCGAGTACGTGGATCAGGCCTGCGCGTACTCCACTGCGTAGACGGGCACGTTGGCGCACAGGGCGTCGAAGGTTGTCGGGAATCGTGACCAGTCGGTGTTCTCGTCGATGGCGATGTCCACCCGGTCCCGGTAGGCGATGACGTAGGCGGCTGCCTGGCGGTCGACGTATGTGGCGCTCTCGCCTTTGAACGGGATCTGGTACCAGGTTCCGCCGTCGGAGCTCACCGGAAGGTTCAGGGTGATCAGTCCGGCGTCGATTCGGGTCATGGTCTTTGTGGGCATGGCAGGTGGTCCTCAATGTCGTGTCGATGGATGAGACCTGCAGTGGTCGTTGGAGGTCCTGCGCACGCGTAGTGCTGCGGGTTCCGGCGCCCGGACTCAACCGGGCGCCCTGCAACCAACCAGGTTTCTTCTTCGCTGAGATCCCGGATCGACTCTGTCGATCTCACGAGCCCAAGCCGACCCGTAGCCACAATGAACCATTAGATAGACATTACATGAGTATCTAAATGGCTTAGTATGATGTATTAATAAAGGACGTGGATGCTCACCGGGGAGGTTCGGCATGTCGGCAGTCGTCAACCAGGATCGCCGGGAGCGCGCGGTCGTGCGCCTCCATCCAGACGTCAAGCAGCGGGCGGAGTATTGGGCCCAGCGCCGCGGCTACACGTCGGTCAACGAGTACATGGCCGAGGCTGTCGACGAGAAGATCCGGCGCGAGAACCTGGACTACGACCTGCCGACTCTTGAGATCGCCCGGCTCAATCAGCTGGTCGACGAGGTCAAGGCTTTGTCGACGAACAGCGCGAACCTCGAGCGGGTTGTCACACAGGGCTTCGACTCCCTCATCGGCCTCACTCGAGGCGACAACTATCTGCTCGATGCCGAGGACGGGGAGTTGTGATCATGGGTGGCGGCAGTTTTCAGGACCTGCTCGATGACGCGAAGGCCAACGACTCGATGGAGGTCGACACGTCCTTCCTCGACGAGTTCCGGCGGACCGGCGCGGGAACCCCTCCGCCGGCCGAGGGAGCCGCATACGACGAGCCGACCTTCGACGTTGCCGAACCACCGATTGAAGATGCCACTCATGTTGGGCAGGCAGCCGGCCCCCCGGCGTCCGAGCCGGTGCCCGACAAACCCACCCCCGAGAGAGCGGCGCACGATGGGCTTGAGGCAGTGGGTGCGGGCAGTCCGACGAACCACGGCGGTAGCCCGCGCCGCAGCAGCTCGTCGGGCAGCGGCGGTACATCGGCGCCCCTACCGGACCCACAGCAACCAGCCGCGACGTCTCCCCGATCGGATGGCACAGATACGAGTGGTCCAAGGCCGGAGATCAGAGCACCTCAGGAGCTCGATGCGGTACTGGACGCCGAGGACGAGCGGAACCTCGATAACCTGGCCGAGTCCGCGGTGTCAGCGCACCGCAAGACCGACCAGCAGGACGCGATCCAGGCAGCAACCGGAACAAGGGGCGGCGGCAGCGGTACTGCCGAATCCCTGCCGGAGTCAGGTTTCCGGATCATCGGCCTGGCGAGCCAGCCCATGGTGCGGAACCTGCCTCGCGCGCTCGTGGATGCGCTGCGCCTGCAGCTTCACTCCGCGGCCATACGCGAGCGACGTGTCAGCGACAAGGTGGCCGAGGCGTTCAGCCGGCGGCTGAGCCAGGGTGCTCTGGTGACGGCTTTCTTGCTGGCCCAGCTGGACGTGCGCATGGAGACGGACCCGGCGACACAGGTGGCCGTCGAGCTGTTCCGCTCACAGGACCCATTGCTCGGTTCGATAGCCGGGCGCATCGATACCCTCGAGCAACTGGAGCACGAGCGCACCGCCCAGCTGGAGCGTCTGCACGCGATGGCGACAGCCATTCAGCGGACCAGCGCTGTCATCGAGCAATCGGTGGCGTACTCGATCGCCGATCGCACGGTGAACTTCTTGCGCGGTTCGCACAACATCCATGACGCGCCGATCACACATCAGGACGCGATCTATATTCGCGACAGAGCCCGGGATGAGACGCGGAAGCGCAGCAAGTTCGAGGACGACCGGGACGGAAGGCCGATCCGGTGAGCACGTAGCCGCGGCCGACCTCCAGCACGAGATCAGCGTCCAGCGCCAGGAAGGCCCAATCGCAGTAGTTGCGACCGATCCACGTCCTCACCGCATCACTCGACCCATTCAGATAGTCATTCAATAGACTATTGAATGACTATCAGGATAGGCTGCTCGGTGTCCGCGATGGAGACATCTGAGGTGGAGTCGATATGACTGTGGGGATCCTGACCGAGAAGCCGTCGGCCGCGCGCCACTTCGCGGCGGCACTGGGAGGCAAGAGCGGCAGTTACAACGGCGAGCGGTTCGTCATCGCCCACGCACGTGGGCACCTGTATGAGTTCGTCGACCCGCACCAGATGGTGTCCGATCCCGCTCTGGCAGGCAGGTATCACCGGTGGGACCTGGCGAATCTTCCCTGGGATCCGCGCGACCTCACCTGGGATCTGGAGGTCATCAAGGGCGTTGCCAAGGTGGCGCAGGAGGTGAAGCAGACGCTGGCCGGCTGCGACGAGATCGTGATAGCGACCGATGTGGACCCGACGGGTGAGGGCGGCATGATTGCCGTGAATGCGTTCCTTGAGCTGGGTCTGCGGCCGAAGTCGTGGTCGCGCATGTATTTCACCGACGAGGCACCGGCGTCGCTGCAGAAGGCGTTCTCGTCGCGTAAGACGATCGCTTCGCTGCAGCACTTCGACGAGTATGCCAAGGCGATCTACCGCTCTAAGTTCGACTTCCTGTCGATGCAGTGGACCCGTTGCGCGACCAGCATCGCGCGCTCCCGCGGCCGGGACACGGTGCTGCGGCAGGGCCGGCTGAAGTCCGCGATGGTCAAGTTGGTCGGGGACCAGCTGAAGGCGTACAGCGACTACGTCAAGCAGCCGTTCTTCCAGAACCGCTTCCGCGACGAGAACGACGTCATGTACACGAACCCGAACGAGCCGCGATTCGGGCAGAAGGCTCAGGTACCGCAGCGGTACGCGGCATCGCCGGTCGTGCTCGACGCCACGGTGACGAAGCAGACCGCGCCGCCGCGGCTGCTCGACCTCGCGGCGCTGTCGTCGATGCTGGTCGGCAAGGGCGTGAAGGCCAAACTCGTCCTCGAGACGTACCAGAAGATGTACGAGGCACAGGTCGTCAGTTACCCGCGCACCGAGGACAAGACGATCACGCCGGAGCAGTTCAACGAGCTCGCGCCACTCGCCGACAACATCGCCGCGGTCGCGGGTGTCGACATTGCTCTTTTGACGCACCGCAAGCCACGCCGAACGCACGTCAAACCTCAAGGCGCGCACGGTGCGAACCGGCCGGGACCGAAGGTGCCTGCGTCGCTGGACGACGTCGCGCAACGGTTCGGCCAGACCGGCCGCCTCATCTACGAGACCCTGGCCAAGAATTACCTGGCCATGCTGGCCGAGGACTACGTCTACGAGCAGCAGAAGGGCCACGTACGGCGCTACGCGGAGTTCGTCGGGATCGCGAACGTGCCCAAGAGCGCAGGCTGGAAGGCTGTGTTCGACCCGGACTCCGGTGACGATCCTGCAGACAACTCCGCTACGGCAGACCCGGTGGCGACTGAGACCAGCAAGGGACTAGGCCGCAACGCCGAGCCGTTCGTCTTCGAAGGCGCGAACAAGCGCCCCGAGCACCCGAGCATGAAGTGGCTCATGAAGCAGCTCGAGAAGCGCGACGTCGGCACAGGCGCAACGCGGACCTCGACCTACAGCGAGGTGACTTCTACGAGCGTGAAGTACCCACTGCTCGTGGAGCGAAGCCGCAAGCTCACCCTCGCCGACGCGGGCCAGCTGAGCTGGCTGCTGCTGCCCGGCACGCGGATCGGCAGCCTGGATCTCACAGAGAAGATCTATGCCGACATGCGCGACATCGCCGCCGGATCCGCGACCGCCGAGGAACGCCTCGCCGTCGTCGCGGACTGGGTGCGCGAGGACATCGCGCAGATGGAGAAGAACGCCGCGGCAATCGAGGCAAAACTCGGTCCGCAAGGCACCGCAGTCACGCACAAGGAGCGTGCGGCTGGTACCTGGGCGAAGACCGGCCAGTCAGTGACATTTGCCCGTGCGTGGGGTGGCCACCGGTTCAGCGACCAGGAAGTACAGCAGTTGCTGGCCGCCGAGACAATCGAGTTCCAGGCCAGGAGCCGGCAGGGCAAGACCTACGACGTGTTCGGCGAGCTGGCCGAACAGACGTTCAAAGGCAACAAGTTTGTCGGCTTCAGCAAGCTCGGCCTCGGCCGCCGCGACGCCAGCGGCGCTGCCCAGCCACCCAAGGAGTGGTGCTCCCACGTGTTCACACCCGCCGAGCTCAAACAGCTCGCGGCCGGTGGATCGGTCGAGTCCGGCGACTTCCTCAGCAAGCAGGGCAACGCCTTCCAGTGCAAGGTCTGGTTCAAGGAAGACAAGCCCGGCGAAGGCAAGAAGATCGTCCCCGACTTCGACACCTCGCTCCCGCCGACGAGTTGGTGCCAGCACGTCTTCACCGACGACGAGCGCACCGCGCTGGCCAGCGGAACGAGCATCCATGTGAAGGGCCTGACCTCGGCCAGAGGCAGGAAGTTCGACGCGGACCTCACCTGGAAGAACGAGGACGGCAGGAAAAAGATCGTGCCGGCCTTCGCATGAACTCCGCGGCAGCAACGGAAAGGACTTCCTTGATGACCACCGTTCATCCTTCGAGGGCTGTAGCCCCTGCGCAGCTGGCATCGGACCCGGTCCTGGGCGGACTCGTCGGGCTGATAGGCGACGCACACGGCGACGCCGGCTTTCTGCGAGGAGCCGCGGCGATTCTGGCTCAGCGAGGGTGCACTTCGCTGGTACAACTCGGCAACTTCGGGCTGATCTGGAGCGGCACCCGCGCCGAGTCACGCGCCCTCGACGAGCTCAACAGCACGCTGGCCAAGCTGGGGCTCCGGCTCTACGTGGTGCTCGGCAGCCTCGAGAACTACGACCTGATCGACGCTCTCCCCCGCGACGCCAACGGTACCGTTCAGATCTTCTCCCATATCGATCTGTTGCCCCGCTCCGGCGTGGTCCTCGCAGGCAACGGCGGCCTCGCCGATCCCGTCCACGCGATCGGCTGGCTGTCGGGAGCAGCCAGCCTCGACCGCAGCCTGCGTGTGCCGGGCAGGAACTGGTGGCCCGCGGAGCTCACGACTGATGCGCAGGCGCAGGGACTGTTGTCGTCGCCGATCGGTCCTGACGTCGTGCTCGCGCATGAGGCTCTGGCCACTCCGGGGCTGCTCGCCTACCTGGGCGACGGCGCGGGCTGGGACCCGAGCGACCTGACGTACGCGCGAACAGCGCAGCGCGAACACACCGAACGCGTGCTCTCGGTGCTCGACCCGGGCAAGGAAACGCTCACCGTCAGCGGCCGCTATCACCTGCGCCACTCCGAGCGCACGATCCTTCGGCGCGGAACGGCAGACGGTGCGACTCAGCCAGTCCCTGTCCGCCAGGAAATCCTCGACCGCGAGCGGACACCCGGATGCTTCGCGGTCCTCGATCTGCGCGGTCCCGTCCCCCTCCTCGAGGCACCGTGACAGCCGAGCACTCCCCTGGCCCGATGACCCGGCAGTAAGGACAGCAGCTATGGCCCGCCACTCTTACAAGATCCCAGCACCGCTGAACAGGCCCTTCCTCGACCACGAGATCTCGTTCAGCGTCGGCGGCTGGCAGGTCCCGCCATCTCCCATGAAGCAGATCCTGTTCCTGGGCGGCGGCGTCCTCGTCACGCTGTGGGCGGCAACGACAACGTTCATCAAGTCTGCCGGACCGGCGCTCATCGTGCTGTTCGTCGTCTGGTCGCTCATCACCGTGTTCTACCTCGGCGGCCTGACCAGGACCAGAGAACTGCGCTTCATGACCGTACCGGCATTGCTGGCGTACCTGCCGAGAAAGGCCCGGCTGGTACTCACGCGGCGCAGTGCTGATCCAAGCGGCTTCTACTCGATCGTCGGTGTCGACGACGTGACCGAAAACGGCGCGATCAGCTTCTCCGACGGCAGCCTCGGCCAGGTGTACCTCGTCGTCGGTTCGGCGAGCTACCTGCTGTTCGACGAGGACCGGACCTCGATCCTGGATCGTGTCGATTCGTTCTGGCGGAAGGTGCCGACCAGTTGCGAGCACGTCTTCATCACCACGAAGGAGCCGCAGCGGATCTACCACCAGGTGGCCAACCTCGAACGCCGCAATCAGGCTCTCCAGGTACGGGATCCGGATCTCCTGGAGCTGCAGAACGAGCAGTACGACATCCTCACCGGCCATGTGGGTGGCAAGTTCACCTCCATCCATCAATACGTCCTGCTCAAGGGCAAGAGCGCCGACGCGCTGCGCCAAGGACACCTGGTCCTGCAAGCCGAGGTCGAGGGTTCCTCTCTCATGATCAAGGAGGTCACGATGCTCGGCCGCGACGAGTCCCACCAGATGCTCCGGATCCTCTACCAGGGCACCACCGAAAGCCTCCTGGGCTGACCCGACAGCACCACGACCCCTGCACATACGCAGGAGAAGACGAGACGATGGCACTGCTCACCAAGCTTCGAACCTCACTCGGGACCCCGAACAAGGATGAAGCGCGTCCCGAGCTCAGCGACGAATTCTCGTCCGACGCGCCGGCAACTGCCCTATCCATGGCGAGCGCGCAGGATCCGGCCGGCGCGACCGATGATCCGGAAGCCTCGGAGGCCAGGCTCGGCTGGTGGCGGCGCCGCCAGGAGGCGAAGCGTCTCGAGGGAAAGTTCGAGTCGTACCCACACCTGCTCGCGCTGAAGCCCAAGGAGAAGTACCTCTTCCGGTCGGACTACTTCCAGGTCGACGCCTCGGTCGGCTGCGTCCTGGCGTTCTTCCACGACATGGCCGCCCACGACAGCTTCGGCCCGTTCTGGGGCATCGGGCGCATCCCCGATGGCCTCGACGAACGGGTGACCGCGGTCGTACTCGAACAGGTCGCGCGGATGACCGACAAGTGGATCGACCAGTACACGAAGCAGTCCGAGAAGCTCGACAACCTGGAGGCAGGTGAGCTGGCCGACGGCGGTACGACGTCCTCGAAGCTCAAGGCGAGGAAGGTCGCCGGCGACCTCGAGGCCACGATCAGCGAGATCCAGAACGGGGCGGCATACCTGTCGGTGCAGAACCGGCTGCTGCTCAAAGCCCCAGACCTGGCAATCCTGGAAGACAGCATCGATCGGATCTCGCGTCTCTACATCGACCGTTTCGGGACGCTCAAGGCCGCGGCGTACGCCGGCGAGCAGCGCCAGGAGCTGTCCGGGCTGCTGAAGAAGAACGACAAGAAGCGCGGCCGCGGCTTCCACTTCACCTCCACGGAGTTCGCCGGCTCATACTCGCTCGTCACGAACGGCCTCAACGACCGCAGCGGCGAGTACGTCGGCTACATGGTCGGCGACGTGAACAACTCGGCGGTGCTCTTCGATTCCAACGGCTACGACCACCACGTGGTCATCGCCGACGGTGCGACCTCGGACTATCTGAACCGCGCACAGATCTCCGACCTGTGGTGCTCGAAGCTGTCCCAGTCGTGTCTGCTGAACAACGGCCGCGTGGTGCACCTGGTGCTCGACGGCGCGGCACTGGACAGGCTGGGGCCACGCTTCGACGCCCTGACGTCTCGCGTCGACCTGAACACAGGTGACGTGAACATGTTCGAGATGTTTGGTGAAGAGGCTGACGAGTTGCCGGTCTTCGCGGCGCAGATGCAGAAGCTCGCGCTGATGTTCGAGCAGCTCTACGAATCTGCCGATGGCGGTGTCGGGTCGATCATCCGCAACGAACTGGAGAAGACAGCGACACAGTTCTACGTCGACCAGCGCATGTGGGTGCGAAATGCCAAGGCCCAGCGGCATCGCCTGCGCGTCGTGGGCATTCCGCACGAGCAGGTGCCGCGCCTGCAGATGTTCGTCTCCTACCTGGACACCGAGCACAAGGCCCTGCTGAACTCCGACAAGAACGACCCCGACCAGCTGCGCGCGTACAACGTGCTCAAGAGCGTCGCGAAGAACCTGCTCGACAACAACGGTGACCTGTTCAACAACCACACAGCCGCCGCGGTTGACGGTATCCGCGACGCCAAGCGCGTGATCTACGACTTCTCGAAGCTCCTGCGTCGCGGCCGCGGCGTCGCGATGGCGCAGCTCGTCAACATCGTCGGATTCGCGGTCGGCAAACTCGAGCGCGGTGACACGGTCGTGATCCACGGCGCGGAGAACATCGACGACCGCGTCACGGCATACATCGAGATGCAGCTCGAGCAGCTCTACCAGCGCGGCGGCCGGGTCGTGTTCAGCTACAACGACATAGACAAGATGCTCGCCGGCGTGAAGTTCAACAAGTTCGACGCCGCCGACTACACGATCTTCGGCTCGATGCGTGACAGGACCGTGGCCGACTACCAGGAACTGCTGCACCAGCGGATCCCACCCGACCTGGCCCAGCTCATCACCCGCAAGGGCGAGAACCTGAGCTACCTGCGGCGCGGGGTCTCCAACGTCGTGTTCCACCTGGACCTGGCGCTGGGCATCAACCCGAACCGCGAGAAGCAGCGCCGCACGATGCAGCGCGCCGCGCGACAAGCTGCGGACGCTGCCCGGTTCGACGTCGTCATGACCGACAAACCGGTCCCGGGCGCCAACATCACCCAAGCGGGCGGCGGCAACGACTCGGGGAAGGACACGACGGCCCCGAAGGACGGTGCGCCACCAGCGCGGCTGCGGAAGAAGTTCCTCGGTACTGGATCGCGGCCGAGAACCCAACCCGCCGATCCCGGGTTGCAGAAACGCAGGCAGAGATGACGAGACGACAAAGACCGGAGGGCGCCATGAGTCGACAGATCAGGCCGACGGCAGCCGTCACGCAACTGCGCACACGAGTCCTTGCCAGCGCCGACGCGCAGCCGCCCTGGATGCGAACCGTCGCAGGCGGGCTGCTCGCGGCTCTGCTCGCGTTGCTCATCGTGCTCGCGGTAGCACCGATGGCGCACGCCGACGACCCGAGTAACAAGGATCAGAAGGACTACAGCCTCTACCACCTCGCCTCGAACGCAAGTGTGTACTTCAGTGAGAAGAGCGCCCCTGAGAACGGCGGCAAAGGAGTAGGCAACTCCTGGAAGACTGTTGTCGCCAACCCCGCCCAGGCCGGCTCGATGCTCGGTTACGCCGACGATGACGGCTTCGTCAAATGGCTGTTCTCAACGATCTCGGGCTCGTCACAGACGATCAAGTACGACGCGCTCGACAGCGCACAAGCCTCCGGCATGAAGGACTACGCCCACTTCGGAGCAGCCGCACACGACCTCGGCTTCGACGCCATGATGTCGTCCGCGGGTTTCGACCCGATGATCCACGCGGTCGGCGGCTCGCTGATCTGGCTGGTCTACGCACTGGCTATGGGGGTCTCATTGCTGTTCTGGATCTTCATCCAGATCCTGAAGCTCCTGAACCCCTTCCTCTGGTTCCATGACGGCATCGCGGCAGTGTCCCCGGCGTACAAGACATGGGCCGACGGCATGGTCACCACATCGTCAGGCGTCAACACGACACCCGACGCACTCTCAGGCCTGTCGAGCTTCGTGTCCCAGTGGTACGGCGCACTGGTGTCGCTGTCGTGGGGAGTGCTGGTGCCGCTCTTCATCGGCTTCCTGCTGCTCGGGCTCGTCTTCTTCAAGAAGATGGAGCGCGGTAGCGCCATCAAGAAGGTTGCCGTACGCATCGTCTTCATCGGCGTCGGGCTTCCTCTCATCGGCGGGATGTACACCTCGATCCTCAACCAGTTCGACGACTCCCTGCTCTCACAGAGCTCGGGCCCGACCAAAGTCGTGCTCTCCACCTACGTCGACTTCGACGCATGGATGAACACGAACCGCCTCCAGGTGCCGGCGAACGCCTCGATCACCTGGGACGCCAGCACCGGCCACGCCCAACCCGTCTCGGTGTTCTCGGCCCGGAACTCCGCACTCGCGATCAACGCACAGACCGGGCAGTTCCCCGGAATCAGCGCAGGCGAGAAGATCAGCGACGCCGGCAGCGCCTGGGCCAACAGCACCCCGCGGCTGAAGGACAACGACACCGACAAGAACACCGTGTTCGCCACACTGGGCATGCTCAGCCGCTACCTCCAGGGCCAGACGGTGAACGCGTCGGACTTCGAATCAAACATCCAGGGGTCGGTGACCGCGATCGACCCGAAGGATGTGGACTGGGACTTGAAGAAGGACTGGTTCCTCGGCAAGAGCTACAAGGACTCCCAGGACTTCGGCGACGGCAACAAGCCCGTGCCTCCCAACGAACACCCGCTACTCGCGACGAGCGGATCCGGCCTGACAGCCAAGACCGACGGCGCAAGCACCGAGTTCACCTCGACCAGTGGCAACACGAGGTGCGGCTTCAGGGTCGTCGAGCCGAACACCGACGGCAAACCGGCCGACTGCAACCTGTCCCCGCTCAGCGCCTACAACTACCTGAACACCGAGTTCAACACGGACTCGATGACGATCTTCTCGTCCAACAAGGTGACCTCGGGTTTCACGCGCTCGTTCCACTCCTCGGTGGCTCAGATCGGCAGCGGACCGGCGTCGTTCATGTACTGGGCCAACACCTTCACCCTGCTCAGTTCGATCACCCTCATCGGAATCTTCTACGGCGTCGGAATGCTCACCGGTGCTCTGCGCCGGACCTTCGGCACCGTCGCGGCAGTTCCTTTCGCCACCCTGGGTGTGATGGCCGGCATCGCCAAGGTCGTCATCTACTCGATTGCCATGATCCTCGAAGTGCTGGTCACACTGTTCCTCTACCAGTTCGTCTCGGAGCTCCTGGTGTCGCTTCCGCAAATCATCGAGGGCCCGATCGCGAAGCTGGTCAGCAGCAACCCGACCGGCTCAGGCCGCGGTTTCGCGAACATCTTCAGCAACCCGGTGCTCGGCTCGATTGCCGTGGTCGTGATGACGGTCGTGTCCATCATCCTCATCGTCGGGGTGACCTTCACCCTCTTGCGGGTACGCAAGACGGTCCTCAAGGCACTCGACGAGGCCGTGACCAAACTGGTCGACAAGTTCCTGGACACGACCACCCCGCCCAAGCAGACCAACGGCGGTCTGATGCCCGCGATCGCCAACGGCCTCGGCGCGGGGGCAGGCATGGCCGCGGCCTCCGGCATGATGGGCAAACTGGGCGGCAAGCCACCGAAGACAGGTCCTCACAAGCCCACCAACACCGGCCAGCCGGGCACAGCGACGACGAATGCCGGCGGCACCAACGGTGGCCTGTCGCTAGCAGGCAAGCAGCGGGGCGAGCTTACTGGCGGTCGTCCAGGCGAACTCGAGGGCCGCTCGCCCGGACCGATGCTCCCGCCCGGCGACGGCGGACCCGCAGGTAACCCTGCTGGCCCCAGAGGCCCAGGCGGCCGCGGCGGCCCGGTTTCGGGCCGCGAGTTGCCAGTTGGGGCAGATGTGGCCGGTGCCGGAGGGACCGGAATCGCCGGTGGAGCTGATACGCGCAACGGCACCGACGGTGCAGGTAACGGCAGGACCGGCCACAGCCACTCATCCGTGGCTGACACAGGTTCACCGATCGCGACCAGCGACAACAAGCCAGGCACGCGACCCAATCGCTCACAGAAAGACCGCGACCTCGCCGAAACCGTCACTCACCAAGGCGGCCTGACAGATCTGGGCGTCGGCCCACAGAACCGGAATCATCGCAGATCCCCTGGCCAGACCGGTCCGTCGACAGGTCAGAAAATCAGCAGGCCCAACGGCGGAAGTAACGACAGCTCGGCGGTCAACGCCCACGGCCGGCCGAACGGCGCTGGCAGGCCCCCGAGCATGCCTCCACACGGCTCTGGTCCGAGCAACAGCAAAGCAACGACGATGCCCAGCAAGGGCGAGTCGCCGCGCATCCCCCGTCCCACACGCTCACCACGTATCGAGCGCTCAGCCAGTACATCCCCGCAGCAAACCAGAAAACCCGACCCAACGCCCCGTACCCGGGAAGCCGCACCAGCGCCGCAGCCACCCCAGCAAGACAAGCCGACGCGGCCAGCGAGGCCCGCCTTGGAGACACCGAGGCGCCGGGACAGGAGGCAGGACTCGTCGAACGAGTAACTGAAGAATCCCTTGGAGCAAAGCTCCAAGGGATTCGTCTTAGTCGGGGCCGCTGTCCCCAGCTCGCCATCAGCCGCACATTGGCTGGTACGACTGCAGCGCCTTGTCCTTGTCCATCTTGGTGTACTGCTTCCCGTCGATGTCGACGGTGTCACCGCTCTTGCTCGTAGTCACATTGCCGGTGCCTTTGCCGTTCGACCAAATGACCTGGTCGCCTTCTTGGCTTAGCTCACCGGACGAGGTCGGGTCGCTGTCGATGACCGCGTTGCCCTTCTTGGCGTCGTCGCACCCGAACTCGTAGTAGGTAACCGAGCTCGCGTCGATCACGAGCTGGCCATCCTTGTCGTAGTACTCGCCGCTCAGACCGTCAGAACCGTTGCTGCAGCCCGTGAGCACGAATGCAAGAGCCGCAAGGACCGCGGCGGCCGGGATCACGAGACCCTGTCTCCGGAGTCGGATGCTCTTGACGATCATGTTGTTGGCCCCCTCGTCCCTCGGCGGCGCATGCCTCTGCGACACGCAGCTGTTCAGGCCCCATTGTTCCACAAGCAAGGTCTCTAGTAGCTACAGCGCGTTACAGCAGGCTGGCCAAGCAGCCCGTTGCCAGGTGAACACCCCAGCAACCAGGGATGGCACCATATGGCCCATGTCCGCCACCGTTGTCCATCACTTGTACATCCGTACCGGCGACTTACTCCCCTACTGCGGTGTGTGGCCAGCTCGAGATCGAGTCACAGGCGATTTTCACACCGGTCACAGCCGCGACGACTTGCTGACATGCGTCGAGGACGGTCTGCCGGTATGCACGACATGCCTGTCACCTGAGGCGCTCGGAGGCTTCACACCCTTGATCATGGACGAACAGTAGATCCGCCGCTGGAACTCAGAAGCTCTCGCTGACCTGATCCCAGATCCGCTCAGCGGACCGCCAGTGTGCCGGCGCCTGGCGTACGCTCCGGTTCGGCAGATCCACGAGTAGTAGCAGATCGAACACATGTTCTACTATGCAGCCATGGGGACCCGCGGTCGCGTCTACACTCCTCCAGGGCCACCGCCAGACGAGCGGCTGCGCCACTGCTGGGTGCGCGCACGGGTGGGCGAGTCCGAGCGGTGGTGTCCGGGACTGATCCACGAGTGGCGCCCGGCCAATGGGGGAGGGTGGGCGGCGCGGGTCGTCTACGTACCCGATCCGAGGCGCGCCGAGTCGGTAGAAGCCTGGTTTGCGCAGGCGCTGCTACGTCCGGTGGAGTCGCAGTCGCCAAGTCAGGCGAACCGGGCGGTGGCCCGATACAAGGCCGCTGGTGGTACGACGTACTAGCTTCTAGCGATAACTCTCAGCGGTTTCACCATAGGCAACTGATCGACTCAGTATCGCCACTGGACGTAGCCGGCCTTGTCCACAGGCTTAACTGCTTGCCGTTGCACGGGCGGCGGCTGTTCGGCAATCCTGACTACGCGTGCCCGGCACGCCACGCCGCCAACCGGCCGTCAGCGGTCACAAAGAGCCTTGCGGGCTAGGAGCCAGTGAAGTGCACCGGGCACGTCTCGTGGCGCACAGATCGTTAGGCATCCAGCCCTCACCAGACCAACCCGCCATGCCGTGCAGCGATGGCCGCCAGCTCCCCAGAACTAGCTGCCTATCGCGCAGGTCGCAATCTGTCTAGCCGCCCGACGAGTTGAGTCCAATCGACAGACGGAGTGAGATGACTCCACGACACACGGAGTGCCCCGGCAGTCTGCTCATCGGGCATGCCCATTGTCGTCAGCACATGACTGGGCTCGTAGCTTTGAGACGTACAGGCCGAACCGTTCGAGATCGCGACGACGTCTTTCAGAGCCACGATGGCGGCCTCAGAGTCAACGCCCGGGACAGAGAAATTCAGGGCATACGGAACAGTCCGATCGAGGTCGCCGTTGTAAGTGACATTCAACGGAGTCAGCGCGCTGACGAGTTCGACCTTGAAGGCCGCACAAAGTGCTGCTCGTTTCGCGTGTTCCTCTTGAGCAAGCTCAGATGCAAGTCCGAGACCAGCGATCAGCGCCACAGGCAGCGTCCCTGGCCTCAGGCCACGCTCCTGACCGCCTCCATACATGAGGGGTTCCAACGGAACGCGTTTGTATCCTCTGCGCCGGGTGATCAGTGCGCCGACGCCCTTTGGGGCGTAGACCTTGTGACCGGAGATGCTGAGCAGGTCGATCCTTGCCGAGCGCAACTGATCGATTAGCTTGCCGTAGGCCTGCGCTCCGTCGACGTGGAAGTAAGCCTGATGATCCGCGAGGAGCCGACCGATCTCATCTAGCGGCTGGATGACGCCGGTCTCGTTGTTGACGGCCATGACCGAGACGAGAAGCGTGTCGGGGCGCATCGCTTTCACGACCTCTTGAGGGTCGACCCAGCCGCCTGAGGTCGGCGGCACCAAGGTAACCTCGAAACCGCGCTTGCTTAGTACCTCAAGGGGCTCCAGCACGGCTTTGTGTTCGATCGTGGTGCTCACGATATGGCGACGCCCCGTCTGCTCTCCGTAAGCAGCGAGGCCGAGCAAGGCCATGTTGTTGCTCTCGGTGGCGCCGCTCGTGAAGATGACCTCTTCGGGCTTTGCAATGACGACGTTGGCCACCTGCTGACGAGCGCGGATGACCCGTTCCTTGGCTATTTGGCCGTAGCCATGAGTGCGGCTGCCAGCGTTGCCGTACTCCTCGGCCATGAAGCGAAGGACCTCGGCCTGGACTCGTGGGTCCATTGGGCTCGTCGCATTGCAGTCCAGATAGACCGGTCGAGCATCCTCTTGGGCGCGGGAACTGTCGGTGGGTGTCACTACCGTCATGGCAAACAGGGTACGCGTACCGTGGGACACATGTACGGAGGATCATGGACGACTGTACGGATCGCGAGATCCGTACAGAAGATTTGCACTCCGTACAGCTCGTGCTGTTTCATAGGCCATGCGCGACGAAGAAGACGACCGCTACAGCGGATCAGAGACGGGCAAAGATGGGCGCGTTTGAGTACGTGTTCCCGGCTATCCGGGGCGTCCAAGCCGGCCGCGAGTACTACGTGACCATGTGCCCACTTCGGCTCATCCCACGACTCTTCATGTTCGATGAAGAAGAGTTGCCTGCCGAGATGCGCGCACAGCGCACCCTGAACAGGAGCCGAGTCCCCGAGCTTAGCCGGTACCTTCTCGACAACCCAACCAGCTACGTCTTCTCTGCACTCACCGCATCCGTTGACGCCGACGTGGAGTTCGCCCCGTTTGACCCTTCGACCGGCGCGGGAGAACGGGTCGGTGCACTGACGATCCCCATGTCCGCGAAGTTCGTCATCAACGACGGACAGCACCGTCGCGCTGGGATCACAGATGCTCTCCGTGAAAATCCGGAGCTCGGCGACGAGAGCATCGCGATCGTGATGTTTCTCGACCTTGGTCTCAAACGCTGCCAGCAGATGTTCGCTGACCTCAATCGATACGCCATCCGGCCATCGCGGTCTCTGAGCGTCCTGTATGACCACCGTGACGAGATGTCCGCCATTGCCCGATTGGTCGTTCATCGATCGCCGCTGTTCTCCGACCTCACCGAGACTGAGAGCAACAACCTGGCAGCCCGGTCTCGAAAGCTGTTCACTCTATCGGCTCTATACGGAGCCACGAAGGCCCTGCTCGATGGCCTGGACAAGCTGAGCTTCGAACAGAAGGTGGACGTTGCCAGCAACTACTGGTCCGTGGTCGCTGAGCAGTTTCCTGAATGGCACCAGGTGCACGCGGGCGAAGTCAGCGCAGGCGAAGTACGCCGAGACTTCATTCACACGCACGGCATCGTGCTGCATTCTCTCGGCAGAGTCGGGAACAGCCTGCTGCAGGGCAAGCAAGATCCTGCGACCTGGAACCGAAAGCTCAAAAAGCTCTCCGGCCTGGACTGGCGCCGGGCAAACACAGAGTTGTGGGAGGGACGAGCAACCCTCGGCGGGAAGGTCTCAAAGACCGCCGCCAACCTGACGCTCACAACCGCAGCGATCCGGACATCACTCGGCATGCCGCTGCCATCCGACGAACAACATGCTGATGAAGCATTCCGACGAGGAGAAAAATGACTCGCAACCTACCGATCCGTGTCCGGTCAGCCTTCGATGACGCCGGATTCGCTGGGACGGTCGAGGCCCTCGTCAGTCAAACCCAGCAGCTGTACTTGGCCGATGGAGTGCCTTGGGTTGTTGGCTATTCCGGTGGCAAAGACTCAACGGCGGTCTTGCAGCTCGTTTGGCTCGCCTTGGCTGGGCTGCCGGCAGACCAGCGTACGAAGCCGGTTCACGTGATCAGCACAGACACGCTGGTTGAGAACCCGGTTGTGGCCTCGTGGGTGACCCACTCGCTAGATGTGCTTGGCGAGGCGGCGCAGAAGCAAGGGCTTCCCATCACGCCGCACCGTCTAACGCCGGCGGTCGCTGACACCTTCTGGGTAAACCTCATCGGTCGCGGCTACCCGGCACCGCGGCCCAAGTTCCGTTGGTGCACTGAGCGGCTCAAGATCAAGCCTTCCAACACCTTCATCCGCGAGATGGTCCGCTCTCATGGCGAGGCGATTCTGGTCCTCGGTACGCGCAAGGCTGAGAGCTCGGGTCGGTCGGCCCGCATGACGGCTCTTGAGTCTCGCCGAGTCCGGGATCTCCTCAGCCCGAACGAGGCGCTTCCGAACTGCTTGGTCTACTCGCCCGTCGAGAACTGGTCCAACGATGACGTCTGGACCTTCCTGATGCAGAGTCAGAACCCTTGGGGCTATTCCAACAAGGAGCTGCTGACGATGTATCAGGGCGCCTCGGCCGATGGCGAGTGCCCGCTGGTGGTCGATTCGTCGACACCGAGCTGTGGCGATAGCCGGTTCGGATGCTGGACCTGCACCTTGGTCGACAAGGACAAGTCGATGTCGGCCATGATCCAGAATGACGAGGAGAAGGAGTGGATGCTGCCGCTCCTGGAGCTGCGCAACCAGCTTGATGTGGCTGACGACAAGCACCTGCGGGACTTTCGTCGTATGAACGGATCGGTGCAACTTTTCAAGGACCGGCCGATCCATGGACCGTACACGCAGGAGTCGCGCGAGCACTGGCTCCGTGAGTTGCTGACAGCGCAGGCCTGGATCCGTGAGAACGGTCCGGACTACGTTCGTTCCCTTGAGCTGGTCACCCTGGAAGAGCTTGAAGAGATCCGTCGTATGTGGGTGGTCGACAAGCACGAGTTTGAGGATCGTCTGCCCGAGATCTACGAGGCCGCCATCGGCAGCAAGTACCCGGGACGTCCTTTGGACGAACACCTCCCGCTTGGACCTGACACGGTCGAAGTACTGCGTGACATCACGGGTGGCGACCGTCTCCACTTTGAGCTCGTCCGCGAACTGCTCGATATCGAGCAGCGACACCGCTCCCAGGCCCGTCGGGCTGGCTTGTTTGAGTCCCTTGAGAAGGCACTCCGCCGTGGCTTCTACGATGACGAAGCCGATGCGACTGATCGCGCCCACCATCGCAAGGCGGCACTCGACCGGTCGCAGGACGACGATCCTGATCCGCTTGACCCTAATCCGCTCGACCTCGCGGACGGGTACGTCAGGCCCGTACAAGAGGTTGCACCGTGATCCTGGATGAACTAACCCTGCGTAACTTCGGCACGTTCGCCGGCAAGCAGACGCTCAACCTGACGCCTGCATCTGCGAAGAAGCCCGTGATTGTCATCGGTGGCTTGAACGGCGCGGGTAAGACCACGATCCTCGAAGCGATCCTTCTTGCGCTCTACGGCTCGCTCGCCCCGGTGTCCGGGCGTAGGTCAGGTAGCTACGACAACTATCTCCGCGCATTGATTCATCATGGTGTGCCACACGCCGAGGGCGCTGGAGTCGAGCTCGCATTCACTGCGTACCAGCAAGGCTCGGCACGGGAGTACAGGATTCGTCGGAGCTGGATGGCCAGTGGCGCTTCGATGCGCGAGATTCTCGATGTGCTGGTCGATGGTCGACACGACGCCGCTCTCACCACGACTTGGAGTGAGCACGTCGAGACGTTCCTGCCTCGAGGCATCGCTGGCCTGTTCTTCTTCGACGGCGAGCAGATCGAAGCGCTCGCTGACCTCGAACGCTCGCGCCAGGTCGTCCACACCGCCCTAGACGCGTTGCTCGGCCTCGACCTGGTCCAGCGGCTGACGACAGACCTAGCTGTGCTGCGCCGTCGTCACCGATCGCAACAGGTGCCCGACGAGCTGCGGCACGAGCTCGAGGAGAAGCAGCGGGTTGCGACTGCCCTTCGACAGTCGGAGGAGAGCGCCTTTGCAGCTCTCGCCGCGAAGCGACTCGATATTGAGCGCGCGGAGAAGAGGCTGTTTGAAGCAACCGAAGCGTATCGGTCAGCTGGTGGAGACCTCCTGCAAAAGCGCGATGGTGCCGAAGCATCTGTGAAGGCGCTCCGGAATGAGCTCGATCGGCTTGAAGAAGAGCTCCGGGATGAAGCCGGCGACCTGGCACCACTGCTGCAGGTGTCATCACAGCTGGCAGCACTGGCTGATCAAGCGCGCCGCGAGGCGGCGGCTGCGCGTAACAGAGTCGCGATCGACGTGATGTCTGAGCGGGATGACACCATCCTTGCGAAGCTGCGTGAGGGGAAAACTCGTGCGGCTCTCATCGCATCCCTGGAAAGCTTCCTGCTCGAAGACCGGCAGGTTCGGCAGCAGTCCGCGGACGAGGTAGCAATCACTGGCGTCGGCGACGCCGCGCCGTTCGAGGCGCTCACAACAGCGCTGCCGACAGTCGAGCGACGCCTCCGAGCTCTCGTACTGCGACGGGACGCGTTACGGATCGAGCTCGACCAGGCAGACCGGCTGCTTGTCGCAATGCCTGATCCCGAAAGGTTGGCGCCGCTTGTCAAGCAGCGCGATGAGGCATCGGATGATCTGATCCGGGCTCAGGCCGCAGTGGCTCATGCTGACGAACTGCACGCGTCTATCCGCAATGAGCGCGGGCGGGCAGACGCAGCTCACGACTCAGCACTGAATAAGGCAGCGCATGCAAACCTCGAGGCGGATGATGGTCGACGGATCGTTGATCACGCTGACCGAGTTCGGGAGACTCTGGAGAAGCTGCGGACAGCGGCAACTCGCCGGCATTTGACGCGTATCAGCGAGCTGATCCTGGAAGCGCTCAAGCGGCTCATGCGCAAGGATGCCTTGATCAGCGCCGTGTCGATCGACCCCGAAACATACTCAGTCGAGCTGGCGCGTCCTGACGGCAGTCAGATTCACGCCGAACAGTTGTCGGCGGGCGAGCGGCAACTGCTTGCAGTCGCGCTGCTGTGGGGCCTTGCTCGCGCCGCGGGGCAGCCACTCCCGGTTGTTGTCGATACCCCGCTTGGCCGGCTTGATCGGACACACCGCGAGCATCTCCTCAGCCGGTACTTTCCCCACGCCAGCCATCAGGTTCTCCTACTGTCGACTGACACCGAGATCGACGCGGAGTCGTACAAGCAGCTACATCCCCACATCGGACGCTCGTACCGGCTGGTGTTCGATAGCTCGACCAACGGCACCACGGTTGTGCCTGGCTACTTCTGGGAGGGTGACAACTGATGCCACTCGAACACATCCGGCTGACTCAGTCGGCGCGTGATCAGCTCATCACGCTGAAGCGGCGCACGGGAATCGCCCATTGGAACGTTCTTTGTCGGTGGGCGCTCTGCCGGTCTTTGGTGGAGCCGGCCAAACCGCCGACAGTGAAGCTCGTCCTCGACAGCAACGTTGAGATGACATGGCGGGTGTTCGCGGGAAACCATGGCGACGAGCTCTGGGCACTTCTGCGATACCGCTGCCACGCAGACGGTCTGGAACTCGACGAGGAGACGCTCGCCCAGCAGTTCCGCCTACACCTACACCGCGGCGTTGGTTACCTTGTTGGAGATCCTCGGGTGACTGACATAGTCGGGCTTACGCGCCTTGCCCTGGACGAATCGGTGGCATAGTGCACGTGGTTCCGCGGCACCGGACGGCGATGTCTCGGAGTGCCATCTCCCGCCCCATCGCGACGGCGCTCGCGGACCAACTCGTAGCAGAGTCGATGACAGTCTTCGACTACGGCTGCGGCCGTGGTGGTGACGTCCGTAGCCTGAGTGCCCTCGGCTTTCACGCCGACGGATGGGACCCCGCTCACCGGCCGAACGTCGAGCGGCGACCAGCTGACGTGGTCAACCTCGGATACGTCGTCAACGTGATCGAGGATCCCATCGAACGTGCCAATACCCTCAGATCTGCATGGGATCTGGCGAGGCGACTACTAGTCGTATCCGCACGTCTTGTGTGGGAATCACGGGACCTGGTCGGCATCCCGATGGGGGATGGGCTCGTCACGAGGACCGGCACGTTCCAGAAGTTCTTTCAGCAGTCCGAACTGGCTGACTGGATCCGTCAGGTCCTAGAGGTCGAGCCGGTGGCAGCAGCTCCTGGCATCTTCTACGTCTTTCGAGACGCGGCGGACGAACAGCAGTTCCTGGCGCAGCGCGTGTACAGCTACCGCCCGCGTATGCGAGTCGATCCGCACCAGATGTACGAGAAGTACTCCAACATGCTGACGCCGCTCATGACCTTCTTGTCAGGGCACGGGCGACCGCCCCGCCAGGGAGAACTGTCCCCGGATGACGAGAGACTGG
Source organism: Kribbella aluminosa (assembly GCF_017876295.1). Classification (NCBI taxonomy): domain Bacteria; kingdom Bacillati; phylum Actinomycetota; class Actinomycetes; order Propionibacteriales; family Kribbellaceae; genus Kribbella; species Kribbella aluminosa. Next base: position 106,748 of record NZ_JAGINT010000001.1, on the reverse strand, counting down.
TGATCGAGGCTCTCGGCACGATCGGGCGAGCGACCCAACTCATCAGGCAGGTCACCGACGCCGACTACTGGGAGCAGGTACGTCGCCAGAGACGCGCCGAGCTGCTCATCTATGTCGCGCTGTCCCGCTTCGGACGCCGCCCCCGATTCACTCAACTCGGTCCCACGCTGGCTCGGGACATCAAGGCACATTTCAGCACCTATCGCGAAGCATGCCTTCAAGCAGATCGGCTGCTGTACGGCGCCGGCGACCAGACGATGATCTACCTCTCAGCCCGCGGATCATCCGTAGGCAAACAGACACCTACATCCCTGTACGTGCACCGCTCGGCTTTGGCGCAGTTGCCACCGCTTCTACAGGTCTACGAAGGCTGCGCCAGAGTGCTGTGCGGCACTATCGAGCAAGCGAACTTGATCAAGCTCTCGGTGACTGATTCTCAGGTGTCCTACTTGACCTATCCGCGCTTCGATCGCGACGCCCATCCAACGCTGGAGACGGCCGTGACGGTGAATCTAAAGAAGCTGACGGTCGGCTGGCGGGACTACAGCAGGTCCGAGAACCCGCCGTTGCTCCATCGGAAAGAGGAGTTTATCGGTCCAGACGACACCCGAAGGACTCTGTATGAACGGTTGACGCGAGCTGAGGTGCGAGCTGGGCTGTACGAACAGCCCAGCTCCATTGGGACCCTTGCGGGCTGGCAGCGCACGCTGGCGAATGCCGGCGTCACGGTCCAAGGTCATCGCCTCAAGCGAATCTAGGCCCGACCTTCACGGGGGCGGGCGGCTAGCCCCAAGTAACGCCCTTCAAGAGCTCGTCGACCGACACTGGCCGAGCGCCACCGCTCTCTGTAAATGCCTCAGCAACGAGATCGATCACGATTGCGCTGGCTGGCTTGTGCCGCACGTTCACCTGCTCCTGGAGAAACTCGAGGCCGCCGTTCGCATACTCCTCGAAGATCTTGATTCGTTCCTCCAGCCGCACGGCGTCCATGATCTCAGGATCCTCTGCCACGACATTTGCCGCGATCATGCCGACCAGCGCCTCACCGAAGGCAGGGTGGGTGAGGGTGTCGTAGCGGATCGGGTCACCAGCCGCAGTAGTGAATGGCACGCGGCGTTCCTGGCGATAGCCAACCGCGGCAGCAAAGAGCAAGACGTCCCGGAAGGTTGGAAAGCCCCCGTCCTCCTGAAGCTCTTGCATCAGTCTTTCGTGCTGATGCGGCCGCCGTACACGTACGTCGGAGGGTGCCGTCGTCACAGGATCACCTTCAACTGAGAATAGTCGGATTCGGCGGCGCAGATGTATGGGTAGGACGTCCCCTTCAACACGATGTCGTCGGAAACGCTGCCAGTGTTGGTGGTATGCGTCTCGATGACGCCGAGATTGCTGACGAAGGGCATCAGCTGGGTCACAACCTTGCCAAGCCCTTGGCTCTTGCTGACCAGCACGACCAGCTGTGGTGCCATGTTGGCCAGGGCTCGGGACACCGCTTCCTGATAGTCCTGGTCGAGAGATCCGAAGGCGGCATCCATCACGATCGGATACGTGCCAGCATCCTCTGCCGAGTCGCCTTCCGCACGACGCTCCTGGCGAATCTCGCGAGCGAGCTTAGACACTGCGGCAACGAAACTCAGGCTGAGAATCTGGTTCTCCCCCGTCGACTTCGGTACTGGTAACTGAACTCCGTTCACATCCTTGTGAAGGGTCAGCTCAAAGTCCTCGCTGAGCGTCGGAACCTGGTTCTGGTGCGTGATGCTTTTGAACACCGCCTTAAGTTCTGCATCGAGCCGCCGCCGTATGTCCTCCTCACGGATCGCAAGGATCTCTTGCAGCGCCCGCTTGACTGACTGCACGAGGTCTGAGCGGGAACGGGCCTTCGCGGCGAGCTCATCTGTTACTTCCGCCTGCGAGCGTTCCTTGTTCTTCTGCTCGACATCTTTCGCGAGTGTCTGGAGGTCCGCTCTCACTGCGCCGATGCGCTGTTGCTTGATCCCGACCCGATTGTTGAGATCCATGCGTTGGGTCTCCAGGGCCTTTCACATCCTCCATGCGGCTGCCCAGCAGGTGCAGCTTGCCGTCCAACTCAGACTTGCGCTCTTCGAGCCGTGTTACCCGATCGCGTTCAGTGCCGATCCGCTTCATCAGCGCGACGAGCGAATCCCCCAACTCATTGCGTGCAGCCGATAGCGGGGCAAGCTGACCGCTCAACTGCTGCCATGCAGTTTCCACCGCTTGTAGTCCGGCGCGTTGACGCCAATCCTTGACATGATCCCAGGCGGCCGTGTGCTCCTTCAGTGGAGTGCCACAGATGCAGGAGCCTTCCTCAAGGAGCTGATCAACAAACTCACGCTTGAGCGGGGCTGGGAGGGCGCCCTTCTGATAAAGGCCCTCAGCAATCGCAGCTGTGGACTCGGTCAGTGTGTCGGTGAACGCCTGAAATCCACGGGTAGCCACAAGGTACGCACGTTCAGCCATCGCGGCATCTCGTGCCGCGAGGGCGTCTTGCAGTTCGCCACCTACGGCATCACGCTCTGCCTGGATGGGAGCTGACTCGGCGTGCTGGCGGAGCAGATCGGTGACACTCTCACGGTTTTCTATCAGGATGGCTAGGTCACCCTCGAGGACCTTCAGTTCCTCTTGGCCGGCAGTCTCTCGCTCTCGTAGGGCGTCGATCGCCTCCTGGATCCCGCTGGCCTTATCACCACCATGCTTGCGGAGGACCGCGGTCAGCTTTGTGTCAACACTTGGTAGGTGATCGATGGCCCGTTCGACCTGCTCCAGAGCCAGGAGCACCTTGATGTCCTGCTTAACCTCAGCGTAGGCGCCCTTCTTGACAAGATTCTCTATGCGCTCGCCGTTGAAGAAGAACGATCGACTTACGCCGCGAGGAAGGATGACATGGATCGTCTCCTGCGGTGCTCCCACGATCTCCGAGGAACCATCTGGCTTCGTAGTCCACAGCTGAACGGCGGGGGAGATCGGGCCTTGCTGATCCGAGTCCTTACGAAGGCTCGCGCTTCGGAGCACGCGATAGTCCTGTCCTTCGTGGTCGAACCGCAACTCGACCGCGACCTCGCAGGAGTCGCCGAGCGGGAGCGCTCGCCAGACGCCATCGGTGATCATGCGGTCCTGCTGCTCAACGTCGTCCGACATCGTTTCGTAGAGTGCCCAGGTAAACGCGTTGAGGAAGGTGGTCTTACCGGCGCCGTTGGCCCCAAATAGCAGGGAAACCGGCCTGGAGGAGTCCGATGCCAGGTTGAAGGTCTGCTCGCCTGCGAACTGACGGAAGTTGGTGAGCGTGATCGACTGCAGTCTCATGGAAGAATCTCCTTCACGGCAGCGAGCAACTCGTCTATTGGCTCGTGGTTGATCAGATGCAGCTTTGCCCGTTCGATCTCGAGCACGCGTTTGAGAAGCGCGCGTTCCTCGGCACCCAACTCTTCGAGCACCTGCTTCTCGGTGCGACCTTCGGTCACTTGCCGTCCTCCGTTGACGTGATGGTTTGCACAGACCGCTCCTACATATCCATGAGTTGGTAGCGCTCCTTGAGCGGTCGCAGCACTTCTAGCGTGGTCTCATAGTTCTCAGACAGCTTGGCGAACTCGTTGGCCCGTTCGAGTTCCCGAATGAGGAGGTTTCGCTCGACCTCAAAGTTGAGCGGAGCCCCTGCAGGTGGAACAGCGAGGTAGTCGAAGATCTCGGCACGGTCTTTACCTTCAGCTCGGCGTAGCAGCCGGCCTCGGCGCTGGATGAACTGACGAGGATTGGAGCTGCTGGCAAGTAGATATCCCGTGCGGGCGTCCGGAATGTCCACTCCCTCGTCGAGGCACCGCATGGCGACCAATACTTGAAGATCGGTACCGGAACCAAAACGTCGAAGCAGAACCTTGCGCTCGGCGCGCGCTGTCTCTGAGATGTACGAGTGAGCCGCCAGGTGCAGCTCGTTGCCGACCAGGTGCATCGCGTCCCGAAGTTGGTTCGGCCCAGGTGGCTGGCCAGCCTCAGTTGGTCGCCGGCCTTCAGCGCAATAAACAAGTTGGAACCAGGCATCGGAGCGGCGTGCCAGATCGGCTCTCAGCGCTGCCAACTTTCCCTCGGCATGCCCGAGAACGCCTGCCCGCTGCCGGAGCAGGAATCCGAGAGGCGACGATGGGTCGGCGGCCTTGAGGTCGTCGCCCGCAGTGATGCGCTTCGCGATCTCAGTGGTCAGATCTGAATACAGGCTTGTCTCGATTGCATTCAGTTCGACGAGGCGCGGCATGTACAGGTATCGCGTCAGGGCGCCCATCTCTATGGCTTTGCCAAGGCCTAGCTCGAAGGCGATCGGACCGAAGTAGTCGATGAGAGCGTCCGTACCATCTTCGTCGAACCAACGCTCCGGTGTCGCTGAGAGCGCCAGTCTGTAGGTCGCATTCTGTGGCAAAGCCGCACGGTAGGTCGATGAGCCAAGGTTATGGGCCTCGTCAGCGACAACAAGTAGAGGTTGAGTGATTCGTGAGAGGACCGACTGGAACTTGTCGCCGATGTAGGAGGCGTTGGTGGCGACGATGACGACGACGGGACGTTGGCCTAGGCGTGCTTCGTTGAGCTGGTCTTCGACGACCGGCAGCCACTTCTGACTCGACTCGTAGACGGCTACCGGCCGGACGCCAAATTCCTCGACCTCGGTGATCCACTGATCGACCAGGTGCTGTAGGGGCGCGAGAACCAGTAGAACGAGTGGCTGCTCCCGCTGCCGGAGTACATTCGCAAGCTGTGTCGCGGCGATCAGTGCAGTTTTGGTCTTGCCTGTACCTGTGGCCATCTTGAGCATGCCGCGCCCTTGCTGCCGAAGCCACGCCTCCACGGCGTCGCGCTGATAGCCCCGCACCGTTATGTTGCTAGGGACGGCTAGCCGTGCAGGGCCATCGGTCACAACGACAGGTGGGCGTAGGGCGTCGTCGCGTGGCGGTAGGGTTCGTTCCCCACGTTCATTACCCAGGCTGATCAGCCGGTCGCGGGCTACCTCTGGGAACGGCACGACGCTGAGGCGCGTCGTCTTATCCGACCAGAGGGCCTCAAAATCCTCTTCGAGCCGGAGTGCTCGTCTACCGTCGACAGCCTCCCATCCGCGGTAGACCTCGATTGACTCGAAGTTGGCCACGAGGCCGCCGAAGGTCTCGTTGCTGCTACCTGTGAAGGCGACAAGATCGCCGTCGTCATCTCGAAAGATGCCGATCTTCTCGTGATAGATCCCAATCCAGTCGTCCTGCTGGACGAAGGCCAGCTTGATATCTAGAGCGCCTTCGGCAACCAGGCGTCCCACCAATCCCAAGCCGTCCAGTACGGTCTCCCGCTGTTCGCTGTCCAGCTCTCGTAAGGTTGCCCGCTCGACGACGGCACGGACGTCATACCCACGCTCGATGTCGATCAAGTCGTCCTCGTTGAAGTGAGGCGATGCCACCAATCGCATCACCCCACCTCGTGCGCTGAACGCCTCGATGCCACGGGCAAACAACGCCAGACTCGTCGAGGTGAAGTAGCCGACTGCGCGGCTGTAGCGAGTCGCGACGGTGAACGATGGCCGGTAGAACGTCGCTACGACGTCCTCTTTGTCGCTGCGGTAGCGATCAGCGAGCGATAGTGAACGAAGACCAGGTTGATTCGTCGTCACAACAGATCCAGAATCTCGTCGACTGCGGCGTCGTGAGTTGGTCGCTCGGGTAAGTCGCCGGCGTCCAGGCGGCTGCGGACCTGAATGAGCAGATCGGCGATGTCTGTGTCACCGCGCTCGCGGTAACCCCCGATCACGCTGGCTGCTGGTGACTCGTCTGGTAGTCCAATCGCTCGCGCTAGCGCCACCCGTGGATCATCAGCGGTGCCCATAGAGCACCCTGTCAACGCCAATGCCTTCAGCAGCGAGTCATCGGCCGTCACGTCGATCTGCTCGATTCGGAAGGTCCCGTCGTTACCGAGAACCATGAATACGTCGGTGTCGATCTCTATGTCCTGTGCCACAAGCAGGCGTCGGATCGAACCGAACGTGGGCTGGGCCCCGACCCAGCTGACGGTCTGCTGACCGGGCTGAGACGGGAGATAGTTAGTCGATCCGTGCTCAAGGTCGAGGATCGTCGCGATCGCGATCGGGGCCACCGATCCGCTGCCACGTGCATGCTCCTGCGTGATGTGGACTCGGTAGAGCCATTCGGTGGGACGACGGTAGAGCCGTCGTGTTCGCTCAGGCGACTTCTTCACCTGTCGGCCGCTCACTGCAAGTTGCACGATGCCGTTCTTGACCTCGAACGGAAGCGCGCTTGCGTACGAAGTAACACTGCTCGCTGTCACCGTGTACTGCCCGGTGATGCGCTCGATCAGTACTTCCAGCGTTAGTCGTCCGCCGGAGCGAGCAACCTCTTGCCGAATCAATGCCCGTACACCTTCGTATGTATCCATTTCCCATTCAGAGAGTGCCCAGCTGTCACGGTCTACCCGTTTGAACCGGTCATCGGAAGCGAGGGCATTCTTCAAGGAGTTCAGACTGCGGTCGCCTCCCAGGCGGTTATGCATCTCTTCGGACGACATGGGCGAGGCAGCAATCGACAAGATCGCCGCGGCACGGTCCGCCAGCTTCTGGAGACGGACGAGGACGTAGTCCCCGACAACAGCGCAACCGCAGTAGACCAACCAAGCACGCAGACCATCCTGGCTGACGTCATCCGGCAGGTTCGGGTTGAGAACTGGGATGTCGTCGAGGCTCGCGACGCCGTGCAGGTTGGCTACCTCTTCCAACGCTGTGACCGTCGGGGCGACGGCACTACCGATAGTGGGCACAGCGCACCAGCCGTCTTCGATCTCGTACTGGTCGTCGAGGCGATCCAGAACACGCCAGGCCGGCTGCGCAACCGCATCAACTTGTTGCCCGAGCGCCGGGATCACACGGATGAGCTCGTCGAGAGGCAGGACGGTGCTGACAACTTCTCGAACAGTCGCGGCGATATCTGCGAGCGGCGCCGAATCGAGGAAGCCGACCATGACGGCACGCGCCTTCGCCTCGATCTGGCGCACTCGTTCTCGGGTGACTCCTAACAACTGACCGAGTTCGTCGAGAGTCTTGGGCTGATCGGCGAAGAACCGGTGAGCCAGGACGAATTGAGTACGCTCGCCCAACGTAGCAATCTGGTCCTGGAGCAGCATCGCCGCTGTCAGATCAAGTTCAGCCGCATCAAGAACGGCCTCGCTTCCAAGCAGACAGATGCGCTCTTTGGCCTTGATAACGTCTGCGGGTGCCCATGCTGGCAGCTCATCCGCGACAAGCCGGGCATCTTGAATCCCCATCGATACGTACCAGCTGGCGATCATTCGGAGGTCGTCGGTAACCGGGTCCCTCAGGTGCTCACTTCGCTGTCCTTGGTCGACAAGGTCGGCAAAGAGATCAGTCTGCAACGGGTGACTCGCCACGGGGGTTGGACCCGACTTCTCGCCCGCGTCCTTCGCATGAGGGGTGGACACGGACCGGTGGTGCACCGCGATGCTTGCAAGCGACTGCAACATAGAGTCGACGGTCCCGACACCGATCTGTGGCCACCGCAGGATGTCACCGAGCTCGAGCGGGAGCAAGTCGCCGCTCGTCTTGTATCCCTGTCGACTCGCCGCGTTGCGAGCCCTTGTACTAGTCAAAATCCTAGGCAGTTCCTCGTCGGATGGCAGACCCGGAAAGATCTGACCGATCGTCCACCGGGTTAAACGTTCCAGCGCCAGGCTAGAAATCTGGCCGAGTCTCGTCTGGTCCGCTGGCTCCGACTCGGCGATGGCAGCCTCCCACCAAGGGTGGCCATCGTCCTCGAGCGACACATCGCTCCCAGCGGCGGCCTGCACCCACGGGAACGCCTCTAGCCAGCTGATGGCTGCGCCCTCGGCTGAATCATCGGTCACCGTTTCCCCCTTCTTCACGGTGATGTGTCTACACCCCTGCTCCGACAAAATCGGTGCTCTGCTCGTTATAGCGCTCACACACCCCGGATAGTTGCGCAAGCAGACGGTGATCGACTCGTTCGAATACGGGCTGTAGGTGGAGTCTCTACCCAGGGTCGGGTGATGACAAGTTGCCGATATCCGCACGGACGTCCGCCTCGGCACGGAGACTGTCCGCTGAAGACGAGAGGCTCTCGGCACGATTGGGCTGGCCTTCTTCAGGTCCTGTGTTTCCACGCCGCGCTACACCATGGCAGTGGTGTTCGTCGACGCCGCAGTCACAATGAACACCTGGTCGACCTTGTCGACGACCAACAGTGCCTGGTCCTCCCGGGGAAGCGGCGGGATGCGGTGGCGCGGCGATGGGGGCGACGACGACCTGGTTTCGGCCGGCATCCTTTGCGGCGTACTGCGCCTTGTCGGCCGCCTTCACCAGCAGCTGCAAGGTATCCGCGGCGTCGGGGAACGTCGCAACACCGACCGAGCAGGTCAGATTGTCGATCACCGCACTCTGACCATTCTTGCCAGGGACAGTGATACACAGGCTCGCGATGCGGCGGCGGACGCGCTCGGCGATTTCGGCGGCATCGGACGGGTTCGTGCTGGGTAGCAGGACGGCGAACTCTTCGCCGCCGAGGCGCCCGACGATGTCGTCGGCACGGGTGGCCCGCTGCAGCTCGGCGGCGACTTCTTGCAGGACCTGGTCGCCGGCGTCGTGGCCGTGGGTGTCGTTGATCGGTTTGAAGTGGTCCAGGTCGACGTAGAGCACGCTGAGCGCTGAGTTGGTGCTGGTGGCCCGCTCGAGTTCTTTTCCGGCCATTTCGTGCCAGAACACCGCGTTAACCAGCCCGGTCTTGGCGTCGGTGCGGGCGGCGGTCTGGAACTGGCCGGCCAGCAGCCCTTGGTGCAGGCCGAGCAGAGGGGCGAGCAGGATGGGGATCGCCCAAGGTTGATGCAGCAGCACGACCGTGGTTGCCGCGCCGAGGCCGAGCGAGCCGAGGCCGACGAAGTGGTCGTTGAGCCGGCCGACCATCTGGCGGGCGGTGGTTTCTGGGCTGGACAGCAGGACCGCGCCGATGACCAGGCCGTAGTTGACGAACCAGTACGCCAGCCCGGCCAGCACGAGCACGATCAGCCCGAGCGGGCCTGAGGGAAAGCCAGGGTAGCCATCGGGCGACAGCGCCTGCAGTACCAGCGCCGCGGCCGCCGAGCCGAGGACGACGGTGGCGGTGGTGAACACGAGTCGGTAGGCCCGGACCCGGTTCAGCCGCAGCCATGAGTGCAGGTAGGTCGACACGATTAGCGCGAACGCCAGTGGAGGCGGCAACAACAGCACCGCGGCGAAGGTCCACATGCCCTTCAAGTTCACGTACGGCAGGCCTTCGGCGGCGAGCTCACGCAGCCGCTCGGTCCCTCGGGCCGCCTCGATGTGAACCGCAGAGCCCACCGCGAGGATCGCGAAACGGACCAGATCCGTCGGCCCGATCGGGTCGACTCCGGCCGCGATTGCCGGGGCTGCTAGGGCGAGGACATCGATGGACAGGACGTAGCCGAGCAGGACGGGCGGGATCGACCACAGCTCCCAGTTTCGCAGCGCGCGCGACCGGTCCGGGCGGCGACGGCCGGGCCGCCGATGCCGGATACTGATCATGGAACAACCCCCGCCTCACGTAGGTCCCCATCGCCAGGGTAAGCGACCCATCACCGAATGTCACCGCCGCTGGCGATGCGGAGAGCCCCCCTTGGGAGGAGGTGCCTGCTCATGCGTAACGGCGAATGGCACTGACGATCCCCCCTTTTCCTTCTCCGCTCCGGAGAAGTTCGCTGAGCTCAGGCCGGCGTGTACGCACGCTGTGCCCGGGTGAAACCCGTGGCCGCACCAGCCGCGGCGATCACCCCGAGCACGCCGGCCGCAGCAACCACATAGGCGGGCCGCCACCGGTCCGCCGCCACCCCGGCCAGCAGGATCCCGACCCCCTGCGCCACGATCATCACGGTGCGGGCCAGGCCGAACGCCTGGCCTCGCTGTGCGTCCGGGACGCTCTGCACGAACATCACGTTCGCCTGCAGCTGGTAGGCCGAGCACAGCCCGGATAGGAACCACAGCAGCACCGTCACCACCAGGCCCGGCTGGAAGACACAGCCAATCAACGGCGCGCACGACCCGAACGCCAGCGGACGAATCAGCCGGATCCGGAGCGCCGGATCCTGCCGAGTCAGCAGCAGCATGCCCGTCACCGCACCGGCAGGGTTCGCCGCCAGCAGCACTCCCACCGCGACCGCGCCCGTGACAGGGCCCTCGGGCAGTGCCGCAGCGTACGGGGCAGCGAGTCCTTCGACGGTGATGTAAAACCCCATCAACGACGCCAGCATCACCAGATACCGCAGGCGCCGGTCCTGCCAGACCAGTCGTGCACCCGCAGTGATCTGGGCCAGCCAGGCCGGCCGATGCGCCGGGTCACCGTCCAAGGGGTAATCGCGGATCCCGAAGCCCACCAGCGCAGCCGATACAGCGAAGGTGGCCGCGTCGACCAGCAGCGTCTGTGGCGTGCCGAGCGCGGCCACAAGGGCGCCACCGGCAACGAAACCGGCCACCTGCGCGAACTGCGAGGTGATGTTCGAGATCGCACTGGAACGCACGTACTGCTCACCGGTCAAGATCGCCGGCAGCAGCGCGGCCCGGGCTGCCTGGAACGGCGAGGCGAACAACTGGACCACGACCAGCAGCACGCACAGCAGCCACAACGGTGTACCAGGGATTGCCATCATCGCGACCAATACCATCCGAACCAGGTCGCACACGATCATCACGCGGCGGCGCGAGAACCGATCGGCCAGCCCTGACAGCAGCGGTCCCGCCACGAGGTCGGGCAAGAACGTCAAAGCGTAGGTCAACGCCGACAGCCCGGCCGAACCGGTTCGGTCGAACACCAGCACCGCCAACGCCACCCGGGCAAGCTGATCACCGGCCACGGAAGCCAGCTGCGCGAACCACAACGCACGGAACTCCGCGACCGCGAACACGTCACGGTAAGTCGCCTTCGGCTCTGCTGAATCCGGGCCGGGCTGTGGGGCGGGCCTGCTGGTCACTACATCACGCTACCCACAAACCACAGCCTTCGCGATCGCAGGCTGATACCAGCTGCATCGAGACAAGGATCCGTTCTGGCGCTGGCTGGTTTGTTCGGATCACCTCGCCCATCGGCGGCTGCTGTCTTATCTATCCGGCGCGGAGGTTGTTGGAATGTGCGGCTAGGCCTGCGGTCAGCTGACCGGCGTGGGCGAGGTCAACCAGCCTGATCGCCATGTCATCGCTGGTGTTCGACCGGGGTGAATCAGTCGCAGCCGCAGCGTGATTTGCCGTCGAACTGGGCGGTACGACGACGAAGAGTGTGTGGCCGAGGCTATTGGCTGCCTTGAGCCATTCCTGGCTGGCGTCGACTCCGCCAGGGATGTAAAGCGTTCGGCCTGGTGTGCTGAGGCTGGTTACCAGGCAGCCGGTGTGGTGGAGCTGCAGCCGACCGGAGTTGGGCCAGTTGCCTTGTTGCCACTGGGCAGGACTGATTCGCCTGATGCAATCGGTGAGTGTTAGCTGGGCGCGGATCGCGTTGTAGGAATCGGGGCTACCCGCCTCCAAGACGACCACACCAAGGATCCCGATTGAGGTTTCGACTGTGGCCAATGTCCATGCTGGCACACGGAGGATGGTCACGATCCGGCCCGCGTACTTGCTCCGGGCTGCCTAGGGAAACCGAACCGGCGAGATGTGGTGTTACTGCTGAGCAGTGGCGGCCAGGTCGGTGTCACAAGTACGAGCGTAGGCGCCAGACGGCCCGGCCAAAGGGATGACCTGGCTGGCGTCGGGTGTCGCATCTTCGTAGCACTCTGCACTACGAGGCGGTGCGGAGCCGGGGCATTGACAGACCTGGCACATAACCTCAGTGCGTGAATGAGATACACGAGGATGAAGCAACCTTGCGGTCTGCGATGCTGGAGCGGCTGGCGGCAATGCGGGGCGCTCCACTGGCCGGCAATGTGGCCGACGCGATGATGGTGGTGCCGCGGCATGTGTTCGTGCCGGAGGCGCCGTTGTCGGAGGCATACGGGTTGGGCGTGGTGGTGACGCACTGGGACGGGCAGGGTGTGCCGACCAGTTCGGCCTCCGCACCGGGCACTGTTGCAGGGATGCTGGAACAGGCGCAGGTGCTACCGGGGCAGCGGGTGCTGGAGGTCGGTGCTGGGACCGGCTACAACGCCGCGTTGTTGGCCCATCTCGTCGGACTATCGGGCTCGGTCACCACTATCGAGTACGACGCCGATGTCGCGGATGCTGCGCAGAGGCACCTGGCTGCCTACGGAGTGGACCGGGTCCGGGTTGTGACTGGTGACGGCACGCTGGGTGCGGCCGAGGACGGTCCGTTCGACCGGATCCTGGTGACGGCCGGGGCGTGGGATGTGGCGCCGGCCTGGGTCGAGCAACTCGCGCCCGACGGACGTGTGGTTCTGCCGTTGCGTCTCCGTGGCCTGACGCGGGTGGTCGCGTTCGAGCGGGACGGGGCGGGGCTGCGGAGCGTGTCCGTGATCGAGGACGGGTTCATCCCGATGAAAGGCATCGGCGCGATGCCGGAGAAGAATGTCCGGCTCGGTGTTGGCCCAGATCTGACGCTGCGGATCGATGATGCGCAGCCTGTGGAGCCGGCGCTTCTACAGGTCCTGGACAGCGATCCGGCATTGGAGTGGACGGATGTCGTGGCGCCGTGGGCGTGGACGCCTGAGCAGGACTTCTGGCTGGCTACGTTGCCTGGCTTCTGCCGCGTGTTTGTCAACGCAGAGGCCGTTGCGAAGTTGCGGGTTCCTCCAGCGAAGGATCCGTGGGGTGCGTGGGGCGTCTACTCGAGTGCATCGCTGGCCTATTTGTGCTCACGGCAGGTCGGCGGGACGGATCAGATGCCGATGCTGCAGGTCGGTGCGTGCGGATTCGGCCCTGACGGTGCCGGCCTAGCGCAGCTGCTCGCCGCGCGGGTTCGGCTATGGCAGGAGCAGGCGGCGGGGGTGGAGCTGACGATCGAGGCACGGCCACTGTCCGCCACGCCGCTTCCCGGCGAGGACAGGGCACTGTTGGTCGTCGACAAGGTCGACCATGTGTTCGCCGTGACCGCGATCTCGACGAACACATCCTCGAGGTCTAGCGCGACGGCAACCTGACCGTAGACCAGGGAGTCGGCCGTGACCAGGTCGTCACTGCGCCAGCCTTTGACGGCATCACACCCTGGCCACCGCGGCGACACGCCAGGCTGGCCTGCCTACCAGCCAAGCTCGGCGTACGGAGCACCGCGCAGGTGGCCTTCAAGGCCGGCCCGCGGATACGGCACCATGTCGGCTGGCAACTGCTCCAACGGAAACCACATCATTGCTGAGCATTTGCTGGGCTCGGTGATAGCCGGCTCGCCGACCCAATCGACAGCGAGGAAGAACAAACCCAGACGCGAGGCTTCCGTAGCATGACCACGGTGCAGCGTATGCACGAGCGTCAGCGTTCCTGGATCCACCTTGGCCCCCGTCTCCTCGAGACCCTCACGTGCGGCTCCTGCGGCTGCACTTTCCCCCTCCTCGAGATGGCCAGACGTTCTCTAGGCTTCCCCGGTCTGTCGGTTTAACTACGGAGCGGGGTACGGGTGTCGGGTTCTGCGCGGTGGTCGGTGGACTTCTACGACTTGATGGCTCCGGTTGCCCTGATTGAGGTTTCGGGCCTGGAGTGGTTCGGTGGCGTAGGTGAGCGCGCGGTGCGCAATGGGGCACGACACGGCACCCCGATCCTGTCACCGCCAGCTGGGGTGAGGCCCGATCCGAGGATCAACCTGTTCTTCAGGACCGGGTCGATGGCGGGGGGCCTCGCCGGCAACGTGGCGGCGGTACGCCTATTCATTGGCTGTATGGCTGGACTTCCTGTCGGTGTTCGACCGGTGCTGGGACAAGGCGTCGGTAGGCGACGTGGAAGCGTTCAAGGATTGGCGGCTGACCGATGTCTTGAACGGCGGCAGGATCCGTCCTACGAGCTTCGACACCGACCGCGCCGCGCTGAACTGCTTCTACGGGTGGGCGGCAACTCGATGCAAGGTGGTCAATCCGGTGGCGACGATTCGCACGGGTCGCCGTCCGAATCGTCGCGGCGGCTTGGCTGACGGGTCTGGCCTGGGCGGGCGCGATCCGCTGCGGCCTGCCGGCGCGACCCGGCGTCAGGTGAAGTGGATGCTGCGGCCCGCGTTCGAGCAGTGGCGTGACATCGGCCTGCGTGGCTACGGATTCGACGGTCTGCGCCGTTCCGAATGGCGCGGGTACAACGAGGACCGCGACACCGCGTTCGTCGACGGCCTGTACGGCACAGGACTGCGCCTTCAGGAGTGGGCCAGCATCCTTGACGTCGAAGTTCCATCGGCGGTCGGCCCGCGCAGTGCTCGACTCTGGCTGTCGGCCGCCTGCATCAAGGGCGGCGGTGAGGGCCGGGTCTACCGGATTCCGCGGCCAGCGTTGACCGCGGTGCATGCCTACCTGGATCCACTTGAGGGATCGCGGGCCGAGGTGATTCGGCGGGCACGGCGCGCGGGACGCTACGCCGACCTCGCAGGGATTCGCGTGGTCACCGCCTACAACGCGCGCAGCAAAACACTGCGCGTCCAGGGCGATGCCTGCTCGGAGTTGCTGCCGCTGGACGTGATCGGTCCCGATGAGCGACGCAGATTGTTCCGGGCGACATCGGAGGGTCTGGAGCCCCTGGCGGTGTGGTTGGCGCCCAACGGCATGCCGAAGAAGGCGCACGGCTGGGAGGACACATTCGGCGATGCCAACGCTCGGGTGGAGCGGGCTTGGCGCGGTGACACCGTGGACGCCGACAGCGAGCACATGCCGTGTCCGTTGTGGGCACGGCCGCACATGCTGCGACATTCGTTCTGCCTGAAATGGTTCTGCGTGTTATCTCTGGTCTGGGAGCTGCGGGTGAACGGATTCACCTCCGAGGAATTGAAGGACCTGCGGGAACAGTTCGGCGACATCTGGTATCAGCTGGCGACGTTGATGGGTCACGCCACCGCGTCCACCACACGCGACTACTACCTGGAACCGTTCACCGGGCTACAGGTCGACTATCTGATGTCGCTGCTCGACGAAGACGAGAAGACCGGTATCGACGCGCTGGTTCGAGCGGTTGCCCAGGACACCGGCCAGGTGCTGACCGAGGTGCCGGCGCTACCCGGCGATGGCCGATGACGCGGGGCCGTCGAGCGGCACTACCGGACCCGAACTGGCGGCCACCGCAGCGGCTGCTGGACGAGCGTGATGCGACGGTTGTGCGGTTCGTTGAGGAATCAGGCAGCCGCACAAGGCGATTCGACTTCTCGGAGTTACCCGTCGAACTTGACGTCCGGCAATGGCTGGCGCGGGTGCTCGCCCGCAACGTCAGTGCGCGTTCGGCAGTGAAGCGGCTCAGCACCGCGGATACGCACTACACGGCGCTGAAGCGGTTCGCGCTGGCGCTCGCGGAGGTTCGGCCCGCGCCGGCTGGTCCCAGCGAGGTGACAGCGGCGCACGTTCACGCGGTCGTCGACTCCTATCGCGGGCACGCGTCGCAACGCGACTTCCTGAAACGGCTGCGCACCACGTTCCGCGACGATCCGGAGCTGCCGCCCGCCGCCCGCACCGCGCTGCTGGCCGCGAGGGTCGTCCCCAGTCCCGAATCGGGCCGTCCCAGGATGCCCTACAGCGACAGCGAGTGGCGACTCATTGTGGTCACCGCACAGCGCGACATCCGGGTGGCACGCACCCGAATCGGGGCCGGGCGCGCGCTGCTGGCCCGCTACCGTTCGGGCGACGCGGTCGACGCTGACGCCGAGCTGGGGCGGTTGCTGGATGTATTCGACCGCACCGGTGAGCTTCCGCGGATCGCCTCCGGTGACCACGTGCGAGAAGTCACCCGCTGCGGCGGAGTCGCCGCAGTGGTGTTCAGCCTGTGCTTGTCCCAACGCGAGGCGACCTCGTTCGCGGTGCTGCTGACCACGCTGACCGGGCAGAATTTCGGCACCGTGGCCACTTGGCCGGCCGTCCATCACCGTGCGGACGGCACCCACTCCGAGCTGGGGGTCGCTTTGCTGGAAACCAGCAAGCCGCGCCGCGGCCCGGATCGTGAGCACATGATCACTGCACTGGAGGATGTCCCGGCCGGCCTGGCTGAGGTGCTCGACGGCGACGCCGAGGAGCGTTGGCTGTTCCGGTCGCCGCTGCGCGTCTATCGGCTGCTTCTCGAGCTGACCGAACTGACGCGCCGCCACGGCGGGCACACTGCGGCGATCACCGCCTACACGCCTCGGCAGGGCCGGTGGGGATCCGGGTGGCCGCAGGGCTCCACCTCCAAGGACGTCGTCCGCTGGGCGCACGACCACGGCTTTCCCACAGCCAAACACGATGGGCGGAACGGAAAACCGGCGATCAATGTCGTCCGGATCCGGATGACCGCCATCGAGCGACGACGACGCCCGGTCGCGCACACTCGTCAGACCATGAACGACACCTACCTGCGGCCCAGCCGCACAGTTCAGGCCGAGAGCCGCACGGTTGTCGGCGCGGCACTGCGCGATCAGGTCGACAAAGCCCGCCTACGCCAGAACGCCACGGTGTTCACCACCGAATTCGTCGCCAGCGCCGAACGCGACACCGCCGCTGCAGCCCGCGAAGCGGGGATGCACGAGCAGACGTTACGTGACCTCCTTGCAGGCGAGCACGACACCGCCGTGGCGGCCTGCGTCGACCACCACCACGGACCGCACACCGAGCCCGGGAACCCCTGCCCCGCTTCGCTTCTCAACTGCCTGAACTGCGAGAACGCTCGCGCGTTGCCGCACCAACTGCCGATCCAGATCGCCGTCCGGGACCGGATCGACTCCCTGCGAGCGCATCTGGACCCGGCGACGTGGACCCACCGCTACCGAGATGCGATCGACGGACTGGAAGACATCCTGCGCCACTACACCCCGGCCGAGTGTCAGCAAGCGCGTCACAGCATCACACCGGCCCACCAGCACCTTGTCGACAACCTCATCGACGGAAGGCTCGACCTGCGATGACCGTCGCCCACAACCACGCACCCGCACTCGATCACGAGCGGCCCGTCGAGGACACTGTCGTGCTGGGCGCCAGAACCATCCGGTCCGGGACCGACCCTGCGACGCTGTCGCTGTTCGATGACAAGATCTGGCACCTCAAACCAGCGCACCCCGACGCCCACCTCAGGGTTCCACCGCTGCATTGGGAACGGTATCCCACCCCGATGGTGGCGGCATTCAAAGCGTTCTTCCTCGCTGCGCTGAACCATCCCTACCCTCCAGGTCCAGGATCCCAACGGCCCGGCGAGCGCGTCA
Organism: Kribbella aluminosa; assembly: GCF_017876295.1. Lineage (NCBI taxonomy): Bacteria > Bacillati > Actinomycetota > Actinomycetes > Propionibacteriales > Kribbellaceae > Kribbella > Kribbella aluminosa. The sequence continues at coordinate 89,391 of NZ_JAGINT010000001.1, read as the reverse complement.
GCGTCGGAACACTGCCCTACTGGTTCTATGACCTGCGGGTCTTCGCGACCTGGATGATCGACCACGGCATCTCGCAGATCTGCGAGGCCACCGACCGCGACCTGGATCTCTACCGCGCCCACGTCCACGCGTTGGCGCGCCAGGCCGGCCGCAAAGCCGATCTGCTCCAGGTCGTGCGCACGTTCTGGCTGTTCGGTGAACACCTGCCCGCCGACGCCCAGCTACGCACCGGCTATCCCTGGAACGGCACCGCCACCAAGGACCTCGTCCCAGGGACATCGACCGGGTTCGAGAACAAGACCCCGCGCATCGCCGCCGACACCATGGAGACGCTGCTGGCCTGGGCGCTGCGCATGGCCGAAGTCCTCGGCCCCGACATCCTCGCCGCACGCCTCGAACAACGCAGCCTCGACAACGGCGATCACCCCTCGCAAGCCGACTACACCGGAACCCTCGGCCGGCGACTGCCGATCCTGCTCGACCGGCTGCGCGCCGACGGCGCGTGCCTGCCAGGCAAACCCGGTGGCGGAATCAACTTCGGTGCCGTGCTCCGCATGGTCGCCATCCCCGAGGACAAGCGCGGGGGAATCACCCCGAGCCAGAAACGGATGCTCGAGCAATCCGGCATTCCAGTCGCCGACGACACCTACCTCGGCTGTGTCACCGGCACTATCGACGGTCGGCCCTGGAGAAGCCGACCGATCACCGTCGCGGAGCTGCCCACGCTGGTCCGGCTGCTCTACGCCGCGTGTTTCACCGTCGTGTGCTACCTGTCCGGGCTTCGTCCGGGTGAAGCTCTAAATCTGACCCGCGGTTGCCGCGACCGCGATCCCGATACCGGTGAACTGCTGATCATTGGCCGCCGCGGCAAAGGCTTCGACCGCAATCCCCTCGCGCCCGACGACAAGCCCGACAGCCGTCCCTGGGTTGTCGTCGAGCCCGTCCATGCGGCCATCGGCATCCTCGAAAGTCTGGACACGCAGCGGTATCTGTTCCCTGCCAGCGCGCACAGCGCCCACGCCGCCCGACCGAACGAGCACAACGCCAGATCCACCGCGATGATCGCCCGCGACATCGAGGACTTCGTGGCCTGGGTCAACGCGACATTCCACCACGGCGACAGCGCCCCACCGATCCCACCCGACCCGACCAAACACCTGCACGCCACGCGTTTCCGACGCACCCTCGCCTACCTCATCGTTCGCCGCCCCCGCGGACTCATCGCCGCCGCACTGCAATACGGGCACGTCAGCACCAAAATCACCACCAACTACGCCGGGCGGTCCGACACCTCATGGACCAACGACTTAGCTGTCGCACGGCTGGAAATGGTGCTGGAACAGATCGACGACGACACCTTCCGCCTCGCTGCCGGGGAACACATCTCCGGGCCATCCGCAGACCACTACCGCGACCGCGTCCACCACGGGACACGCTTCGCGGGCAGGGTCATCACCGGTGTCCGAAACGCCGAACGGATTCTGGCCCAACTGGACCCGAACATCCATCACGGCGACGGCATGACCTGCGTCTGGCGGCCCGAGACCGCGGCCTGCCGACAGGCCAAACTCGATGTCGGACTCCCCGCCGGCGACCAGCCCGACGAGACCGACTGCCGGTCCCACTGCGCAAACCTCGCCTTCACCGACCGCGACATCCAGCAGCAAGAACAACACGCACAGCAATGGGAAGCCGCTGCCAACGACCCGTTGGCTCCTACACCGCTGCGGGATCGGGCCGCCGCGCTGGCCGAGCGGACACGCGCAATCATTCACCGCCACAACACCGTTGGACCAACCACACCTACGGAAGGGGCCTGATGGGACGAAAGCCACGCGACCGGAACGCCGACGCCGCCTCCCTCACCGCAGCCGCCGACAGGCTCCTGGCCGGCACCCCACTGCGATCGGCATCAGGCAAACTCACCATCACCGACCTCATCACCGAGTCCGGGCTACGACGGGACGTCGCCTACGAGCATCCCGTCGTTATCGACTCCTTCAAAGCCCGCGTCAAAGCCCAGAACACGACCCCGTTAGCCATGCTGGAACTCGCCGAGGAAAACACGGCGCTGCGGGAAAAGAACGACCGCCTCACCAAGGAACTCGGCACCGAACGCGACAACACAGCGGCGCTGCGCAGAGTCACCGCCGAACTAGCACTCGAGTTGGACCAGGCGAAGGAGCAACTGGCCGCAGCGGCTGCGGTGACCAGACTGGATACCCGGCCTCGCCGCAAGTGACGCCGCAACGCCCATTCCCCCGAAGTCAGGCCGGTGTGGTCGAGAGTGGCCAGATGTGTTCACTGGTCGGGGTCTGGTACCACAGGTGTCGGTGGGTCTGGGTGGCGGTGAGCCCCGAACTGGGTCCAGTCTGGGCGGCCGTGGCCGTCCCAGAACTGGTAGAGGTCTTCGACTCATCGAAGAGTCTGCGGGGGCCGCCTTGTTCGACCTGATGTTTCCCGGCAGCGTCGGTGTCGTGGTAGACCTCGGCCCAGGATCCGTCGGTGGCCAGGAGCCCGCTCAGCGGCCGGCCACCGTCGTCGTGGGACTGGTAGGCCCGGCGCTTGGGTAGCTGTCCGAGCCCGCCAAAGTTGGTGGCCGTGGCCACCAACACCGCCGCGTCACTGGTCGGTTGTAACGCGGAGCCGGATGCAACCGATGCAGCTAGTGTGTGAAGGCCCCGGCGGGTTCCCCGAGCTGCCGGGGCCTTGCGCTACTTCCTCCCGTAGCTTCCAGCGCAAAACCAGCGATTAGTGAGATCTGCCGAGTGCCGGCGGGTTGTGATGGCAGGGTGTCCGCTAGTTAGTTAGCCGAGGTGCTGCTGGCCCCGGGGGTCGGTGTTGGTGGATCTGTTGGCCGTGCTGTGCCTGGATCGACGGATCAGGCGGCTCGTCACCGCGAAACGCCATCCCTGAGCGCCCCGCGCCGGCGCCAGGAGGCTGATGAGCAAGGTTGCGGCAAGGCGGCAGAGGCGTGCCCTGGAGCGCAGAGCGGTGGTGAACAGCGGGGGTCGTGCCGATGTACGGATCGGCGCCGTGCACCGATCGAAGACTTCCCCGATGCTGAGCCGCTACGGCTCACGGGATCCGCGGGGGCGGGCCGCTGGGCTGCTGCGAGGCCCGGAGCGCGGCTTTGAGCCGGTGGACCTCGGCGTGAAGCCGGGCCACTTCATCCGGCGTGGCGCTGGGGCCGCTGGTGGTGGAGATCTGTAGCCCGGCCCGGCTCCGGCGCTCGTATCGTTGCATGTACCAGAGCATCAGCCCCATACCGACCGGGCAGGCGAGCAACACAAGGGCGACGAGAATGTACTGAGACGTCTCCACCTGGCTCCTTTCCGCTGGTCGCGTATCCGACTCAGGGCGCCGGGAGGGCTCGGCCGCCGGCGCGCGAGTCCCGTGGCTGAACGGCTGACGCCTGCAGACCCGCGGGGGTCCCGTCCGGCTTCGCTGCCGGTAGTGCGCCGAGCATCGGCACCGACCATCCACCGGCGACCAAGAGGCGGCACGAACCAGGCGGCGACTTCCAGCGGCGGCAGGGCCACATCAGCAGGAACCCGGTCATGATCGCGAGGAACCCGCTGTACTGCCGGTAATGGGCACGCCGGTGCGGGCCTGAGGTGGCCAACCCACCGGACCGCGAGGGTAACCACAGCCGGCGTCGTCATCGCGTCGACTCGGTGAGGGTGGTAAGTACCGTGTTGTCGGCCGTGACGACCTCGATCCGGTCGATGTCGGCCAGCGGAAACGACGTACTGGCCGGCACTTCTGCTTGTTGGACGCCGCTGGTTGCCCACCAGCCGGTCGTCTCTGATGCACCGTTGCGGGTGTACACCACCAGTTTGCACCTCAGCCCGCCGCGGAGATCCTTCAGGCGCAGCCGGATGTCCGTGCCCCAGGGCCGGCTGGTCAGCTGTGCCGTCGTGTCGATCCCGTAGGCGCCGTCCGTGGCTGACCAGGCGATGCTGTTGGTTGCCCGTGGCGCTTGGTCGGTCAGGACCTGACGGGCGACGAAGCCGCCCGCGAGGACTATGACGGTAGCCGTGGCCGCTGCGAGCCGCACCCGCCTGCGAAAGACAGCCCGCCGCGATGTGGCAGCCGAGCTGACCGAGACCTCAGCCGGCGCAGGCGAAGCGGGCAACGGATCCGGACGATCGCGCTGCATGGCTGCGGTCAGCCAGCCAAGGTCGGGGCCGAGCTCACGACTAGGGCCAATGCCATCCTCGAGGCGGGAGTCGACCACGAGATCGGGGTCGGGGTCGGCTGCCGTGGACGTGACGTCTTCGAGTGTCAGGGTGTGCAGCAGTCCGGGCAGGTGGGCGAACTGCAGGAGGGCCTCGCGGCAGCTTGCGCAGTCGCGGAGGTGGCGCTCGGTCTGGAGGCGTTCGGCGGCGTCGAGCGCTCCGAGCACGTAGGCGCCGATCGCGATGGTCTCCCGACACGTCATGGGCCCGTCATTCCTTCTTCCAAAGCGGCGCGCAGGGCGTGCAGCGCAGAGAAACTGCGGGATTTCACAGTTCCCGGTGGAATCCGGAGAGCTGCGGCTGACTCCGAGACTGTCTGCCGTCGATACAACAGCTCGATGATCACCTGGCGGTGGTCGTGGCTCAGTTCCTGGAGAACCTCGGCGACCTGCCACGCGTGCAGGACACGGTCGAGGTCATCGCCAGCCGCCTCGAAGTCGTGCCCGGCGAGAGGCGCCTCGCTCCGCGCCGCCGCCGTCCCGAGTTGGCCAGGTTCCGCGCGACCATGAAGAGCCGCCCTGCCCGCCCGATTTGGTTCAAGCGCGCTTGAGCTTTGCCGGGCCGGCATCATGGTGTCCTGGACGATGTCTTAGGCGTACTGGTAGTCGCCGCCCACAGCACGCGGGACGTGACCGAACTGCGGTCGTCTGTATCTGTCGTCCAGCGCACGGATGACCATCTCGTGCTCCGGCGAGTCCTCCACAGCCAGGCTCTAGCCGGGTCGTTTGCCGATGGACCGGTCGACGCCGCGGCAGAACCGATCTGTGGGCAAGCGCGTACCTGCTCGGTGCCGCGGCCGCGGGTGACTGAGACATCTTCAATTCCTTTCTGCGGATCGCGGGTCGGGCGCCGGGTGGGTTCGACCGCAACTGGTGCGCGAGTCCCGTGACCGAGCAGCCGACGCCTGAGGACCCGCGGATTCATCGCCCAGCCGCCGTGGATCGGGCGCGCCGGTTAACGGAGACCGGCTTGACGCTTCAGGTACTCATCCTCGTCGATCTCACCCTCGGCATAGCGCCGGCGGAGCACTTCCTCGGGAGGCTGGATGCGCGGTGTCGGCTCAGCGGTGATCGGGCGACGCGCCAACCGGTAGGTCGTCAGTACGGCGAGCGCAAGGATCGTGATCGCGATCAGTGCCCACAGCAGTCGGTCGTTCGTACCGCTGCCCATCATCTCGTTCATCAAGCCATTCCTTTCGAAGGCGGCATCGGTGACGCCGGTCGTTCTGCGATCCACGGCGGATCGGGCCAGGCTCTGCGGATGGCGTCGAGAAAGGCCACTATCTGCGCGAGCTCGACCTGCTCGGCCTCACACGCGGAGCAGGTTCCAAGATGGGTGCGGACCTCACTTGCTTGTTCAGGTTCGAGGGCACCGATGACGTATACCGCGAGCAGTTCGCGAAACGAGTCGCAGCTTGGCGACGGGGTGGCTACGGACATGGATCGGGTCCTCTCCGCCTGGAACCGTCGGCTCCCACGAGTGGTCAGGAACGCGGGTCGGCGGCGTCCTCGGACAGGTCGCCGGCCGGCCGGTAAGGATCAGAACCCTGCCTGGCGTCGATGGCCTTGAGGCGCCGCAGCTCACTTTGGAGGTCCGCGATCTGCTGGCTGCGGTCGATCTCCGACGCGGTGGGAGTGCCGGCGGACTGGGGACTCGCGCCGTTGCCGGGAGCTGCTGCGTTGGCGTCGTGGCCTTTCATGCCGCGCATCATGAAGATCATGCTGAGTGGGCAGACGGCCAGAATCAGTACCGGAAGCGCCGCCACCGCCCACCCCGGCCGGAAGGCGAACAGGCCGATCGCTACGGCGGCGAGGCCGATGAGGACTTTCTTGTTCAGGCACATCGACAAGGACATGGGATCCCTCCAGAGTGTTGATCCGGGTATCGCCGGATACTGGCTTCTACGTCGAAAACTAGGCGTGGCCTGTGAAGAGGCGATGAGCACGCGATGGGCGGCCAGTGTGCGTCCCCGAACAAGTCACCGAGGTGGTCCAAACTGTGGAGCCGATGCCGTCGGTGATGGCGCTGACGACCGGACAGCGAAACAGGGATAGCCGTTCCAGAACCCAGGCGTGGAGATGAGGACCTGCCTGTGCGATCCACGGCGGGAGCCCACCCCGCATCGGCCATCACGTACTCCTCGCGCTGGCGGCCGGCGCTTCGGCGGGATCGGCGCTCTCCGCCGTTGGGGCTGGCTGGGTAGAGGCGCGGTCCTCTTCAGGCGTTGCTGCCCTGCCATCGGCACCGGGGGTTGTCGCCGATGGCAGGGCAGGCTCGGGGGACGCCGTCACGCGACTTGGGCGGCGCAGGACGAGGAAGGCGACGGCGGCGAGGAACAGCAGCAGACTGGTCCATACGTTCAACCGGACGTCGAGGATGTGGTTGGCGGGATCGACGCGCAGGGTCTCGATCCAGCCGCGCCCGGCGGTGTAGGCGGCGACGTACAGGGCGAAGACCCGGCCCCGGTCGAGACCGAAGCGCCGCTGAGCCCAGATCACGACGCCGGCCGCGCCCAGGTCCCACAGCGCCTCGTAGGCGAAGGTCGGGTGGTAGGTCGCGGCGTCCGGGGTGGCCGCGGGCCGGTTGGCCGGGTCGATCTCCAGTCCCCACGGCAGCGTGGTGGGCCGCCCGTACAGCTCCTGGTTGAACCAGCAGCCGATCCGCCCGATCGCCTGCCCGACCAGAATGCCCGGAGCCAGAGCGTCGGCGAAGGCCGCGAAGTCGATGCCGCGGCGGCGCGCCGCGATCCAGGCACCCAGCGCCCCACCCGCGATGGCCCCCCACAGCGCGAGCCCGCCCTGCCACACATACAGGGCCTCGACGGGGTTCTTGCCGGGCGCGAAATACAGCTGCCAGCTGGTGATCACGTGATAGAGGCGGCCGCCGACGATGCCGAACGGTACGGCGACCATGATCACGTCGAGCACGGCGCCCTGCGCGCCGCCGCGGGCGCTCCAGCGGCGCTGGCCGATCACCACCGCGGCGACGATGCCGAGTATCACCATGATCGCGTACCAGCGGATCATCAACGGGCCCGGCAGATGCGGACTGGGCGGGCTCGGCAGGTAGGCCGGGATCATCCGATCACGACCCTGCACCGTCGGTGGCGCCGACCATCATGCCGGTCATCGACTCGCCCGAGCCCATCATGGAGTTCCCGGCGCTGCCGCCCATCATGGAGTTCCCGGCTCCGTGATGGGTCATCATCTCGCGCATCTCCTTCTCCGCCGCGCCGCGCTCGCCGGCGGGCAACTGATCCGTGCAGTGCCGGATCATGGCGTCGACGCCGGGGGCAGTGGAGACGGTGGCCGAGGGGGCCGGCCGCGGATCCGCCGGCGGCGCGGCGAAGGCGGCGGCGCCGTAGGTGCCGAGGCCGCCGAGGAGGGTGGTGGCCACGGCCATTGCGATGATCCTGCGCCTGATCACGTCAGGGGTTTCCCTTCTGTCGCGTTGTGGTTCGACGCCGAAGTTAGGCGGGCGCTGTGAAGGATCGATGAAGCCGCCATGTGCGGGCGCTGTCGCTTGCCCGCGCCGGATTGTTACCCCTAGGGGGTAGGAGTAGGTTCCGGGTAGAGGAGGCACATGATGGCTGAACCCAAGACCGAACAGACGCGGCAGTTCCTCGCCCCGGAGGCCGCAGACGATGCGCTCGTGCGCCTGGCCAAGATCAGCGGACAGGTGCAGGGCGTGTCCCGGATGATCCGGGACGACCGGTACTGCGTCGATGTTCTCAACCAGATCGCATCGGTGCAGAAGGCCCTGGACGGCGTGTCCCGGACGGTGATGCGCAACTACCTGGAGCAATGCGTCACCGACGCCGTCAAGAGCGACGACCCGCTCATCTACGACGAACTGATGAAGGTGCTGTTCCGGCACCGCTGAACCTTTTGCGAAACCAAGGAGGTCACACCATGCCGACTGCCATCGAGCGGTCGATCACCGGTACCGCCTGCGGCAACCACGATCCGGCGATCGAGGCCACGGTCGCCCCTGCGTGGGTGGCGGCCGTGGAAGTGAACACCCGCGCACGGACCGTCCCCGGCCACGACGCTCCAGTCGCCCCGGCAGTAAGCGAGACGGCTGGACGAAACACCGGATATCAGCACAGGCAGCCAGCCGTAGGGAGTGCGTCATGAGTACAGCAGACATCGGGGTCCTAGCCGGGGCGGTCGCGCTGATCGCGTTCCTGGCCTGGTACTTCCTGGGGCCGAAGAAGTCGCGGCAGGCCGAGCTGCGGGGCGGCGTGCAGGAGATCGAGATCACGGTCAAGGGCGGGTACTCCCCGGATTTGATCCGGGTCCGGCCGGGGGTTCCGGTCCGGCTGGTGTTCGACCGGAAGGAGGGCGGGGACTGCACCTCCCGGGTCGTGTTTCCCGACTTCGCGCTGGCCGCGTCGCTCCCGGCGTTCGGCAAGACAGCGGTCGAGTTCGTGCCCGAAGCGGCGGGCCGGTTCGGCTTCGCCTGTGGGATGAACATGGTGCACGGCACCCTGCTGGTCGAGCCCGGCGGCGAAGCCGGCGAGTCTGCCGCGAACGTCGACGCGAAAGCGGATGCTGCACGGACCTCCGGCGCCCCTCAGAGCAGCGCGGAGCGCGACGACGCCGAAGAGGCCGCACGGCGCGCGGAGATCGCGGATCTGTCGCGGCGGGTGGCGTTCGGCGCGGTTCTGTCGCTGCCTGTGGTGGCGGCCGTGATGCTGCACGAGGTTTTCGGTGTCGACGTCCCCGGTGTGCTGCTGAACCACTGGTTCCAATTCGCGCTGATCACTGCAGTAATGTTCTACACCGGCTGGCCGATCCACCGGACCGGGTGGCTCTCCCTGCGGCACCGCGCCGCGGAGATGAACGCGCTGATCACGCTTGGCACGTCTGCGGCGTACGGCTACAGCCTGCTGGTCACGGTGGCCCCCGGTCTGCTGCCGGCCGGGGTGCGCGAGGTGTACTACGAGGCGGTCGGCGTCATCCTCACCCTGATCCTGCTGGGCCGCCTGTTCGAGGCGAAAGCCAAGGCGGGCACCGGTCAGGCAATCCGCGAACTGCTCGGCCTGCAACCCAAAACGGCCCGGGTGGTACGCGACGGCACGGAGGTCGAGGTGCCGGTCGAGCAGGTCGTCACCGGCGACATCGTCATGGTCCGCCCCGGCGAGAAGGTCCCGGTCGACGGTGTGATCGTCGACGGCCGCTCCACCCTGGACGAATCCCTGGTGACCGGCGAATCCCTCCCAGTCACCAAGACCGTGGGCGACGAAGTCGTCGGCGCGACCGTCAACCAGACCGGCGCCTTCCGGCTGCAGGCCACCAAGGTCGGCGCGGACAGCGTGCTCGCCCAGATCATCAAACTGGTCCAGCAGGCCCAGGCGTCCCGGGCCCCCATCCAGCGGATCGCCGACCTCGTCGCGAGCTACTTCGTCCCGGCGGTGGTCGCCATCGCCATCGCCTCGTTCACGGTGTGGTTCATCGCCGGCCCCGAGCCGGCCCTGGCCCTGGGGCTCGTCGCCGCGGTGGCGGTGCTGATCATCGCGTGCCCCTGCGCGCTGGGACTCGCGACACCGCTGTCGATCATGGTCGGCACCGGCAAAGGCGCCCAGGCGGGCATCCTGATCCGCTCCGCCGAGGCGCTGGAAACCGCGCACCGGCTGAACGTGATCGTACTGGACAAGACCGGCACCATCACCCAGGGACTGCCCGCCCTCACCGACGTCATCCCCGCCGAGGGCTTCAGGCCCGTGGAGGTCCTGCGATTGGTCGCCTCGGCCGAGCACTCCTCCGAACATCCGCTCGGCCAGGCGGTCGTGCGCGGCGCGGCCGAGCGAGGGATCGCACTGGCCGAGGTCGCCGATTTCGACTCGCTCACCGGACGCGGCATCACGGCCACCGTCGACGGAGGCCAACTCCTAGTGGGCAAGGCAGCGCTGCTCGAGGAAGAGGGCATCGACCCGAGCCCGCTGCGGCCCGACGCGGACCGGCTGGCCGGTGAGGGGAAGACGCCGATCTTCGCGGCAGTGGACAGGCGGCTGCTCGGCATCGTCGCGGTCGCGGACACCGTCAAGGAGGACTCCGCCGCCGCCATCGCCGAACTCAAGCGGCTGGGCCTGCAGATCGTCATGATCACCGGCGACAACCAGCGCACCGCCGACGCCATCGCGGCCCAGGTCGGCATCGACCGGGTCCTGGCGGAGGTCTTGCCCGAACACAAGGCGAACGAGATCCGCCACCTGCAAGACGGCGGCAGGCGGGTCGGGATGGTCGGTGACGGCATCAACGACGCACCGGCTCTCGCCCAGGCCGATGTCGGCTTCGCCATCGGCACCGGCACCGACGTCGCCATCGAGGCAGCCGACATCACCTTGATCTCCGGCGCGCTGGGCGGCGTGGTCACCGCGGTGACGCTGAGCCGGTCGACGATGCGCAACATCCGCCAGAACCTGTTCCTGGCCTTCGTTTACAACACCGCCGGTATCCCGCTGGCCGCGGGGGTCCTGTATCCGGTCACGGGCTGGTTGCTGAGCCCGATCATCGCGGCAGCGGCGATGGCGCTGTCGTCGCTGTCGGTGGTGAGCAACGCCAACAGGCTGCGCCGGTTCACCCCACCTACGCTTGCGGTACGGCCCCGCCCGCCGCACGCTGCCCCCCAGCCGATGGAGGTCCGGACGTGACCGCGACTGTTCTGGTCGTCGACGACGAGGTGAAACTGCGCGCCCTGGTGCGCGACTACCTGGAGCGCGACGGCTACACCGTGCTCGAGACGGGTGACGGGCGCCACGCCCTCGATCTGGCAGCCGCAGCCCACCCCGACCTGATCGTCCTCGACCTCGGCCTGCCCGGGCTGCCCGGGGAGGAGGTGGCCCGGCTGTTACGCAAGGCCGGCGACGTACCGATCGTGATGCTCACCGCCAAGGCCGCCGAGAACGACCGGGTGATGGGGCTGCGGCTGGGCGCCGACGACTACATCGTCAAGCCGTTCAGTCCCCGCGAGCTGGTCGCCCGGGTCGAGGCGGTGCTGCGCCGAGCCCGCGGCCCACGGGCCGATACAGAGGAGCCTGTCTCGTACGGCGCGGGCCAGCTGCGGATCGACACCGAGCGCCGCGAAGTCCACGCTGGCGAAGGGCAGGTCGACCTGACCCGGATGGAGTTCGACCTGCTGGCCGCGCTCGCCTCCCGTCCCGGGCGTGCCTGGGCCCGGATGGAGCTGGTGGGCCGCCTCCAGGGACACGCCTTCGAGGCGTACGAGCGGACCATCGACGTACATGTGAAGAACCTGCGCCGCAAGCTCGGCGACACCCCTCCCCCCCAGCTGGTCGTCACCGTGCCCGGTGTCGGCTACAAACTCGGAGTCGATCGTGATGTGGAACGGAATGCGTGAGCTGCTCCGCGGCCGCTTCGCCCGCCGTCTCGCCCTGGCCTTCGCCGCACTGGGCGTCGGCACGGCGGCGCTGACAGCCGTGCTGGTCAACACCGCCTTCACCGCCCGCTTCCAGGACTACCTCGCCGAGCAGCAGAGCTCCCGCCAGCAACAACTGGTGTCGCTGTTCGCCGCCGCCCACAGCCGCGACGACACCTGGAACACCCAGTCACTGGACCAGCTCGCGCCGACGGTCGCCATGACCGGCTCCGAGGCCGTGCTGCTTGATGCCGCGGGCCGGCCGGTGTGGTCACTGGCCGACGCCAACGTCGACGCCGCCACCCTGGCCATGCACCGCGACATGATGGGCACCGGTGCCCTCGGCCCGCCCCGCAGCCTCCCGGTCACTGTCGACGGACAGCAGGTCGGTACCCTTCAAGTCCGCGTCCCCCAAGGCGTGATCCCGGCCGTCGACAAGGACTTCCAGGCCTCCGTCAACCGCCTCCTCGCCGCCGGGGCCTTCGCTGCGGCGCTGGTCGCCCTGGCCATCGGCCTGTTCACCGCTCGCCGCGCCACAGCACCCATCGCCGAACTCACCCAGGCCGCCGACGACCTCGCCGCAGGCCAGCGTGACCGCCGCGTAGCGAGCATCCCCGACAACGAGATCGGCCGCCTTGCCACCGCCTTCAACACGATGGCCGACCGGGTCGAGAAAGAAGACGAACTGCGCCGCTCCTTCGCCGCCGACGTCGCCCACGAACTGCGCACCCCGCTGGCCATCCAGCGCAGTCAGCTCGAAGCCATCCAGGACGGCATCAGCAAACCGACCGAGAACGTCATCGCCTCCCTGCACGAAGAGACCCTGCGCCTGGGCCGCCTCGTCGCCGACCTGGAGACCCTAGCCCTCGCCGACGCCGCCGCCTTCACCCTCGAACGCGCACCACTGTCCCTGACCACGCTGGTGCGCGACACCATCACCGATCTAGCCGGTGCCTTCACCGACGCCGGGCTCACCCTGCGCACGGATCTGCACGAGGCGCACGTCGACGGCGACGCGGTCCGGCTGCGCCAGATCATCATCAACCAGCTCACCAACGCCCTCAAGTTCGTCCCCGACGGCGGCACAGTCACCATCACCCTGCGCACCCACGACGGCTGGGCCGAACTGCGCGTTGCCGACACCGGCCCCGGCATCCCCACCGAAGACCTCCCACATGTCTTCGACCGGTTCTTCCGCAGCCGCGCCGCCCGCGCCGACGGCTCCGGCATCGGCCTGGCCGTCGCCGCCGAACTCACCGCTGCCCACGGCGGGACCCTCACCGCCGACAGCACCCCCGGCCGAGGCGCCACGTTCACCACCCGCCTGCCCACCAGATGAAGCGCGCCAACCACCCTGACTTCCCCGCAAGAGCCGAGGTGCGATCTTCCTGGACGCCCGCCACCATTTCGCACCATGGGCATGGACCGTCGTCGAGCCTCGAGTGGGCCGTCAGCGCCGCAGCTTCGGTCGGCCCCCGACCGGATCCGGCGCGGCTATGTCACCACCTTGCTGGGGCCGGCCGACCACCCTCTCGGCGATCAGCCACCGGAGCTCGACCGCGGTCCACCAGCCGCTCACGAACCAGCAGTTGCTGACCGAGTGTGCGACCGTCGAGGAACACAAGTACGCGGAGGTCGGCCCGCTGCTGACGGTGGACCGGCACATCCAGGAGCCGAGCCTGGTGGTCGCGATCGTCGGCGCCTGCAACGGTGCTCACACCGGTCTTCTCCGGGCCCTTCCTCTTCATCAGCGCCTTCCTGTGTGGCGCGGTCACCGGCACCGGGATCCTGCTGCAGAATCTGTACTGGTCGAGCTGATCTCATCCTTCTTCCTCCGCGACACCCTGAACTTCGGGCTGCTGCCGTGGCGCGAGACCACTCTCGAGTTCAACGACCAGATGGTGAACGCGATGGACTCGATCAACCGTTTCAGCGTTCCGCTGCCGCCCGACCCGCACCTGACGTTGTTCGCGGCTTCTGTGATCGCGGCCACCGGACTGCTGATCCACCTGGTCGCAGTACAGCTCTGGCAGGCGGCCTGGGCCGGTCTGCTGTTGCTGACCATGTACACAGTGCCGGGCGACCGTGCACGGCGGACTGCCGGCCTTGCTGTTCATCCCGCCGGCGCTCGGCTACATCGTGCTCTCAGCGTCGTCGCCCTGGCTGTCTCTTGCCCGCCTTACTCCCGGCCCTGCTGGAAGGGGTCATCGACAGTGGTCTCCCCGGTGGCGACGCCGGCGGCGGGACGGAGGCGTCCATCTCGGCGACCGACGTGATACGGGCAAGAACCTGAAGCGCGGCGACAACGTGACCGCCCTGACCTACACAGGCGGACCCTCCGACGGAACCTACCTGCGACTGACCGCGCTCGACCTGTTCGGGCAACACCTGGCGGATCTCGCCTAGGCAGGACGGCCGCAAGATCGACGGCGACCTGACCCCGCCACCCACGGACCCCTCCCCCGGTCGCAACGACTGGCCGGACCCCGGCGCCGACCCCACGGCACGTGTCGCGACCTACCCGACGCGGCGGGCGGGACCGCGTCCGCAGGACCTTTTCGCGTCACCGTTCGTCCTCGTCCGCAAAGGGGTGTGGCGGCCCTCCGCTCAGTGGGGCGCGAGGTGGTAGCCGGCTTCCTCGACGGCTGCGCGGATCTGTGCTTCGTCGATCGGCAGTTCGCTGGTCACGGTGACGGCGCCGGTGGGCAGGTCCACGGCGATGTCGGAGACGCCGTCGATTCCGGTGACTTCCTCGGTGACGGCGCTGACGCAGTGTTCGCAGGTCATGCCCGTCACGGTGTAGGCGGTTCGCATTAGCGTGTTCCTTTCGTGTCTGTGCTGGTCGCTTCTGTGCTGGTCCATCGGGGACGTGGCAGGTCCCGCGGGGCGGTTCTGTAAAGGCCGCCAGGGGCGGTGCATTATGTGTGATGGCCGTTGGTGGGGGCTCCGGCACCGGTGGACCAAGGGATGGTGTGGGTGTCGGTGCGTAGGGCGGCGAGGGCCTGTTCGGCGTGCTGGACGTGGTCGAGCAGGCCGACCTGGGATCGCAGCGCGCCCAGCGTGTTCTCGACCTGCCGGATCCGGTCGGCGAAGTGCCGTTCGGCGGTCTGTAATTGTTCGAGCCGGGTCTCGGTCTCGGTGCGTACTGCGTCGCAGCGATCCCGGGCGGCGTCCTCGAGTTGCCGGGCGCGTCGGTCGGCTTCCTCGAGGCGCTGTCGGGCGGCGTCGGCATCTGCCTGTGCGCTCTCGCGCAGGGCCTGGGCCTGCCGATCGCATGCCGCTGCCGCTGCCTCGGCCTGGGTGATGATCAGCTCGGCGGCCCGGTCCGCGCGGGCCTGGATCGCGTCGGCGTCGGCCGTTGCGCGGGCTCGGGTGTCGTCCTCGTGGGTGGTGTCGGTGAGAGCGTCGAGGCTGCGTTGAAGCCGTTCCTGGCCTTTCCGTGCGCGGTCACCGTCCTCGGCCACGAGCGCGAGCCGGTCCAGGGCGCCGGCGTAGTCGGCGCCGACGCGCCCGAGCAGGGTCTCGACCTGTCCGCGCCGGTAGCCGCGCCACTGCCGCCGCAGTGTGGTGGCGGTGATCTCTTCGGGAAGTACGGGCATGTCAGGCTCCACGCTGGCTCGGTGCGGCGAGCGCGTCGATGCGCGCGGTGTCGCAGGCCGGGATGAACGAATCGGCCGGTCGCGGCGCCCGGGTGGCGCCGTTGGAGTCGCGCACCTCGACCGGGTCGAGCAGCAGCACCCGGGCATCGATCCGGGCGGAGGTGCGGCGGTGGCCCTCGACCCAGCCGCCCTCGCGCAGGTGCACCCGAACGTAATCCGACCCGCCGACCGCCGGCCTCGCCCGTGTGGGGAGGGCGGGGTCGGACGGGGCGGGGGCTGGGCGGTGGTCGCGGAACCGGCGCAGCCGCAGCGAGTTGCTCACCACGCTGACCGAGGAGAACCCCATCGCGGCGCCGGCGACGATCGGGTTGAGCAGCCCGAACGCGGCCAGCGGGATCAGCGCCAGGTTGTAGCCGAACGCCCAGCCGAAGTTCTGCCAGATCGTGCGGTAGGTGCGCCGCGACAGCCGGATCGCGGTCGGCACCCCGGCCAGGTCACCGCGCATCAAGGTCAGGTCCGACGACTCGATCGCAACATCGGTGCCGGTGCCGATCGCGATGCCCAGATCGGCGGCCACCAGCGCCGGGGCGTCGTTCACCCCGTCTCCGACCATCGCCACGACCTCGCCGGCGGCCTGCAGCCGCGCCACCTCGGACTGCTTGTCCGCGGGTAGCACCTCAGCCAGCACCGTGTCGATCCCGACCCGGTCGGCGATCGCGGCCGCGGTGCGCGCGTTGTCGCCGGTGATCATGGCGACCTTCAGGCCCATCCGGTGCAACTCGGCCACGGTGTCGGCGGCTCCGTCCTTGAGGGTGTCAGCGACCGCCAGCACCCCCCGGACCTGACCGGCCCAGCCGGCGAACACCGCCGTTTTCCCGTGCTCCTCGAGCCGTTCGGCGACCCGGGCCAGCCCGTCGGGCAGGGCGAGTCCGGCCTCGGCGGCCATCTTCCGCCGGCCCACCCACACCGTCTCGCCCTCGACCTCGGCGCGGACCCCGTGCCCGGCGACCGACTCGAACCCGGTCACTCCCGGCAGCGCGCCGGACCTGTCCCGGGCGGCGGCCGCGATGGCCTGCCCGATCGGGTGCTCGCTGTCGGCCTCCACGGCCCCGGCGCGGCGCAGCAGCACAGCCGGGTCGGTGCCGTCGCCGGCCTCGAGGTCGGTCAGCGCCATCTCGCCTTTGGTCAGCGTGCCAGTCTTGTCGAACACGACGGTGCTGATCTTGCGGGTGCGTTCCAGCACCTCGACACCCTTGATCAGGATGCCCATGCTCGCGCCCCGGCCGGTGCCGACCAGGATCGCGACCGGGGTGGCCAGCCCGAGCGCGCAGGGGCACGCGATGATCAGCACCGCGACCGCGGCGATCAACCCTGCCTGCGGGTCACCGGCCAGCAGCCACCAGGCCATGAAGGTCGCGACCGCGATCGCGATCACGGTCGGTACGAAGACCGACGAGATCCGGTCGGCGATGCGCTGGGCCTTGCCTTTGCCGGCCTGGGCCGCCGAGACCAGCGCCACGATCTGGGCGAGCGCGGTGTCGGCGCCGACGGCGGTGGCCTGCACGGTGAGGACCCCGCTGGTGTTCACCGTGGCCCCGGCGACCGTGGCGCCGATGGTCTTGTCCACCGGGATCGATTCGCCGGTCAGCATCGACTCGTCCACTGCCGAGGCGCCGTCTACGACCTCGCCGTCGGCCGGGATCTTCTCTCCGGGCCGGATCCGCAGCAGGTCCCCGACCTGTACCTGCTCGACAGGAACCATCACCTCGGTGCCGTCGCGGATGACCCGGGCCTCTTTCGCGCCCAGCTCCAGCAGCGCCCGGATCGCCTTGCCCGCCCGGCGCCGGGCCCGGATCTCGAAGTAGCGGCCCAGCGTCAGGAACGCGATCAGCAGCGCCGCGGTCTCGAAGTACAGCTCGCGGCGGCCACGCAGCAGCTCCGTCAGCGAGAACAGGAACGCCGCCAGGGTGCCGACCGCGATCAGGGTATCCATGTTCGCCGACAGCCGCCGTGCCCGTCGCGCCGCCCCGAGCAGGAACGGCCATCCCGCCACGAACTGCACCGGCGCCGCCAGCGCCAGTTGCGCCCACGGAGACCACGGCTGCTCGGTTGCCAGCGGCCAGAACGCCAGCACCATCGTGGCCAACCCCAGCGGCCACGCCACGAGAGTGCGCCACAGCCACGACCGCTGCGCAGCGGTCTCCTCGTCCGTCTCCTGCTCCTCTGCCTGCCCCCCGGCCGGAGCCTTCCCAGTCGCGCCACCGGGCCGCCCGCCCGGCAGGTCCAGTTCGTAGCCGGCCTTGGCCACCGCGGCCCGCAGGGCACCCAGATCAGTGGGCTCGTCGGCCAGCACCACACGCGCCGAGGAGGTCGCGAAGTTGACCTCCGCCGAGGCCACCCCCGGCTGCTTACCCAGCGCGCGCTGCACCCGATTGGCACACGACCCACAGGTCATCCCCCGCACCGCGAAATCAAGCGTCGCCGTCGCGGCCTTTGTGGTCACCCCGACCTCAGGCATGAGCCGCCTCTTCCAGCGCGTCACCCTCGGCGCGTTCTTGGTCGGAGCCGGGTGGCGGCCGGAACACGTGCTTGTCGAACTTCAGCGTCTCCATCAACTCGTCCACGATCTCCGCGGTCCGGCCCTCCTGCATCGCCTTGGCCACACAGGTCTGCAGGTGCCGGCGCAGCATCAGCCGGCTCGCCCCCTCCAGTAGGCCCTGCACCGCGGACAGTTGCTTCATCACGTCCGGGCAGTAGCCGTCGTCCTCGACGATCTCGACGATCGCGTTCATATGGCCCCGGGCCGTCTTCAACCGGTTGACCACCGATCGCTGCAGAGTGTCCATACGGCAACCATACCCCACCCCCGGTGGGGTGGGGTAGATCTGGATGACTGGTGGTGGTCCACGCGCGGTCCTTCGACCATTGGGTCACGGCCGTCTCCGTCCACCCGCGGGCGCCGAAGGCGCGTGTGCGGAAGGTGGCGGCGGATGATCACACCGCCGGGGGGATTCAGTCGCCGCCGTCGATGTGGCGCCCGGCCAGCGGGGGTATCTTGCTATGCCGATGTCACGGGGTTCGACCGAAACCGGCCTCTCTCCCGGTCGGGTGATCGGTGGACGTGCCAGGTCATGGCAAGGCGGAGGCGCGGTAGCCGAGTTCTTCGATCAGGGTGATGACGTCTGCGGGGTTGCTCTTGCTGAGATCGAGTTCGACGGTGCTGCGTCCCTGTTTCTTCGTGGTCGTCGTGCTGTGTACTCCGGGCAGGTCTTCCAGGGCGTCATCGATGTGCAGGGCGCAGCTGCCGCAGTGCATGCCTTCGACGCGGAAGGTGTGGGTGGTGGTGGACATGGTTGGTGCTCCTGTTCTCAGACGATGGTGATGACGCCGGTGTACATGCCCATGCCGCAGGCGTAGTCGAGCCGGCCCCGGCTGGAGCACGCTCAGGTCGATGCGGGTCTCGCCCGTGGCTGGCAGGACCTCCTGCATGTTGCGGCTCGGAATGGTGAACGACCGGATGCACCCTGTGGCGCCTTCCGACTTCACGACCAGCGTGGTCGGCAGGCCGGACCGGACCTGAACGTTGCCCGGGCGATAGGAGCCGGAGCGCGCCGTGATCACGACGGTCTGCTGCCCATTCACGACGGACGTCGCGGAGGTGTCGGGCGGCGAGGGTGCGAAACCGAGTGTCTGGCCGATCCGGCTCGCCGCCACCGGCGAACCGGCGAGTTCGAGGCCGCCGTTGAGGGTGTAGAAGCCCATCCCGAGCACCACCAGCCCGGTGACCGCGGCCAGCCGGCCCCGCCACGCGGTGGCGGCCATGCGCGCGGCGTACCCGAGAACAGCGAACAACGGCCCGGTCCCGAGCACGAACACCGCCATCGTCGCCGCGCCGACCCAGGCCGATCCCGACGTCAGCGCCAGTGCCTCCACCGACAAGGTGATCCCGCACGGGATCAGGACCGTCGCCAGGCCGAGCACAGCCGGCGCCAGTGCAGCCTGTGAGCGGGCCTGGTTGCGGACGATCCTCAGCCAGGAGTTCGGTGGCTCGACCACAATCCCGCGAAAGCCGGGTACGCCCAGCTGGGCCAGGCCGAACACGATGATGAGTACGCCGGCGCCGATCTGCAGCCAGGTGCGCAGACCCACCGTGAGCTGTACCGCACCACCGAGCCCGCCCAGCAGGGCACCGAGCACTGCGTGTGAGATCAGCTTGCCCGCCAGGAACCCGCCGACCGGGGTGAGGTCATCGCCGAGCCGGGCGCGCGTAGTGGCACGTGGCGCGGTCCGCACCGAGACTGTCGGCTTTGCGCCGGGCGTCGGATCGGCGGCGTGCCGAGTACCCCCCTTCGGACGGCGCACAGGGGCGGCGGGTTCGGGTGTGGCGCGTTGCCGGGTGATCAACCCGCTGAGCAGGCCACCCTGCACGGCGGCACAAGAAACGCCACCGGCGAACAGCCCGGTGACAAAGACAGCGGCAAGGTTCATCAAAAGCCTCCTGCATTGAGTGGGAAGGACCATCGCGGGCTCAGTGCCCGCACGGTGCGCCGGGGCTGCGTACGGCACCCTCTCGAGGCAGCGGCCCGGACCGAGCGGGGAGCCACTCGCCTGATCGCCGGGGGGTCAGCAGTGGTAGCGGAGGGTGAATGGCCAGGCCCCGCCGGCCGAGGTGTAGATGCCGGATTCGG
This sequence comes from Kribbella aluminosa, assembly GCF_017876295.1. Lineage (NCBI taxonomy): Bacteria > Bacillati > Actinomycetota > Actinomycetes > Propionibacteriales > Kribbellaceae > Kribbella > Kribbella aluminosa. The sequence continues at coordinate 69,483 of NZ_JAGINT010000001.1, read as the reverse complement.
TTGCCGCGTGCACCGATCGTTCACTGACGACCGTCGCCTCGGGGCGACCGTCGACCGAGCCGGTCGCGCTGATCCCGTACAGGACGTCGGACTTCGACCCAGCGGCCGATCGTGCAGCCATCTCACTCCTCAAAGACTTTCCACAGAGCGGCCGGATCCACTCAAACCCGAACTAGTACGAAGAACGATAGTAGAGGTCATTGGTTACCGGGGACGCCACCAGGGCTCCCGCGGCCAGGGCGTGTCAGTGGGCTGCTGGACCCCCGCCACGTAGCGCCAGACGCGCTCGACGGACAGCGGCCCGGTGTGTCGTTGCTGGGGTGAGCACCCGCCAGCAACGGCACGACCGGAATCACACAGATGGCGCGACTGACGGATAGCCGCGCACTGCAGCACCGTAGGGCCGCGTCGGCCACCGGACCGCCGTGCCCACTACGATGGAACTTAGTACAAGGCCGGTCGAAGCTCGCCAGGCCGGCGATCGACGACGGGAGCGGATTGATGATGACGTGCGGCGCCTCGGTGCTGCTGTGGGCACTGGTCGCGGTCGCAATCCTTGTGCTCGCTGCGGCAACGACCATCTGGCTGGTGCGCCGCCCGACCACCGCTGAGCGGGAACCGCGCACCGAGAGTCCCGAGGAAGTGCTCCGGCGGCGCTATGCCGAGGGTGAGATCGACGAGGACGAGTACCTGAAGCGTCAAGCCGGTCTCAGGTAGCGCGGGCAACCACAGATTCACGGCAGCCGATCCTTCTGGTCGCCGTCATTACTGAGCGATAAACGGCGAGACAGGCCGGCCTGCGGAGCGTGGCGCAGCGCCAGGCAGAACTGACCGATAATCGGCGGGAAGGGCGGGAAAGGCGACCCGCCGGGGGGCCGGTGGAGCTGGATATGCCAGCCCTGAGTCGAGGTCCGCCAGGGAGGCGAGCATCGCGCTGTTCCGGACGTGGCGAACGGCTCGGACCCCCTGACGTACAGACGGGCGCGGGTCAGCGAGCGGCGTCGCTCGCGTGCAACAGGTTCTCGCGGCTGTCCGGTTGCGTCGCCTTCGCGATCTCCGGGTGGTGCAGGTCGAACGCCGGGCTCTCCGAGCGGATCCGCGGCAGCGAGACGAAGTTGTGCCGCGGCGGCGGGGAGCTGGTCGCCCACTCCAGCGAACGGCCCCAGCCCCACGGGTCATCCACACCGACCAGCGGCGACTTCCGCGACGTGTACACGTTGTAGAAGAACGGCAGCATCGATAGGCCGAGCAGGAAGGCACCGACGCTGGAGACCTCGTTCAGCGTGGTGAAGCCCTCGTTCGCGCCGTACGACGCGTAGCGCCGCGGCATGCCCTCGACGCCGAGCCAATGCTGCACCAGGAACGTGGTGTCGAAGCCCAGGAACAGCAGCCGGAAGTGCACCTTGCCGAGCTTCTCGTCGACCATTCGGCCGGTGAACTTCGGCCACCAGTAGTAGAACCCGGCGAACATCGCGAATGCCACGGTGCCGAACAGCACGTAGTGGAAGTGCGCGACCACGAAGTAGGTGTCGGACAGCTGGTAGTCCAGCGTCGGCGAGGCCAGGATGACGCTGGTCAGCCCGCCGAACAGGAACGTCACCAGGAACCCGACACTCCACAGCATCGGCGTGTCGAAGGACACCGACCCGCCCCACATCGTGCCGATCCAGTTGAAGAACTTCACCCCCGTCGGCACTGCGATCAGGAACGGCAGAACGAGAAGAACGGCAGGCTGACCACGCTCCGGTCGCGCTGGTGCGCTCGGCGATGTTGGTCAGTTCCCGCCCTCCTGCTGCCCGTAACCGGGAATGGTGGTTGCGTCCTGGCCGCCGGTCGCGGCGCCGGTCTGTCCCTTCGCGGCCAGCTCCCGGAGGTGCGCCTGGTACTGGTCTGCCGTGACCACGTGGACAGTCATCAGCATCCGGCTGTGGTAGAGGCCACATAGCTCCGCGCACTTGCCGGCGAAGACCCCGATCTTGGTCGGGGTCAGCTCGAACTTGTTGGTCCGGCCGGGGATGGCATCCAGCTTGAAATAGAACGCCGGCACCCAGAACGAGTGGATCACGTCCGGCGAGGTCAGCTCGAAACGCACCGACTCGTTCACCGGCAGCCACAACTCGGCGGGCCGTTCCAGGGTGCCGGTCTCCCAGACACCCTCCTGACCGTTCACCGTCTCGTGATAGTTGAAGGTCCACTGCCACTGCTGGCCGACCACGTTGATGGTGTGGTTCGGGCTGTCGGACATCGCGGTGATCTTGTTGCCGTGCTCGATGGTGTAGAAGAACAGCACGCCGATGATGGCGAACGGCGCGAGCGTGTAGAGGACCTCCAGCGGCAGGTTGTACCGGGTCTGCCGGGGTGCCTCCTCGGTGCGCCTGCGGTACCGCACGACGGCGTACAGGATCAGGGCCCAGACCATCACGCCGACGATCAGGGCGGCGATCCAGGCACCGATCCAGAGACTTCGGACGGCCTCGGTCCGGTCCGAGGCGCCCTCGGGGAGACCGAGTCGTTTCCACTGCTCAGTGGTCGCCGACGAACAGCCGGTCACGAACAGGGTGCCAGCCACGGCTGCCGCTCCGACCAGCAGGCGCGAGACACACGGGCCGTTCGAGCCCGCGGGTCGCCTGTCCTGGTCGCGCTGCGCGACGCGCTGCGTCGCCGCGAGATCGATGTCGCCGGCGGCAACGGGTGGCGCAACCCGAGGACGACCTGCCCGGCGACTTCGAGACGTCCGGGGATCCCGCAGGCGGTCGAGGCGATGACCACGCTCAACCGCCACGCGGCCCGCGCCGCGATCGATGCCGGCGCGACCTGCGCCATCGGCTTCGGCTTGCTGGGCCACCTTCTCCCCCACCGCCCTAGAGCCGGCGCGGCAAGCGCGTCGGCTGTGGGCCCGGCTGGGTCAGCCTGTCATCGCCGAGCGGTGCAGGTGGGGTAGCGGGCGCGGTGCGCGGTGTCGGGAAGAGCTGGTCGCGCAGGGCGGGCCGGCGCACCTTCCACGTGGCGGTGGTTGGTAGTTGATCCCAGCGCAGTATCCTCGGATGCCCCAAGCCGGGGATGTCGGCGGTGGCTTCGGCCCACCGGTCAGGATCCAGCGGCCGGTTGTCCCGGGTGGTCGCAACCACTGCCGGGTGGCCGGCGGGGTCGTCCAGGATCACGAGTTCGTCCAGTTCCTCGAGGCGTTCGAGCACGATGTCCTCCCAGGCCAGGTAGTCCGGGATGGCGGCGACCGCGTCGACGGCACGGCCCTGCAGGCGTATCGCTCCGTCGATCCGGCGTGACCCGAGGTCACCGGTGCGCCACCAGCCGTCGTGCCAGCCCTCCGCCGTCCGTCCTGGTTCGGCCCGGTAGCCGCCGAACAGGCCCGGGCCACGTACCTCGATCGTGCCGGTGCGGCCCGGCCGGCGGAGCGCTGCGCCGGTGCTCGGATCGACCAGGCGGACTCGGTTGAACGCCAGAATCGGCCAGCCGACGTGGCGCGCGTCGCCGACGTGTCGCCGGGAGAACCGGAAGCTCAGTGCGATCGCTCCGGTCTCACTCTGCGCGTAGGCCTGGGCGTAGACCGGTAGGCGCCGACGTGAGGAGGCCAGCATCTTGTGGATGGTCCGCGGGTGGGCCGCGTCGAAGGTCGACAAGAAGATCCGGACGTTCGCGAGCGGGGCGGCCGGGCCCTCGGCGAATGCCTCCCAGCGGGTGAAGACGTTGGGGAAGGTCTCGATGAGCGTTGGCCGGTGCCGAGCCATCAGCGGGCCTGCGGAGACCGGATCGGGATCGACCATCGCCAGGTGCGGCAGGCCGAGCGCCGCGACGGTCGCCAGCCCCGACAGGGTCCGGGCGTGCGCCGTTGTCAGGCAGGTGGCGATGACATCGCGGCGGCCGAGCAGGAGGCGACCGCCGAGAACCTGCACGAGGGACTGCCCGGCCAGACTCGCGCCGGTGTGGGAGATCAATTTCGGCACTCCGGTGGTGCCGGACGTGTGGGTGAGGGCCACGAGCTCGTGATCGGCTCGCGGTGCCGCCGGCGGGACGCGATGCCCGCGGTACTGATCCAGTTCTGTTCCGCCGGCGGCGGAGCCGTCGACGGATATCAGGCGACGGGTCAGCCCGGGGGAGGCCAGGCCGTGCCTGATGATCGCCGCGTCGTCGGCGACGGTCAACGGGCCACCCAGCCGGTCCAACAGGGCACGGATCGTGTCGGGGTCGAATTCGGGCGCGATCAACGCGGGCACGGCGCCCAGCCGCGCAGCCGCCTGGGCCAGCGCTATCACGTCGACGTTGTGCGCCTTGACGATCGCCAGAACGTCTCCCCGGGCCAGTCCCGCCTCGTGCAGCAGCCCAGAGGTTTCCACGACAAGGCCGGCCACGGACGCATAGTCGGTGTCGAGGCCAAGTCCGGGTGCGATGCTGAACGGACGATCCAGCCACAGCGGGATGCGACCGTGTGCCTCAGCGGCGGCTTCGGCGAGGAGCCCCCATGCAGCGGCGCCCGCGCCCCAGGTGCGCCGGCGGCCGGACGGACTCGCCAGCCACCGCCCAACCCTGGTCACGGCGAGACCTTGTCGGCGGGCGCGCCTGGGGTCGGCGACGTCCGGCGCTGCGGTGTCCCTGCGCTCCGCCTCCGGGGTTCCCAGGGCATTCGCAGGAACCGGTGGAGCGGGCAGTGGCCGATCAACCCGCTCACCACAAGATCGACAACCACGAGCCCACTCAGCACCGCCAGACCCACCCGCCAGCCGCTGCCGACCGCGCCGGGCAGCACCAGGGCGGCGATCACCGCGACGGCCACCCCCGCGGCGACTCGTACCACCTGTTCCACCCGGGACATGTTCACCGGCAGGTAGCGTCGCCATCGCGGAACCGCGACCACGACCGACGCACGCAGGGCCTCGTCCGTTGGGATCGGTGCGTCCGGCTGTCCGTGTCGCCTCCGCAGCCGGACGAGTTCGGCCCGGGCGCGCCGCAGCTCAATGTCCACGTCCGTGGCTGCGCGCGCCGCGGCAGGCGAGCCCCGGCCTTCTCGCGCGGGGACCGGGTGCCTGCCTCGGCGCATCGGGCGCAGGCAGAACAGGTAGACCGTCGTCACCACTAGAGCGGTGAGGGCGATCGACATGAGCAGCGTCATCGGGACCGCTTCTGTGCCTTGCGGGCGGCGTTCTCGGCGGCCCGGAGCCGATCGATCTCAGCTCGCGTGCGAACCAGCTCCGCCTGTTTGGCCGACATCGTCCTTTTGGCCGGCACAACCCCCGGCCTGCCGGCCTTGCCCGTCGGCGTCTGCTGCGAAGTGCTGTCCCGGCGGCGCGCTACCCACATCAGGCCACCCATGATCAGCGGGCACGCCGCCATGCACAGTACGAGCACGAGGCTGCCGCCCGCCAGACCGCCGCTTACCTCCGCGACGAGGTTCGTCATGTTTTCCTGTTCCCTTTCGTGGAGTTGGGCCCGGCACCGTCTCCGCTCGAAGGTCGAGCAGTCCGACGGCGTGGGCGAGGCGGCCAGAAGCGCAGCCGCCGCATGCTGGCTGTCGTTCCGCGCCCCGGTGCCGGCCCTGTCTGCGACGCCCGGAACCAACGATGGTGGCCGGTCGCTGTGAAGGGGTGATGAAGACGCCATAGGCGATCGATGCAGACCAGGGGCCTGTTCGCCGGCGATGAATCCGCCGTTCAGCCAGCGGTGCAGGGTTGGTTGGCGGCGTCGGCCACGGTGAGCAGCTCTCCTTCCTGGCTCTGGACTCCCGAAGCTGGTCCGAACCGCAGACTCTCCTACGGTTCGGCGCATGCGCCGAGAGTGGTCGTCCGAGGATCGTGTGAGCTCGTGGACGCTGGTCGAGGAGGACCGGGCTCTGGTGGCCAATAGGTCCGGTGCGACGCGCCTGGGGGTCCGCGGTGTTGTGAAGTTCTTCGAGATAGCGGCTCGGTTTCCACGGTCGGCTGAGGTGCCGACGGCGACCGTGTCGCACGTCGCTGACCAGGTGAAGGTCGACTTCTCGGTGTTCGCGTCGCATCGCCCCTAGCGTTCGTACCTGGACGCCGCTTCCTCCGGGCCGCTGCATGCCGCGGCCCGGATGACCCGCCAGTACGCGTCCCCTGAAGCCGTCGGTTACGTCTGCCGCGGCAGACGCACGGCCAACCGCGCGGGCCGAGATCCATACCATGAACACCGACCGGCTACGGGCGGCCGCGACGCCGTTCCGGCCCAGTCGAGGTTGCGGCGGCTGCCGCCGGGCAGGTACGGCACGGCCGAGGCCTCGATGATCGCCCACACTCCCCTGGCGCGGACTAGCTTGAGGTGCGCGTCGTCGCGGCCGGAGAACGCCGCCGGCGAGGCCCGGCCGGATCGATTCGATCACCGCCGCTCCTCGGCACCGCGCCGCATCCCACAGGTGGCCCTGCACACCGCCCGGCAGAACGGCACTCCTGCTTCCGGAAGCGCTGCGCATCCCGCCGCCCGCGAGGGATTGGGGTCGAGCGCGCCGGCGTACACGTCGTGTCGCGGTCGACCACGATCCGGCTGAACTGGGCGCCGGCATCCGCTGGAGTCGGGCCGAGATGCGGCAGACCAACGGCCTGCAGAACCCAGCTACGCCGGCTACTCCCCCGGTGGGGGTCCTGGCCGGTCGTGACTTCAGACGATCCGGCTCCGCGGACTACCGCGGGGCCGGCCCGCCGGCTTGGCCAGGCTGGTGGGGCGTCCCGCCGGATCTCCGTCGCGCGACAGGGGCCCCGATGCGAGGGCGCCAGACGATCATCTACGATGCGGCATAGTAGTTGAGATGAGGGCCCGCGCATCGATCTGCATGATGCTGCGATCTCGCGCGGCGGGCGAGGGCGAGACATAGATGAGGGAACAAATGAGGGCCAGATTCGTCCATCGAGGTTCACCGCGGCGCTTCTCGGCGCCCGCCAGGCTGATCATGGCCGGTGCAGTCGCTGAAGCGGCCGGATCGAGTATCCCCGGAAGGTGACGCACACCGTCCCCGGTACTGCGGCGCAGTCCACCAGGCAGCCTGACCGGTCCCCCGGTCGGGCGGTTGCCAGTCTCCATGCGGTGTCGGTCGTCATTGAAACGACGCATGTCTTGGAGCGGGTCGATCTTGAGCTCCGTAGCGGGCAGGCCATGGGCCTCGTCGGGGCCAACGGCTCCGGCAAGACCACCGTCTTGCAGGTTCTCGCCACGTTGCGCCGGCCGCGGACCGGCAGCGGTGAGGTGCTCGGCGCCGACCTGAGCCGCTCGGTCGCTGCGCAGGTACGCCGCCAGATCTGCCTGGTGGGGCACCAGCCGGCGCTCTACCCGCAGTTGTCGCTGCGGGAGAATCTTCGATTCGTGGCGGCGCTGCTCGGCCGGGGCGACGCGGTGGTCGAGTCGGCGCTCGAGACTGTCGGGCTGCTGCGCGCGGCGGATCGTCGGGCCGACCGCTGCTCGCAGGGGATGCGGCGGCGCGCGGACCTGGCCCGGGTGCTGATCGGTGAGCCCCGGCTGCTGCTGCTCGACGAGGCTGACAGCGGGCTCGATCCGGCTGCACGGGAGCTTGTCGACCATCTCGTCGCGTCGGTCCGGGGCCGCGGCGGCGCGGCGGTCGTGGTTTCGCATGACCGCGAGCGGCTCGGGGGCCTCGTCGACAACGTGGTCGAGGTCCGCGACGGCAGGCTGGTCAGGCAGGTGTCGTCGTGACCGGATCGCTGCGGTTGTGCACGGTTGTGGCCGGAAAGAACCTTCGCCTGGAGGTCAGGTTCGGGGAGTCGTTCCTGGTCATCGCACCCTTCGGGGCCGCGGCATTGTTCCTCACGCCGATCGCTGTCGGCACGGACCTGCCGTTGCTGCGCGAGGTCGGGCCTGGCATGTACTGGGTCGTCGTCCTGCTGTTCGGTGCCCTCATCGCGCTGCGGCAGACGGGCGCCGAGGGCCCTGCCCAGGCCGACATGCTCACCCTCGCCGGTGTTCCGCCGGTGGTGCGGCTGCTGGGGAACGCGCTCGCGAGCGGTGTGCTCCTGCTGGGGCTGGAGGTTGTGCTCGCTCCGGTCGTGGTGATGCTGTACGACCCGCCGCTGGCCGGGTGGCCGTGGCTGCTGGCCGTCCTGCCTGGTGTCGCGGCCGGTCTGGCGCTGCTCGGATCCATCGCCGAAGGGCTGCTGGAGTCGCTGGGCATGCGGACCACGCTCGGGCCGCTGCTGATCATTCCGCTGGCCCTTCCGTTGCTGCTGGGGGCCACCCAGGCGCGTGAGGCGGCCAACGCCGGCGCCGCCCCGGTGTCCTGGCTCCTGCTCATCCTGGCCGTCGACCTGGTCTTGCTGCTGGCGGTTCTGTTCACCGGCCGAATGTTGGAGGACGTCTCATGAGGTATCGATCCCGGCTGCTGCCGGCAGCGGCCGTCACTGTTGCTGCGGTCGGACTGTTTGCAGCCCTGGTGGCTCCGCCTGACCGGCTCCAGGGCAACTTGCAACGGCTGATGTACGTGCACGTGCCGTCTGCCTGGCTCGCGTTTGCGACCTTCGGGCTGACGCTGGTCGGCAGCATCGGCTGGCTGTGGCGACGCAAGGCCGTGTACGACCGGCTCGCCGCGGCAGCCGCGGAGACCGGTGTCTTCTTCACGGGCCTGGCGATCGTGCTCGGCGCCGTGTGGGGCAAGCCCGTCTGGGGAGTGTGGTGGACCTGGGACCCGCGGCTCGTCACCACAGCGTTGCTGTTCTTCATCTACCTGGGCTACCTGGCCCTGCGGCGCGCCACGCTCGATGCGACGCTGCGGGCCCGGCGGGCGGCGATCTTCGGCATCGTCGCCTTCGTGCAGGTGCCGATCGTCCACTTCTCGGTCCTGTGGTGGCGAACCCTGCACCAGCCCCCCACGGTGCTGCGGCCCGGTGACCCGACCATCGACCACCGGATGCTCGCCGCGCTGGCGCTCAACCTGGTCGCGTTCACCCTGCTGGGCGCCTGGCTGCTCAGGGACAGGGTCCGGCTCGGGCTGGCGCTGGAGCACCTCGACGAAGCGACCATCGCCGGAGATCGGGAACTCGCCGGAAGTTCCGTCGAGCCACCGCGACTGAAGGAGATCTGACGCGAATGACTGACTGGGCCTGGGTGGGTCTCGGCTTCGGGATCGCCTACGCCGCGATCACCGGATACCTCATCGTGTTGCGCCGGCGCCTCGGCAAGGCGTACCGCCAGATCGCGAGGCCGCGATGAGGTACCGGGCGGTCGTGATCCCGGTGGCCGGAGTCCTGCTGGTCGTCGTCGGCTTCCTCGTCTTCGGCAACCTCAACGACAACCTGACCTACTACCTGACTCCGGCCGAGGCCGTCTCGAAGAAGGCCGACTTCCACGACGGCAAACGGTTCCGGCTGGGCGGACTGGTCGAGAACGGCAGCGTGGAACGGACCGGGAACGAGGTGCGGTTCCAGCTGGCCGATGACCTGACCGGCGACAGCGTCACGGTCCCGGTCGTGTTCTCCGGCGCCCCGTCGCAGTTGTTCGCCGCCGGAATCGGCGTCATCGTCGAGGGCGCCTGGCGCGGCGACACGTTCTACTCGAACACGATGATCGTCAAGCATGACGAGAACTACCGCCCACCCGGCTCCGGCAACGAGTCAGTTGACCCTGGCAAGGGAAACCCATGACGTCGGCTGTCGGCTGGACCGGCGCTCTCCTGGGGCTGGTCAGCTCGGTATTCCTGGCGGTGCAGGGCTGGCGGGCGCAGCGCGACCCGGCGGGCCGCGTGCAGCGCAACCAGCTGAGACTGGCGGTCCTGGGGATGGTGGCCGGGGCCGTCGTGGCCATGGCGGCGCTGGAGTTCGCGCTGCTGACCGACGACTTCTCGGTGTCCTACGTCGCCGAGACCTCCGCCCGGGCCACACCGCTGCTGTTCAAGATCTCCACCGCATGGTCCGCGCTGTCCGGAAGCATCGTCCTGTGGGTGCTGGTCCTGGCTGGCTACACCACCGCCGTACTCCGGCAGGTCCGCACCACCGACGACCGGCTCGGCACCGGCGCGCTCGCGGTGATGGGGGCCGTCGCGGCCTTCTTCTTCGGCCTGATCATCACCGCGGCGAACCCGTTCGGGATCCTCGCCGATCCGCCGGTGGACGGTCCCGGCCCCAACCCGATCCTGCAGAACCACCTGATGGTCGTGATCCATCCCCCGATGCTGTACCTGGGCTTCGTCGGCTTCACCGTCCCGTTCGCGTTCGCGGTGTCGGCGCTGCTGCTGCGAGAAGGCGGGGTGGAGTGGCTGCGCCGGACCCGCCGCGCCAACCTGGTGGCCTGGAGCTTCTTGTCCGGTGGTCTCGTGTACGGCGCCTGGTGGTCGTATGAGGTGCTGGGATGGGGCGGGTACTGGGCCTGGGACCCGGTCGAGAACGTAGCGCTGATCCCGTGGCTTCTCGCGACCGCGTTCATCCACTCCGCTGTGGTCCAGATCAGGCGCGGCATGCTGCAGGCGTGGAACTTCGTTCTGGTGCTCGCGACCTTCTCGATGACGATCCTGGGCACCTTGCTGACCCGCTCGTCGGTGGTCTCCTCGGTGCACAGCTTCAGCCAGTCCGCGATCGGTCCCGCACTCCTCGGGTTCCTCATCGTCGTCCTGGCCGGCGGGTTCTTGCTGTTCGCGTTCCGCGGCGAACAGTTGGCCTCGGGACGGCGCCCGGAGTCCCTGGCCAGCCGAGAAGGCGCGTTCGTGGTCAACAACGTCCTGCTGACCCTGTTCGCGTTCGTTGTCCTCCTCGGCACCCTCTATCCCGTGTTCGTGGAGGCCTTCACCGGCGCGCAACTGTCGGTCGGACGTCCCTTCTTCGACCGGATGGCGGTGCCGTTGTCGTTCACGCTGCTCGCCGCGATGGGGGTGGGGCCCTTCACTCCGTACCGGCACGCGGGCGGCGCCCTGATGTGGCGTCGGCTACGGGCGCCGGTGCTGGTAGCCAGCCTCGTTGCCGCGGCCCTGGTCACCGGCGGCCTTCGCTCAGTTTCGGTGGTCGCGGTCACCTTCTTGGTGGTGGCGATGGCGGCCAGTACGGTCCGGGAACTGGTCACGACGGCCCCCGCGCTGCGACCGAGGCCCCTGCTGCGGCTCCTGCGGAGACACCGCGGCTACTGGGGTGGCCAGGTCTCCCACCTCGGCCTCGCAATCATCGCCCTGGGTGTCGTGGTCTCGGGGCAACTGGCGGACCGGGCCAGCCTCGAGCTCGAGACCGGTCAGTCGGCAGACGTCGCCGGCTACTCGGTGACCTTCGAGGGAGTTCAATCCCGTGAGCTCCCCAACCGGTCGGCCCGGGTGGCCCGGGTGGTGATCCGGGAGGACGGGCGGATCGTGCGGGTGGCCGAACCGACGCTCACCAAGTACACCAACCAGGTCCAGGCGGTCGGCACCCCGTCGGTGTGGACGACACCGACCCAGGACCTGTACGTCGCCTTGTCGAGTCTCGAGCAGGGCAAAGTGGGTTTGAACATCTACCGCTACCCCTACCGGTGGCTGCTCTGGGCGGGCGGCTCGCTGGTCATGGCCGGCGGCCTGTGGGCCCTGGCGGCCCGGCCACGCCGGCGCGGTGCCACCTCGCAGCAGGCTGGGGACGACGCCCAGTCGACCGAGGCCGGTTCGCATGTCTGAGGGGGTCCGGCGCTGGTCGGCCGTCGCGCTCATCGCGGCGTTACTGGCCGTCGTCGTGGTCGGCCTCGCGACCGGCCAGCGTGGCGGTGTGGACCGGGCCTACACCCTTGAGTCGCGGCTGCGGTGCCCGGTCTGCAAGCAGGTCTCGATCGCCGAGTCGCCGTCGGAGACGGCGGCCAGCATGCGCCGGATCGTCGCCGACCAGATCGCTGCCGGACGCAGCGACGAGCAGATCATCACCTACTTCGAGGACCGCTACGGCGTCTGGGTGCTGCTCGACCCGCCCCCGCGCGGCGGCACGCTGCTGTTGTGGCTGCTGCCGGTGATCGCGGCGGTGATCGGCCTGGCGGTGACGCTGACCCGCGCCCGCCACGCACATGCCCCTACCGAGGAGCTGTCCGCGGCCGAGCGTCACCGGGTCGCGGAGGCCGTTCGCGAGTACCGGTCGCGGATGGACGAGGAGGACGAACCGTGAGCGACGACCGTTCCGGGCTCGAGCAGAGCCTCAACGACGCGGTGCGCGACATCACCGAACTGGAGCACCAGGTCGACGCAGGCGAGATCACCACGCAGGAGGCGGCGCGATTGCGGCGTCGCTACGAGGCCGCGGTCTCCGCCGCCCTGTCAGCAATGGGCGAGCCTACCCCTGAAGCCGCCGAGCAGCGCTCTGATGCTTCCATCACCGCCGACACTGTGCGGCCCTCACGGCGCCCCACATTCCGTCACGTTCTTTACGCGCTTGGCCTTGCCGGAGCGGTGGTGGCCGCCTTCCTGTTGTCCGGATTCGTCGTCAGTCGGCCACCGGGCGGGTACGTGACAGGCAATGACATCCTCCAGACGCCCGGGCCCGCGACCACCCCTGTCCCCCGGCCCGCGCCTTCCCGTGACCTGTCCAAGGTCACCGACAAAGAACTCGAAGCCGTCGTCGCGGCCAACCCCGGCATCGTCGCGATGAGGCTGGGCCTGGCCGACCGCTACGTCGCCGAGAAACGCTACGACCTCGCCGTCGTGCACTACACCAAGGCTTTGAAGCTGGAGCCCGGCAACGCGGAGGCCCAGGCCCACCTCGGCTGGCTGCTGCTCCAGGTCGGCAGCCCCCGGCAGGCCGCCCAGCTCATCGACCGCGCGGTCGCCGCCGACCCGAACCTGGTGGACGCACAGTGGTTCCAGGCGAACGTCAGACTGTACGGGCTCGGCGACGCCAAGGGCGCGGTCGAGGTCCTCGACCGGATGGCCGCACGCCGCGACCTCACCCCCGACGTACGGCGCCAGGTCCAGGACCTCCGCAAGGTCGCCGACCAGCGCCTGGCGGGTCAGCGATGACCACCGACCAAACACAGCAGCCTCAACGCTCAGACCCGCGACGGCGCACCGGGCTTCGCTACCTGCGCTGGAGCGCGATCCTCGTCACTGTGATCGCCATCGCCATCGGCGCGGTGTTCGGGGCGCGGCTGAAGCGCGATCCGACCTTGGTGACGACCCCCCTGATCGGCACGCAGGCGCCCAGTCGTGAGCTGCCCTATCTCGAACGGGCCGGCACCCTGTCGCTGGACACGTTGCGCGGTTCCATCGTGGTGGTCAACTTCTGGGCATCGTGGTGTGTCGCCTGCCGCAAGGAGCATCCCGACTTGATGGCCGCCGCCTCCGCCTACCGTGGCGCCGGAGTGAAGTTCGTCGGAATCGTGTACCAAGATCGGGCGGCCGGCGCCACAGCGTTCCTCGACGAACTCGGCCGCGGCCAGGACTACCTGTACCTCACCGACCCAGGATCACGGATGGCCATCGACTTCGGCGTCTTCGGCGTCCCCGAGACGTTCTTCCTCGATCGCAACGGCCGGATCGCCGCCAAGATCACCGGAGCATCCAACCTTCAACTGGTATCAGGCGTGCTCGACGACCTGATCGCCGGCAATCCACCAGAACCAGCCACCAAGGCCGGCCCCGTACAACCAGCACCGGGCAAGTGACCCGGACGAGGCAAACGAGTTGGTAAGAACGTGTCAGGACCCGCCATAGCGGATCTTTGGATCGGCCCGTGAGGAGCCTGGATCGGAGTCGGGTGTCAACCCGGTCGGCCTACTCCGGATCGTCACGGCTGCGGTTCGCTGGGCTTCTTGCCGATGGTCGCGGGGTCGAGGGCGCGGCAGATGGTGGGTCGGGTGGTCTTGAATGCGGCGGCGATCTGTTCGACGGTGTGCTCGCCGGAGTCGTACATCGCCTGGGCTTGTCGGACTGCGGCCGGGGTGAGGGTGGGTTTGCGGCCGCCGTCGCGGCCGCGCGACCAGGCTCCCTCGAGGCCGTCGACGGTGCGTTCCTTGATCAGCTCGTGCTCGAACTCGGCGATCGCAGCGAGGAGGTGGAAGAACAGCCTGCCCACCGCGGTGGTGGTGTCGATGCCCTGGTGCAGCATCCGTAGCCCGATCTCGCGGCCTTGCAGTTCGACGGCGAGTTGGGCGAGGTGTTTGGTGGAGCGGCCGAGCCGGTCCAGTCGGGTGGTCACCAACACGTAGGTGCCGCAGGGCGGCGAGCTCCGGTCGCGAGGCAAGCTTGCCGGAGGCCTGATGAACAGTTCGTCGACCCCGGCCGCGGTGAGCTGGTCGCGCTGCGCATCGGGGTTCTGGTCGCGCGTGCTGACCCTGCCGTATCCGATCGATGCCGTGGCTGGACTGTGACGCAATCAGGTACGTCGCGCGACGCTGATTCCGGACACGGTCAACGTGTCACGAGACCGGTCGGCGCCCGTGGCCTGCCGGGTGACGTCGGCAGTGGTGGCTTTCGTCGGCAGCCTGGTCAGCATGGCCACCTCGGCGGTGTGCGCAGGTTGCGGTGACCGGCGAGCAAACGCCGCCGGCACGCCCGCCACATTCTGCTGCTGCCCGCGGGGCTCACCGGGAGAACGCGGCGTTCTCGTCGCCGGTTTACTCGCCGCCCGGTTACCGACCTTCTTCTTGTGTGGCTTCTTACTCACAACCGCAGTCCGTTCCGCTGGTCACGTTCGGGTTGGGTCGATCTGGATGGCGCGGGCCAGGTCGCTGCGGGTAGCACCGGCGACCATGGCGATGACGGCCTCGTGGATGAGGTTGCAGGCGTCCGGGCCGGGCGATGTGGCAGCCGAGGATGCGGTCGGTGGCGGCGGCGAACTTGACCAGCCCGCGGGGTGGCGCCGATGGCGCGCGCCTTGACCGCCCCAGCGAAGCGCGGACGGCCGATCGCGACCTCGGGGTCGACGAACACCGCGTGGGGCACGACGCGTCCGGCGGTGCTGCGGTCCTCTCCGCCCGGAGCCATCGGCTCCTGCAGGTGATCAGGGACGGGGATCGGCCACGTTCTTGTCGGCCCTATCGGCGGCAGGCGGATACGGATCGGAGTCCTGCCGGGCGTTGATTGCCTTGAGGCGGCGCAGCTCGCTTTGGAGGTCAGCGATCTGCTGGCTGCGGTCGATCTCCGACGCCGAGGCGGTGCCGGCGGCCTGGGGCTTCGCGCCGCTGCCGGGCGAGGCGCCGTTGGCGCCCTGGCCCTTCATGCCGCGCATCATGAAGATCATGCTGAGCGGGCAGACGGCGAGGATCAGCACCGGCAGCGCCGCCACCGCCCACCCGGGCCGGAAGAGGAACAAGCCGACGGCGACGGCGCCGAGGCCGATGAGGACTTTCTTGTTGAGGCACATGGACAAGGACATGGGTCCCTCCTGGGTGTTGATCCGGGGTCACCGGATACCGGCTATGCGGCGAAAGCTAGGCGCGGCCTGTGAAGAGACGGTGAGCACGCGATGAGCGATCCGTATGACAGGCTCCCGACGTGGTCGCTACGCAGTGGCGATCTCGCTAGTGCTGACGAATCGGACAGCGAACAGGAACAGCCCCCGGTGACCAGCTTGGGAGGGAGGACCCGTCTCGTGCGGTTCCGCCGCGACCCGGCGGGCATCCGTCCTCACGTACTCCTCGCAGGGGCGGGCGGTGGATCACGTGGTAGAAGCGGCCGCCGACGATGCCGAACGGTACGGCGACCATGATCACGTCGAGCACGGCACCTTGACCGTGGCCAGGCCGTCGATCGGGTGGGATCGCGGTGCGGGTCCCGACGACCAGGGAGATGCGGTCGGCGTCGACGTCGGGTGCCGTCGACCCGAACTCCTGCTGCTGAACCCTCGCCCACCAGTCACCACTGACACCCAGCCGCAGACCGCTACTCGGCTTCAACCCTCCCCGGACCGGCGCCGCCGCACCGGCATCCCCCTCTACCTTGCGGCTCGGGCCGGCTTCGGAGTTCCGGGAAGTCCGACGATGCGGTTTCAGATCGGCGGCCAGCCGATCCGGGCATACAGGCTCAACATCCGACTCATCAAGACCGTCCACTGGCCGGTCATGACCGCCACGCCCATCACCGCCAGCAGCAGCCCGCCGGCCACCTCGATCTTGCGGCTGTGCCGCCGAAGCCACTCCAGCCGGCCGCCGCCGCGAGCCACAGCCACCGCCAGACCCAGGAACGGCAGCCCCAGCCCCAACGAGTACGCCGCCAGCAAGACCGCCCCCTGGGTAAGGGTGGCCGTGCTCGCCGCCGTGGCCAGCACGGCGGCGAGCACCGGCCCGACACACGGGGTCCAGCCGAATGCGAACGCCGCGCCCAACGGAAACGCCGCTCGCGGCCCGTTGCCGATCCTGGACAGGTCATACCGCAACTGACGCTGCAGGATCGGCACCCGAAGCACCCCGGCAGTCACCAGCCCCATGACGACAATGAACGCACCGCCCACGATCTCGAGCAGACGGGCCTGCCGCGCCAACAGCAGCCCCAGCCCCGACGCGGTCAACCCGAGAGCAACAAAGACCGTGGAGAACCCCAGCACGAACAACGAAGCACCAGCGACCGTCCGCCCGACCGTCCCGGACCGCCCACCCCCTGACTGCGCCCTCATGCCGGACACGAAAGACACATACCCCGGCAGCAGCGGCAGCGTGCACGGAGCAGTGAACGACACCAAACCGGCGACCAACGCCAGCGAAGAAAGAGCGAACAGTTCCACCGTGACCCTCGCGCCTACTCTCGGCTGATAATCCTTCTAGCCCGCCATGGATGCCGCGGCGTCAGTCGCGGCGGAAGCTACGCCCGCCATCAGACGAGGTGTAAATGCCGGACGCGGTAGCGGCATGCAGGGTTTGCTTGCCTTGGGCGACGATCGCGGTGGGTTGGCCGTCGAGTGAGCCGCGCTGTTCCCAGGTGTTGCCGCCGTCGGTGCTGGCCATCACCGCTCCGGCCGGGGTGGCGCCGTAGAGCAGATTCGCCGCGGGCCAGCTGAGCACGGCCAGAGGTGGGCTGTTCTTGACGGTGGCGAAGGACCGGCCGCCGTCACTGCTGCGGGCCAGGCCGTATTCGCTCGTCGCCGCCAGAATCGTGTCCGGGACGTCCGGGCTGACGTCGAAGTCGAGCATCGGGGTGACGCTTCGGCTGTCCCACGTGCGCAGGTCCTGAGTCACCATGAACCGGGCAGTGGCGGCGTCGAAGCCGTAGACGTGGCCATGAGCAGCCCTCAATGTATGGAAGTCCGCCCGGCCGTCGAGGGAGACGCTGTGCCAGGTCTGGGCGGCGTCGGTGCTTTCGATCAGGCCGAGCCTGCCTGGCTTGTTCTCACGTGGGTCGGGGTGGCCGCTGGCGAGGAAGTGCCTTGGCCCGGGGATGACGAAACCCGAGGTGTCTTGGTAGCGGCCGGCGATCCGGGCCGCCTGTTTCGATGCCGGGACCCGGAATACTCCGGTGTGGGTCGCCGCATACAGCGTTCCGTCGGCGGGGTCCACCGCGAGGCTGTTCACGAGGACCATGCCAGGGTCGCCGCCTGGGCCGCTGCCGGTCGGCTTGTCCTTGCCGGTGCCGATAGTCCGGGCAAGGACCAGGGCCAGGGCGATCGCGAAGACGAGGACAAGGATCAGGATCGGCCAGTTCCGGTTGGCCCGACCCTCTGCCTGGGGTTGCTGGTCGCTCGTGGCCGACGACGTGTTCGTCGTCGACGTGTGTCGGACCATCAGGTTCCTCGCTTGTGTGCTGGAGGCGCGGAGACGGGCGCGCCGGCTGTCGGTCTAGGGCTGAGCTGGGCGGGGGACTCAAGGCCGCGCGAGCTGCCGGTGGTGGTCAACCAGACCCGGCCGTCTCAGGTTTTTGACTGCCTCGGGACTTCGAGTTCGTCGCGTACCTGTGCGATCTCCGCGCGCAGCCGGTCAAGCTCTGCGTCCCTGGCGGCGTCGCCGCCCTGCGCAGCGGCGGTCGTGGTGTCCTTCGCAGCACACCCGGCGGGGCCGCAGGTGCCGCGGCGCATCGGCCGGATGCAGACGAAGTACATCAGCCCGATCCCGGCCACGGCCGCGGCCAGCGGAAACCAGCCCGGCATTACAGCGGCCTCGTGCTCGCCGGGCCGGTCGTGCGGTCGGCCGGCCGCTCGCGGTCCCGCTGCCCGGCCTGCAACTGGTCGAGCTCGGCGCGCAGGCTCGCGATCTGGGCATCGGCCGCCACGTCGGCCGCCGACCTCGGCGCGCCGTTCTGGGCCTGGCCTTCCTTCTTGCCGCGCATCATGAACCACATCATCAGGCCCATACCGAGCGGGCAGGCGAGCAGCGGCAACGAATACAACAGTTCCTTCACAGCGGGCTCCTTGGGCATTCCGGGGATTCTTCGGCAAGGTGACTACTAACCATCATAGTTGATGACGGGTAGGTGTTCTGGAGGGTTCCGGACTCCATGGCGGTTCAGGCCTTACCGGGCTTGCGGGCGCACAGGCGTTCCACGATGCCGAGCTTGAACCGCTGCGAGTTCTCGACCTCGAAGCCGGCGGCGCGCACGTGATCGAGCGGCCGGCGCAGGAAGTGTTCGCCGCCGTACGGGACGGAGACGACCTCCCCCGCCCGTTGCAGGGCCCTGACTGCCAATGAGGTGCTGGCGACGTGGTCGGCCAGCAGCAGCCGGCCACCTGGCCGCAGCACTCGGCGCATCTCGTCGATCGCCCGTACCGGGTCAGGGATCGCGCACAGCCCGAAGGTGCACACCACCGTGTCGAACCAGGCGTCGCCGTACGGAAGGTCTTGAGCATCGGCCTGCCGCAGGGTGACGGTCCGGCCGAGTTGAGCGGCGCGGGCGGCGGCGATGTCGAGCATGGCCGGGCTGAAGTCGATACCGGTCAGCGTCACCGTGTCTGGGTAGAAGCCGAGGTTCAGGCCGGTGCCGATGGCCACCTCTAGCACCTGGCCGGTGGCCTGCGAGCAGACCCATTCCCGGGAGTCGCCGAACGCGACACGATCCCAGAACGCCATCTCCTTGTCGTAGCCCTGGGCGTGCTTGTCCCAGTAGCGGCGCCACCGGGCACGCTGATCGGAGGACTGATCAGGGTGAGTCACGGCCAGCTCCTGGTGAGCAGGTCGGCGTGCAGTTGCTGGCGAATCTCGAGTGCGACCAGTGCCGCGACGCCGATCGTGATCAGGACCCGGCGCACCGCCGGGGACGGCGACAGACGGAACCGGCGGCCGGTGGCCCGTTCGATCGCGGCCCGCGCGAGCTGGGCCAGCACTACGGCCGCGAAGGGAAACACGATCGGGTTGTAGTGCGCGGCCGCGGCGGGGTGGCCGGAGGTGAGCAGGAACATGGCTCTGGTCCCTCCGCACAGCGGGTCCATGATGCCGAGGTAATGCAGCGGCCCATGCAGGTCGACGCGCGGTACACCGACGACCCGCAGTGTGATGGCGGCGGCAAGTCCCAGCACGGCGACCCGGGTGATCGTCAAGGCACGTTGATCCTGCCCGGGGCGGGCTGCCGGTCTTGGGAGATGCCGCGCGGGGGCCATGTGCCAATCCACCTGATCTTTGCCTCCAATCGTCACGTAAACGGCGGGCGCTATTTCCAGTGCATCAGGCCCCACAGCACCAGGCCCAGGCCGACGACCTGTCCGACGATGTGGTGCTGGTCGAACGGAAACAGCGTGAATCCGGTGTAGTTGGCGAGCAGGGTCGTGACGAATAGTGCGAGGCCCAGCGGTGTCGCGATCATCAAGATGAGGCGGTCCCGCGGACTCGACCCGGGGCGCCCCCTCATTTCGCCTGCCCGGTTGGCCGGTACTGGTCGCTGCCGCTGGGCGATGGGAGGCGCTCCAGGGTTCGGCGCAGCTTCTTCTCAGACAGGCGGCCGTGGGAGAACAGCGCGCCGTTGAGCAGCACGCCGGGGGCGAACAGAACGGCGTGCTGGATCGCGAGCGCGCGTCCCTCAGCGGAGTCGAGCCGGATCTCCTGAATCTCCAGCGGGTGCTCGCCGCTGACGCGGGCAAGGACCGTCTTCGCGTGGTCACAGAATGCGCAGTCGTCCTGGGTGAGCAGGGTTACGCGGGCGACGTGGCTCATTGCTGGCCGGCCTTGAGGTCGGCCAGCAGCCGCTGGACCGGAACGAACATGGTGTACTTCGGGGCGCCGCCGTAGTCGGCACGCCAGCCGATCTTGCCGTCCGGACCGACCAGGATGAAGGTGTGCCCGTCGCGGTCGTTGCCCATCATCCCGTACTTGTTCGCCTCGTAGCTGCGGGACACGGCCAGGTCGGCGTCGGCGAGGTTGACCGAGGTCAGGTGCTCGTCGGTCACCTTCTGCTTGATCAGATCGACCGGGCCGGTGGTGATCGCGACGACATCGTCGATTCCCGCGGTCTTCAGGTCGGTCTTGGCCTTGTCGAGGTCGCGGATCTGGTCCCAGCAGGGCTGGCAGCCCAGCCCTTCGTGGAAGTACAGCAGCACGGTCTTGCCGCGGTACTGATCCAGGCTCACCGTGCCGCCCTTGGTGGCCGGCAGGGTGAACGCCGGTGCCTGCTTGCCGCGGCCGGGTGAGCCGACCTGGTAGTCCGATTTCGCCGTCGTGCCCGCCGATCCGTCGGCCTGGTTCGTGGCCCGGTACAGCAGGTACAGACCGCCGATCAGGACCACGATCAGCGCGGCGAGGATGAACGGCCAGCGATCCCGGCGCTCCGCGACCAGGCTGTTCTTCGGCGGCTTGGTCGGCGGCCGCTTCTTCGCCGACTTGGTCTGCGGGCGCTGACTCATCGGGGTGCCTCCTGGTTGGTCGGGACGGTGCTCGGTGTGGTCGCCGCCGGCGCACAGCAGTCCCCCGGGTCACTCGGGCTGCCCTCGGCCACCGGCTGCACAGCCTCGGCCTGTCTGGATGCTTTTCGCTGGCGGACCGCGAACCAGGCCACGCCGGCCAGCGCGCCGAAGACGAGCAGGGCGCTGAACCAGCCGGGCAGCCAGGCGAGGCCGTTCTGCAGGGCGTGGCTGAGGTGATCCAGCCAGGCCGTCAATCGCAGCTGCCAGCCCGAGCCCATCGAGGGCCCGCGGATCGCCAGCGCGATGGTGAGCAGCCCCATCGCGACCAGAACCGCACCCGACAGCACGGAGCCCAGCGGCACCGCGCGGTGCCAGCGGCCGATCCCGATTCGCACGGTGCGGGTGGTCAACCGGCCGGTCCCCCAGTCACGGCGATCCCAGACCAGCGCCAGGACGCTCAGCGGTGCGACCATGCCGAACACGTAGGCCACCCCGATGGCCAGCGCGGCCCCGAACGACGATGCCGCGCCGGACACCGCCACCACCCCGGCCAGTACCGGGGCGCAGCACGAGCTGGCGAGCCCGGAGAACAGGCCGAGTGAGTACACCGACACCACCCCGCCGCCGGACCCGCCCCGCATGCCGATCATCGGCAGCGAAAACTTCCAGCCGACCAGCATCGCGGCGCCGAAGGCGACCATCGCGACACCGCCGAGGGAGAAGACCAGCGCGTGCTGCCCGGAGATGAGCCGGCTCAACAGGCTCGCGCCGAGCGCGATCGGAATGATCACCGTGCCCACGCCGGTCGCGAAGACCAGCGTCATACCGACGATCCGGGTCCGCCGCTGAAACGTCGAGGCGAAGTACGCCGGCAGCATCACCGACACGCAGCACGGCGCGAGTAACGCCACCACCCCACCCAGGAACGACGCCAAGATCGTCGTCGACAACAACAACTCCCGCACCGCGGCACCACCCTCTATTGATCCGATCGCGATTAGTACTAATGGTGATAGTACATACGCTTGAGGGTAGCAATGCGTTCCCGGTACATGGCTACAGCGACGAGTGGTGTCTTCAGAGCGGCGATTGCCAGTTCGCCACGACGCCTTGCAGGCGGTAGATCAACAGCGACCAGACCCCGGTCACCTGCAGCACACCCACCAGCACGAGCAGCAGGCCGCCGACCCGCATGACGGTGTGAGCGTGGCGGCGAGCGAGTTCGAACACCTTGAAGGCGCGTTCCACGCCGAGCGCGGCCAGCAGGAACGGAACACCGAGGCCGACGCTGTACGCGAACGACAACGCCGCGCCCCGGGCGGTACCGCCGGTGCTGGTGGACAAGGCGAGCACGGCGGCCAGGGTCGGTCCGATGCAGGGTGTCCAGCCGACCCCGAACATCACCCCGAGCAGCGGTGCACCCGCGACCCCGACCTTCGGCCGGTAGGTCGCCCGCCAGGCCCTGCTAGCGAATGGGATCCGGTTGAGAAGCCCGGCGAACATCAGGCCGAGGCCGATCGTGAAGACCCCGAGGACACGGGTGACCAAGACCTGGTGCTCCAGCAGGGCCGTCCCGGCGGCACCGAACGCCACACCGTAACTGGTGAAAACCGCGGCGAACCCCAGCACGAACAGGCAGGTGCCCACCACCGTCCGGCTCGGCACCCGGCGGGAACGGCCCACAGTCGAAGGCGCGGCACTCGTCGTCGTAACGGCCGCGGTTGGGGTCGCCGTCGAACCAGCATGATGCGCGTCGGCGCCGGCGCTACCGGTGACATAGGCGAGATAGCCGGGCACCAACGGCAGGCAGCACGGGCTCAGAAAAGACACCAGCCCGGCGGCCGCCGCTATCGGGATCGCGACGAGAAGCGGGCCGTACGTCACCAGGCCACCCGGGCCGGCCGCGACGGCCACGCCTACGGCGGCGATCATGACCCACCCTTCGCCGAACCGGAGGTGGTGGCGGGCGTCTCGTCGAGGACATCGTCGACGAGGCCGCGCAATGTGGAGTAGTCGGTTTTGCCGACGACCCGTGCGGCGATCTTTCCCGCCGGGTCCACCACGACGGTGCTCGGGATCGCGCTCACCGGGATCACCCCGTGGAAGGCCAGCATCATGTGACCGTCGTCGATAATGCTCGGATAGGGCACCTTGAACGCGCGCACGAACGCGCGCGCCGCGGCCGGGTTGTCCCGGGTATCGATCCCGACGAACCGCACCCCCCGGCCGGCGGTCTCGCGGGCCACACGGGCCAGATCCGGCGCCTCCTTCCGGCACGGCTGGCACCACGAACCCCACACGTTGATCACCAGGACGTGGCCGCGCAGGTCGGCTAGCGCCAACTGTTCGCCATCCAGGGTCTGCCCGCGCAACTCGGGCACCTGCGGACGGCTGCCGGCCGCATAGAGGGTCAATCCGGTAGTGACCGCTTCACCGGAGGGCTGCTGCGCCGTGCGGACGACCCCACCGTCAGCCCAGAAGTCGCTGCGCCACGTCACCATGCCCGCGACCGCCACGGCGGCGACCACGACAGACAGGGTGGCGCGCCGGGCACCTACCCGGCTGATCAGCCGGGCGACGGGTCGTATCATCACGCGACCGTGGCGCGAGCGGTCTGGGGCATGTCCTACCTCCGGCATCGGGCGACCAGGTCTGACGCCCATCGGCGGGCATCGTCTACTATGTACGTTAGTTGGCTGCTGATGGTTCCTGATCCGCGGGGCCCGCCGTCCTACCGGGCGGCAGCCGCCGAACCCCAGTTGATCGAGCGGTGGTCGACGTGTTCGGCGAGGCGCGAACAGCCGGGGGTTCAGCCAAGTGAAACGGCTACCGGCAGAGTGTGGACACCACAACCGGGCAGAGAGGCGTCGCCTGAATGAACGCGACCAGCGTCGACGAGGAGTTCAACCCGTCGGTGCACGTGTACGAACCGCACAAGGTCGGCCTGCCGCCGCTGCGTCCTTACTTCAAGGCGCTGTGGCAGCGGCGGGAGTTCGCGGCCGAGATGTCCCGTACCGGGATTCGGGCGGCCAACACCAACACCTTCTTCGGACAGGTGTGGCTGGTCCTCAACCCGCTGCTGCTGGCAGCCGTCTACTACCTCCTGGTCGACATCATCGCGGGCGGCGGCGCCAGGACCGACGGCGCGGCCCGCTTCGCGCACATGACTGGCGGCCTGTTCGCGTTCTACTACTTCTCCGGTGCGATGACCGCCGGCGCGGCCAGCGTGGTCGGCGGCGGCAAGCTGCTGATGAACATGTCGTTCCCGCGGATGCTGCTGCCGCTGTCCGCGTTGCGGACGGCGTTCTTCCGGTTCCTGCCGACGATGGTCGTGTACCTCGCCATCCACCTGCTGATGCGGCAGCCGCTGCACTGGCAGATGCTGCTGGCCCCGGCGTTCCTGATCATGCTGACGATCTTCGCGGCCGGGATGGGGATGATCTTCGCGGCCCTGCAGGTGTACTTCCGCGACACCACCAGCTTCCTGCCGTACTTCGTCCGGATCTGGCTCTACCTGTCGCCGGTGCTGTGGTTCGCCGAGCAGGCGCCGGCCAAGTTCAAGGGCTTCATCCAGTACAACCCGCTCTACCCGCTGATCGGCGGCTGGACCGACCTCCGTCCCGGACCTGTGGATGTGGCTGGGTGCGGTGTTCTGGGCGATCGCCGCGGCTGTCGTCGGCTCGTTGTTCTTCATGTCGAGGGAGCGTGAGTTCGTTGTCCGTCTCTGAGGCAGGCTAGAAGCCGACGCAGAAATCGCAGGCGGGTGTGCCCCGCGGTCACGGTGCAGGACGTATCCATCACCCGCCGACTTCGGGGTGGATCGAGGTCCACGGCCGGGTCAGCACCCTGCTGTCGCTGGGCGTCGGCTTCACCGCGGCCCTGTCCGAGCGCGAGATCGTCATCCTGGTGGCCTGGCCGTGGGGCTGAGCCGCAAGGAGATCCAGGCCCGGTACGAGGAGATCGCCGCCTTCGCCGAACTCGGCGACTTCATCGACATGCCGATGCGGACCTACTCGTCCGGCATGTTCAGCCGGCTGGTGTTCTCGGTCACCGTGCACATGGACCCGGACATCCTGCTGATCGACGAGGCGCTGTCGCCGGTGACGCGTCGTTCAAGACCGAGGCCGCCGCGAAAATGAAGGAACTGGTCACGAACAGCCGGACCATGTTCCTGGTCAGCCGCGCGTGAGCAGCGTCGGCGAGCTGTGCAACGACTGTCTGGTTGCACGAGGGGAATCACGTGACCGTGGCGCGAGCGGTCTGGGGCATGTCCTGCCTCCGGCAGCGGTGGCGACCTGACCTGACGCCCATGGGCGGGCGTCGTCTACTATCAACATTAGTTGGTTGCTGACGGCTCCCCGGCGGCGGTTATCCTCGACGCAGGCAGGCGGCGGCGGGCCACAGGTATGAGGTGAGGAGGTTGACGTGCGCGGATTCGGCGAGCTTGAGGCCGCGATCATGAATCGATTGTGGGCACGGCAGGAACCGGCCACCGTGCGGGAGGTCCTTGACGACCTGCGCGGCGACCGCGAGTTCGCCTACACCACGGTGATGACGGTGCTGGACAATCTGCACCGCAAGGGATGGCTGACCAGGCAGCTCGACGGCCGCGCCTACCGCTACCGGCCGGTGTCGACCAAGCAGGAGTACAGCGCGGAACTCATGCGCCAGGCGCTTGACGGCAGCGGCGACAACACCACCACCCTGCTGAGATTCGTCAAAGAGATGACCGCGGCCGAGGCGGAAGCGGTCGAGCGTGCCCTCAAGGGCCGCGGCACATCCGCCGGATCGAGCCGCAGATGACGGTCACGCTCGGGTTGCTCGGCTACGCAGCCGCGGTTGCTGTGCTGGCACCCCGGCTGCTGACCGGGACCTGGATGTACCGGTCGCCGCGGCTCGGCCTCGCGGCGCTCCACGCCGCCGGATTGTCGGTGCTCACCTCCGTGTTGCTGGCCGGAATCACCTGCGTGGCCACACCCGGGCGGATCCAGGCCTGTCTCGCCGCGCTGACCGGTCACCCCACCGCCGTCATGCCCCCAGCTGTGATCGCGGGGATGGCGGTCCCCTTCCTGCTGCTCGCCCGGCTCGCCTACGTCGCCGCGCGGCAGACGCGACGTCACCGAATCGACCGGGGCCGGCACGGCGAGATCCTCAGCCTGCTAGGCCGGCACGACCCCGAGCTGGGCGCCACCGTGATCGAGGCGGAGGAACCGACCGCGTATTGCGTGCCGGGCACCGGCCGGATCGTCATCACCAGCGGCACTCTGCGAGTGTTGTCGCCGGCTCACCTGGACGCGGTGCTGGCACACGAACGAGCCCACCTGGCCGGGCGGCATCACCTGCTCGTCGGCTGGGCCACCATTTTGGCCACCGCGTTCCCGCAGCCCCCGCTCTTCCGGGAACTCCGGACGATGACAGCCGAACTGGTCGAACTGCTCGCCGACGACGCCGCCGCCCGAAGCGCCCACCGCAACGGCCTCGCCGACGCGCTCGGCGCCCTGGCCGTGGCCAGATCGACCGACAGAATCGCCACCGGCGGTCTCGAGCTGGGTCTGGCGGTGACCGGCGGCCGGGTACTGGCCCGGGTGCAGCGACTGCTCGACCCGCCACCGCCTCTGTCGATGGCCGGCCGGGTCGGAGGGGCCGGAGCCGCTGTGTCGGTGATCGCGCTGCCGGCGCTGCTGGTCGGGATTCCCGCCGTACTGGCGGCAGGCCTGGCGGCTTGCCCACTGATCTTCGGATGACCCCGCGGGCACTCCTCCCGCGGCTCAGCCTCGTGGCCGCCGCGGTGTTTGGCCTGCTGTTCGGCACCGCGGCACCCGCCGCCGCGCACCCGACGCTGCTCAGCACGACACCACAGGCCGGCTACTCCGTCGCGGCGGCGCCCGACCTGATCACCTTGGTGTTCGATGAGCCGGTGACCGTCGATTCCCGCGCGGTCCGGCTGGTCGACGACGCTCAACACTCGATCCGTACCTCCGACGTGACCCGCGAACAGGGCGGCCGCCGGGTCACCATTCGGGTACTCGATGACCTCGGCCCCGGCCGCTACATCGTGCGCTGGCAGGTCACCGCCCAAGACGGTGACGTGGTCGACTCCGGCTTCGACTTCGCCGTGGGGACCAGCTCCGCCGGCCTCCAGGGACAAGACCAGACCGGAACCGGGGCCCTTCCCGTGACCGTCGCCCTGCGCTGGCTGCTGTTCCTCGCCCTGGCCGGCGTCATCGGTGGCCTCGTCGGCGGACAACTCGCCCGTCTGGCCGGTCCCGCGGCCGTCAGACCACGCTCGTTCGTGCGGCCAGCCGCACTGCTGGGTCTACTCGGCGCGGCCGGGCTGCTCGCCCATCTTCTGGTGACCGCCGGACCCGGCCGTGCCGCGGCTCTGCTCGTCGTGGAGGCCATCGGCTTCGCTGCCGTGGCTGCCATCGCTGGGCGGGGCCGCTGGTGGCTGGCACTGACACCGGCATTGGCCATCGTCGGCGCCGAGGGCCTGCGCAACCATCTCGGCAGCCGACACGGTGTCGTCGGCGCCCTGATCGTCGCTGTCCACCTGATGGCGGTCGCTACCTGGATCGGCGCCCTCGTCCACTTGGTGCGAGTCGCCTACACCAACCGGGCTCGGGCGGTGCGGATCCGCCCCATGTTCGCCGCCTACTCCCGGCTGGCCCTCGGCCTGTTCCTCACCGTCGCAACAACCGGAACCATCAGCGCCGTCCTCCTGGTCCCGACCCTCAAAGACCTGACCACCACCTGGTATGGGCAGCTACTCATCGCGAAACTCGCACTCGTCACGATCGTCGCCGCTCTCGCCTGGACCGCACGACGCCGCCTGACCAGGCCCACCGCGCAGCCGGCGTCCGCACCCACCACACCAGCACCGGTCGCGCGGACGGCGCGGATCGAAGCCACGACCCTGGTCACCGTGCTCGCTGTCACCGCCGTGCTCGTCTCCGTGCCGACCCCGGCGCCCGCCACCCAGGACCTCGGCTTCCCGCCACCGGTCGCCGGGCCCGCGATCCGGCTCGGCGCACTCGCCGGCCAGATCTCGGTCGGTATCGCCGCCAGCCAAAACCAGCTCGAGATCCGGCTACGGACACCCGACGACCGGGTCCAGACCGGCGACGCGGCACCACCGGACTTCCACCTCACCGCCCGACTCAGCTATCCCGGCACAGCACCCGCAACGGTGGCCCTGCGCCCCTGCGGTCCTGGTTGCTTCGTCGGCCCGGCGCAATGGGGCAACGCGACCCAGTACGTTGATCTGCGCGTCGACACGCCCGACTGGCACGGCGGCGCCGCCACCGTCCCGATCAGTTGGCCACCTCGACCCAGCCGGGTGCTATTACCGCGGATCGTGGCTGCGATGCGAACCCAGCGGTCAATTCGTATCGCCGAGACAGTCACCAGCGATACCTCACTGCCTGCACCACGGACCCGCCCGGTCACCACCGACGGAGCCGAGTTCCTCGAAAGCGAGCCCTACGGCAACAGCCCGGCGCTCGACACCACGGTGCTGCCGGCTACCAACGGCCGCACCACGCTCGCCTTCGGGCTCCCCGCGGAAGGGATCCACGTACAACTCGAGATCGACACCTCGAACCGAATCACCCGTGAGACCCTCACCGCGCCGAAGCATCTCATCCAACGCACATTCACCTACCCGCGTAACTGAAGCGCTCGTGAGTACAGACACCGGCCCATCGCCCGGCATCTTCCGGGCTGGCCTGCCTTCACGAACACTGGAGGCGATGATTTTGTGAGATCGAGAACGACAAGCCAGGATAAGAGCTCTGCGCCAGTACGGTACATGCCCGGGAACGACGCAGGCTGCGGTATGTCTGGCCGAACTGACTTCCTGCAGGCGGTCAGATTCGGCGTGATCCGCGACCATCCCCGCAAGCCCCGGCTCCGGCTGGACCTCCGCTCGGCCGTCACCTGGCGAAGCGAAAGGAGGCGGCAGTGGAGCACCTGATGGGCGCGATCCGCCCCGAGCCCTCACTACCCGCTCCGGGCCGCGGTGCCGGACGCCCTGATCCGCGAACAGCACCGGTATGGGCCATGCTGTACCGCTTCCTCGGCGAGTGATGATGGTGATCCACGACTTGCTGCTGCGCTTCTTCGTGTTCGGCGGGCTTCCCCGCCTGGCGCTGGTTTCGGGTGGTCTGGGCGCACCTGTTCATCGCGGTGTGGAACCTCACCATCGTGAGCCTCGACTTCGGCTGCCCACTCACGGTGCTAGAGAAGTACTTCCGCCGACGAGGTGGTGAGCAGGTGTATGCGGGCGGTTACATCCAGCACTACCTGAAAGGCACGATCTGGCCGGAGGGCGCCACCCCGGTGGCGGAGAAGGTCGGCTTCGCTCTGCTGCTGATCTCGTACGTCGGTCTGGTCGTGCTGAGGCGTGCCCGCAAGCGAGCCACGACCAGCCCCTGAAGGAGTCACTGGGACATCAACTGCCCTGCTCGTCGGGGTCGGTTTCCAGGATCCAGCAGACAGCGCTGCCGTCGTGATCAGTCGGTGGCCTCTGCCGCGCATAGGCGAGCAGTGAATCCAGGTACTCCTCGAGGGCGACCAGTTCGGCGATCTGGGCCCGAACCTGGTCGAGCCGGTCCGCCAGGACACCGCGGACGTGGCCACAGGGCGCCTCACCGCGGTCGTGGACGGCGAGAATCTGCCGGATCTCCCTCAGCGACAGTCTGGCCGCCTGTGCGCGCGGACGAAGGTGAGCCGCTCGATGAACTCCGGGCCGCAGTCGCGGTAACCGCTCGGCATCCGCGTGGGCTCGGGCAATACACCGGACTGCTCATAGAAGCGGATCGTCTTGGATGTGGTGCCGCTGGCGGCGGCCAGTTCGCCGATCTTCATGACGCCTCCCGTGACCTTCCATGCTACTGGAAGGTTCAACTGTGAGGTATCAGCCCACCACCGATGGGAAGGACCGGCAAGCAACCATGCCGCTGATCGACATGCTCAAGCAAGCCGTCCTCCGCACCGGGAACGTCACCCCGCCACCCGGAACACGCCGAGAAATCCGCCAGTAGTCCGGTCAATAGGTATCAAGTACGCCACCGCCTGTTCTGGCCCCACATCCCCGTACGGCGAGGTCCGGTTGAACCTGCAGCGGCGGCTTGAGCGGCGGCCTTGCGGGTGTGGCTCAGGGTGCCGCGGAGCTGGCGGAGCTCGGTGATGGTGCGGTCGATCTCGGTGATGTGCTGGTCGATCAGCCGTAAGACGTGGTGGCAGGGCGCGCTGCCATCGCGGCGGATGTCGAGGATGTCACCGATCTCGTCCAGCCGCAGCCCGAGGGTGCGGGCCTGGTGGATGAAGCGCAGGGTGGCGACGTCGTCGTTGGTGTAGAGACGGTAGCCGGCGGCGCTGCGTTCCGCGGGCGGAAGCAGGCCCTTGGCCTGGTAGAGCCGGACCGCCTTCGGGGTGAGCCCGGAGGCATACGCGGCCTGTCCCACCGTCAAGGCCGGGAGGGTCTCATCGACGTTCACTTCGGCGTTCACAACGACCAATCACCACACCCCCGAGACCACCCATCCCTGCCCAAGATGCCCCTTCAGCCACACCAGCCTCAGAACCAATCTCAGATTGAGCAACACAAATCTGAGATTGAGCGAATCTCGACAAAAACACCGCTCCACCGGCCATCTGTTCACCTCCGGAGCACCCCGCATGGGGTCTTCGGAGGTGAACAGGTTCTCGGCCCCGATCCCGGCGTCTGGTGGGGGCCGCGGGCAACAGACCTCCGCCCGCAATCCAGTCCGCGCGGTGGCGTCGTGGGGCCGATACTGGTGGGCTCGCGTATTCAACTGTCACCGGTTCCCTCGTGGAGCCCAACCTGCTGGTGACCGTGTGTGATCTCCAGCGGCGTATCGGCTCCAGGTCCCGCCGGTCTCGTTGAGCAGGCGGGTGGTGGTCTTGTCGTGGTAGCCGAGAACGGCTGCGACGACGGGAGCGGGCATCTCAAGGAGTTGTTGTCGGATGGCGGCGCCGCGGGCGGCTGCTACTGGGATACCGATCTTGTTGAGGAGTGCGGACAGCTGGTCGGGGCGGAAGGGCTGGCCCGCCCGGCGGCCGGGGAACAGCCAGGGGGATGCCGGGTTGGTGGCGGTGTTCATGTTGTCGCGGTCGGCGATGTAATCCAGCAGCAAGGAAGCGGCCGGCTCGGGGACGGGTGAGGCCGGTTCTCCGAGCCGCAGAAGCACCGCTTGTCCGTCGTGCACGACGTCGTCGACGCAGAGTCGGACGATCCGGGTGAGGGGCTGGGCGTAGAGCAGCACGATGACGCCGGCGACGCGAAGGTTCTGCGGTGTGTCCTGGTCGGTCAGCAGCCGACCGAGGGCATCCAGACGTTCGTCTTCGCTCAGCGCGGCTCGTCGGGTGGCCTTCATCGCGGGTATGGACAGTGAGCGTCGGCAATGGCGGCTCTGCATGGCCCAGTTGAGGAAAGCCCTCAAACAGTTGCGGCCGTGCTCGCTGTTCTCGGCCCACCAAGCGTCGACGTCGATCTGGGAGCAGGAGGCGAGGGTGGTGCTCCGTTCGCCGAGCCAGTTGAGGAAGGCGGTGGCGCACTTGACCTGCTCGGCGGCGAAGCGGCGGACGCTGGGTGTGATGTGGCTTCGGTCGGCTCGTCCCCGTAGTCGGGGAAGGACGCGCCAGGTCGCGAAGAGTCTGATCGATTTCGCGTGTTCGAGGTCGGCGATATCGGCCAGATAACCGGGCAGCCAGCGCTGGAAGGAGCAGATGTACTTGTCGACGGCGGGCAGAACCCCGCTTGCCATCAGAAGTTCTTCCAGGTGAGCGGCTGACCGCCAGGGCTGGAGCTCGTGGAACGCGTCGTGGGTCAGCGGGATCTGCCCGAGGCCGAGCTGCCGCAGTCGCTCAGAGGCGTTTCCCGGCTGATCGCGGCGCAGGGCCAGCCAGGCCAGCCCGCTGCTGGGCTTGTCCATCGCCAACAGCAGGTCGAACAGCGGCGTCAGTTCGGGACGGACACGGCTAGTGCCGTCGTCCAGGAGAGCGGTCAGCCGGTCGGCGAGCGTGCAGCGTTCGCAGAGCCGCCCGCCCAGGAGCTTTCCCTCGAAGCCGCAGCGTGAGCAGTTGAAGGTCTGGGAGAAGCCCGCGCAGGTCGTGCAGATCGCGGTGCCGTCGACAGGGCGGAGCCCGGGGAGGGCCCGGTCCTGGCCGCATCCCGGGCAGGTGCCCCGGGTGCGCACCGCGCGGTCCAAGCACGTCCGGCAGACGTAGCCGTCCGGCCAGGTGCCGGCCTTGTGCTTGCGGCGTCCGCAGCGGCAGCACTCGGCCAGGAACCAGCGTTCGTACTGCTCGTCGGTGGCGTAGGTGCGGGTCAAGTGACGTCGGGCAGGATGCGGGCGGCGCGAGGTCGCAGCTTCGCGACGTTCGCGGGAGGGGTGGAAAGGTCACCGGTAGCGGTCTTGCGGATGCCGGCGTTCTCGGCGGTGGTGGCCACCAGGTCGGCCGGGGTGCAGGACAGGATGTCGCAGATCGCGGCCATGACCTGCAACGACAGCCGTTCCGGGGTGCCGGAGACGAGACGGTGGACCTGGGAGGCGGACAAGTCGATGCCCCGCTCGCGCAGCAGCGGCACCAGTTCGGTAGCCGTGAAGATCTGGTGCTGGGCCATGACCTCGCGCAGCCGCCAGGTGTAGCCGACCTTGCGTTTCATGCCTGCCTCCCGGTCTGGGTCTGGAGGGCCGCGGCGATGGTGGAGTCCAGGTGCCGCCGCAGAGTGCGGGTGCGGAAGTCCGAGGACACGCAGGTGTAGATGGAGGTGGTGCTGGCGTGCTCGTGGCCGACCTGTTCCTGGACGAAGCGTGGGTCCCAGCCGTCCTCGATCAGGTGGGTGACGTAGGACCGTCGGAAGGAGTGGAAGTCGAGTCCGTCGTGCAGGCCCAGGGCTTTGCGGTAGGCGATGAAGCGGGAGTTGATCCGCTGGCAGCCGATCCGCAGGCCCCGTTCGGAGGGCCAGGCCGCTGGGTTGTTGTCGGCGCCGAACAGCGGGCGGACCTCGGTGAACCACTCGTCCAGGACATCAGGGGTCCAGCCGGACACGGTCAGCACCCCACGGCGTTTGGGTGGCGAGCCCTTCTTGGCCTTGCCGAACCGGACCTGGCACCGGCCGTACTCGCCGAACTCGCCGCCGTGCGGGTTGCGGCCGAAGTCGGCGGCGTCAAGCATCCGCGTCTCGTTGCGCCGCAGCCCGTAGGCGTACGCGGTCTTGAACAGGGTCGCGTCGCGGAACGCGGGCAGCCAGCCCTTGCGGCCGAAGGCCCGGATCCGGGCGACCTCGTCGTCGCAGTGGGCGAAGAAGCGTGCAGTTCGGCCTTGGTGAACGCGCGCTTCTTCGGGTCAGACTCGTTGTCCTGAACGTGCACCGCGGTGTTCCACTCGTGCACTACCTGGACTGGGTGAGTCCCGAAGCGTTCCTCGCAGGTCGCGGTCCATTCATAGAGGGGGTCCGTCACGAAGTGGCAAAATGACCGGACCGCCTCGGAGTACGAACGGATCGTCGAGCGCTTCAGATCGCGCAGTGAGCGCAGGTCTCCGAGCCACTCGTCGACCATCGCCGGCGTCCAGTTCCACGGGTAGGTGTTCACGTACGCGGTGAACGCCTTGACCGTGTTCTCCCGGGCTTCCACGGTCGTGCGGGCCAGATTCCGCGCGAGCTGCTGATTGGCGAACCCGGCCAACACCGCCGTAAAGACCTGTTCCTCCGGCCGCAGCAGCGCGACCCCGTCCACCAGGAGCAGTCTCGCCGCCCCTGGTATCGAACCGTTGAATCCCACCGATCCACCACTCTCCGTGACTCGCATCAGATGCGAGAAAACCGCATCCTATGCGGACCGCCAGAGAACCCGCAGGTCAGCCCCCTAGGCGAGTGGCAACAAGACGCTGCCGACCGCTACCGTCACCGGTAACGCTGGCGCTCAATTCCGCCGGATCGCAGCGCAGCCGACGGCCCCCACGCAGGCCGATTCGCAGACCGTCGCGAATTCGCATCTGATGCAATTGGCGGCAGTTGGACTAGCGGTACAGCCGTTGGCGCTAAGCACATGATCGGGACTTGAGCAACTACCGAACGGTCTGTGGCGTCAGCGGGTCCGACGAGAGTGAAGTTGCCGCCATTCAGCGTTCCGATGCAGGTGGCTTCTGAGAAGCCGATGCGGTCTACGGCTTGGACAGATGGCGGTAGATCGTGGGGCGGGTGACGCCAAATTCGGCTGAGATCTGGGCGACGGTGTAGCGGCGTTTGCCGTCGTCGCCGAGTTCTTCGTACATCTGCCGGGCCAGGGTGACTTGGCGGGCGCCGAGCTTCGGTTTCTGGCCGCCGGTGCGTCCGCGGGCTCGCGCCGCGGCCAGGCCGTCGAGCGTGCGTTCGGACATGAGTGCGTGTTCGAACTCGGCGATTGAGCCGAGGATCTGGAAGAACATGCGACCGACGGCGGTGGAGGTGTCGATGCCCTGGTCGAGCACGATCAGGTCGACTCCGCGCGCCTGCAGGGTCTTGGATAGGTCGATGAGGTGTTCCAGCGACCGGCCGAGCCGGTCCAGTTTGGTGATGACCAGTTGGTCGCCGGCCCGGTTGGCCGACAGCAAGGCGCGGTCGAGTTCGGGCCTGCGGGCGAGCTTTCCGGAGGCCTTGTCGATGAACATCTCGTCGCAGCCGGCCGCGGCGAGCGCGTCGTGTTGGGCTTCGGGGTGCTGGTCACGGGTGGAGACCCGTCCGTAGCCGATTCGCACACCATGAACTGTATCGCGAACCCCCGAGGGTGTGACATTGCTGCGTTCACGGGTTCCGTTACACCGCTCCCAGGCTCAGCCAGGCCAGGCGACTGGAGTGTCTCGCGAACGATCGTTACCGATACATCCTCAGGTCAGTCAGTGCCCCTGCACCGCCGGGTCCTCGCCCTCGGCGTCGTCTTCGGGGTAGTCGTCGTACAGGCCGGGCATCCGGCGCGGATCGGTGCCCTCTTCCCACACGTCACGCTCCGGCCAGTCCGAGCGGTCCCCCGCAACCCTGATGGCCTGATCGGCAAGGTCGTCTTCGACCCGGACCATCTCGGCGCCGGGATCCCCCGTCGTAGACGAGGAAGTGGCCGCGGAAATCGCGGGCCAGGTGATGCCCTCCAGCGGCGGCTGGAACCCCGGATCCGGGATCGGGATGGCCAGCACGACCTGGGTCACCTGTTCGTCGACGAACTCGTCGTCCAGATCGACCCGGACAAGCAGCGGAACGTCGTACCGAACCCAGCGGGTTTGGCCACGGCAGGCAACCTACCGCCGAGACCACGGTCCGGCCCATCTTCCGGTTATGCGTTCCCGGTCCGGTCGCCTGTCGCGCCGCGGTGGCTCTGTCCGCAGTAGCTGCACCGGTGCGGCGGCTCGTGACCGGCCGGCTGGCGGTACACGTGTGCCTGACCCGCCGCCGCCCACGCGAACCGGCACGCCGTCCCGTTCCGTGCCCCCGTTGACCGGGAATCCCTTGGTGCCTTCGCCTCGTGAGACGGGGTCCGCGGGTATTCCATGACGCCCGTGCCTGCAGCAATGACCCGGCCGGCTGCCGGCTATGCCACTTCGATCATCGGCCGTCAGCGGCCTGAGCCGCGATGTGGAGCGCGTCGAACGCGGCGTCGAGTCGCCGCCGGCGGCGCCGGTCCGGCTCGTGATTGGCTTCGGCGGCCACGAACCCGAGCAGCTCGTCCAGGTCGTCGCCGGTGGCCGGCAAGGCGGCGCCGTCGGTGTGGGCGCGGATCCGGAACACCAGCCGCTCGCAGCCGGGATCGAGCAACCGCAGCTCGCGCAGTGCTGCGGCCACCTCCGCCGAGATGACGATCTCGTTCACGGGCTCGGCGAGGGTGAGTCGTCGCGGGCGAAGGCCGAAGGGTGAGCCGGCCCAGTTGCTGATGACGCCCTCGTCACCGCAGTGCCACCGGATCGGCGCTGGCGGGTCGGCCCGGACCACGATCGTCCGGCCCGGGCAGCGCCGGTTGCCCGACCGGCGGCGGCACGGCAGCGCGCTTTCCCAGGCGATGCCTGCGTCGCCTGCCGTTGCCGCTCGAACCAGGTTGTTCAGGTATTCGGCCAACCGGCGGGCGGGACCCGGCGCGTCGACCGGCAGGTCGAGATAGTGGTGCAGGTCGGTGACCATCATTTCCCCAGGACTGTACCGGCCACGATCTGCAGCCCCCGCGCGTCAGCGACCTCCGGGCGAGGTCCCCGGCTGCGGATGGATGATGGGCTCGTGGATCGTGCCGGAGTCCGGCTGCTCGAAGCCCAGCTGATCGCCGCCGAGCAGCAGCTGGAGCTGATGCTGAGCGACCCGGGTCTGCGCGCCATGATCGTGGTCGACGAGCCCGGCGCTGACCTGGACACCGCGGCGGCCGCCGCGATCGGCCACCTCGAGGCGGCGCGGGCGCTGCTGGCGCCGTTCTTCCGGCAGGACTACGCCGTCGGCGACGTCGTCGACGTGGTGGAGGTCAGCGAGACGACCGGCCATGGTCACTCTGCGTGTGGATTCGAGATGAATCTTCGTCATTTTCGCCAGATTCGATAACGGAGAGTGCTCAATATGTGGTCAAGCTCTATCCGGGTGGGGTCGCCGTCGCTACGGTCGGGACAGGTCGGCCGGCCGATCGCGTAGACCTCCCCCCTCCCACGCGGTACCTGGTCGTCGGCTCAAGGCCCGGGGCGTTCCCACCACCCGCTGACTTCGAGGTGGGACCGTCCCGGTGCCCAGCCCCCACGGCGCCGATGAGCGCACTTGGCTGGTTCGGCGACGGCGAAGGCGAGTCCTGGGTCCACTGGAGCGAGATCCCGCCCCACCGGCGGCCTGC
The DNA here is from genome assembly GCF_017876295.1 of Kribbella aluminosa. Lineage (NCBI taxonomy): Bacteria > Bacillati > Actinomycetota > Actinomycetes > Propionibacteriales > Kribbellaceae > Kribbella > Kribbella aluminosa. The sequence continues at coordinate 32,975 of NZ_JAGINT010000001.1, read as the reverse complement.
TGGACAAGGGATCGCGGGAGCCGACCGCCCTGACGATGCACGGGAAGCTGGTGCCGATGAGTACGGGGTTCGCCATCTTGTACACGGTCGCCATCGGGCTCTGCTGCTACCTCGCGGCGACACAGGGGCGCGATCGATGAGCGGGGTGGCCATCGTCGAGTAGCGCCGGGTGCGGGTCTGACACCAGCCAGCGACGAGTGAGACAGCTCACCAGCTGGCGAGGTGAGCTGGACGAAACATTTGCCCCAGTGAAGCCGATATGACCAGCAGGGGGAGGAACTGGGGAGCAACATGAGGCACTGCCGCTACACCACGCGCCGGCCCGAGGGCGACGTCGTCGATCACGTCGCCCTCCGGCTGCGTGCCCTCTGGGCGGTCATCACCGCCGCCGTTCCCGCCGCGGTCGACGGCGACGCCGTGCTCGCCGACGACAGACTCCTCGACTGGGCCGCCACCGCCGGCTCACACCGCCGACGCCACTAGCCCGGCCCTGTCCAGTCGCCCGGCGTTGGCGACTGGACAGGGCCCGCCGCATCCCGTCGCGCGACCGATCAGGGGCCCTACACGTGCGTCGGGTACGGGGACCCATCCACCGCAACCGGTCAGGCGGTGTCGGCCTCGTCCGTGCCGGCCGCAAGCCCCGTGCGGGCTGGGAGGAGATGATCGCGTACCGGCCCAGGCAGTTCACGTGCTTGTCCTTCAGGGGTCGCCGTAGTAACCGCCGAAAATCGGGCGGATTTGGCTGACCAGCGATTCTCACTGGGGGCCCATCAGAGGGCCTGACTCGAGGTGGGACGTCCCGGCGCCCAGAGCCCACGGGCGTCGATGAGCGCACTTGGCTGGTTCGGCTGCGACGGCGAGACCTTGGGTCAACCGCAGTGAGATACCCGGCCCCCACCGGCGGCCTGCTGGACAAGGGATCGCGGGAGCCGCCCGCCTGACGACGGTGCCGGGGAGTTGATGCCGATGAGTACGGGGTTCGCCATCTTGTACACGGTCGCCATCGGGCTCTGCTGCTGGCGGCGACACAGCGACACGATCGATGAGCGCGGTGACCATCGCCGAGGAGCGCCGGGCGCGAGCCCGGCGCGCGCCTCGTCGGCGGCCAGGCTGATGTGGACATTGCCGGCGCACCCGAGGCCAGCAGGAACCCGGCACCTACCACATAGGGTCCTCGCCCACCCCATGCTGCTCGATCAACCCAGACCGCAGGAGCCCCACACCAGCACCTCCCAGTCGACCTGACGAGTTCAGCACGGCGGCGGGTTTGACTCCGTTGCCAGGTCAAGAGTCGATTGGTGCAGTGACACGTTCTGGGGAGTGGGTTTCACTGCTACCGCCCAGTCGTGTCATCGGCCGAGGAGGGGCCCGAAGATGGTCCGGCCTAGTTCGATCGCGCTGGCCTGGTCGTAGATCTGGCCGGTGAGCGTCGGGTCGGCTTGCAGGTGTGCCTGGGCGTGTTCGGCGCGGGCGAAGAAGTCGACGTACCGGCAGGCGGCCTCGGCGGCCGTGCCGCATCCGGCGGCGCCGGCGACGAGCACGACCGTGGTGGCGGGTTCCCAGGTCCAGGTGCCGTCGTGGAATTCGACGCCGATCGCCTCGCCGCTGTGCGGGTCGGTGCTGGTGATTGTTGCGTTGCGGCCCGTCATTGCGGGGATGCCGAGGGCGTCAGCGGCGCACATCGCCCAGACTGCGGGGCCGTCCTCGAGCTGGACGCGGTGCCGCGTCGGGGTGCCGGAGAACGGGTAGGCCACGGTGACGACAGCCTCTGCGGTGTGGACCAGGTCGGCGTGGTCGAGGTCGTGCAGGGCCTGGCCGGGGTCGATGCCGAGGAGGCTGGCCCGGTCGGTGACCCAGGCAACTGTGGGCGCCGCGCCGCTGTCGACGAATGCGGCCAGGATGGCCCGGTGCAGCTCCCGCAGCGGGGGTGGGAGCGTGGCCTGCGCCTCGCTCATGAGAACGACGCCGAGCTGGTCGGCGAGGCTTTTGATGGCGTTGACAGCGCTGCCGCTGTCAGCGGTGCTGGTCACGATCGCTACCTCCATCGCGGTTCCTCGTGGTCGGCAGGCCCGGTTCGCGACCTGCCGATTTCGCTTCAGCTGCGACGTTAGGAGCTCACCCCGGGGTGAGGGTCAAGCCCCGCCGCGCAGCGCGGATCACCGGCCCAGCAGACGTCGCCCCTGGCCAGGTCGGTGCGGTGTTCGGCTTCGAATGCGTCGATGCGGCGCAGGATCTGCTGCTGGGCGGCGATGCGCTGCTCGAGGCGCCGGCGGGAGCGGCGCAGCAGTTCGGCCAGGCGAGTCCCGCTGGACCGGTCGGTGCGGTCGGGCCATCCGGTGGTCAGTTCGCGGATCTCGGCGATCGTCATGCCGAGGCCACGCATCTGGCCGATGAAGTGCACGCACCACACAGGGCGTCAGCGTCGAAGAGGCGGTAGTTGGCGGGGCTGCGGCCGATGGTGTAGATCAGCCCGAGGTCGGTGTATTCGCGCAGCGTTTTGACGGGTACGGCGGTGCGGCGGGACAGCTCCCCGACCGTCATCGGCCGGGCCGGCGGCGAGCTTTGGCCCGTGGTCATGGCGATCTCTTGGTCAGCCGGCGCAGCAGGAGAGCTTGGCGACGTCGGCGGTGTAGGTCTGGGCGGCGAGCTTGAGGGCTTCGGCCATGGTGAGGTAGGGGGCCCAGGTGTGGGCGAGCTGGTCGACGGTCATCTGGGCCTTGAGGGCGTAGGTGGCGGCGGTGATGATGTCGCCCGCGCCGTCGGCGATGACGTGGACGCCGAGCAGGCGGCCGGTGCCGGCCTCGGCGACGATCTTGACCAGGCCGCGGGTGTCGCGGTTGGCCAGTGCCCGGGGCACATACTGCAGTGGCAGGGTGCGGCAGTCGCAGCGGATTCCGGCGTCGACGACCTGGGCGTCGGTCATGCCGACGGCGGCGATGGCCGGGCTGGTGAAGGTGACCCGGGGCACGGTGGCGTAGTCCAGGGTCCGCTCGGCGGCACCGAGGGCGTTGTCGGCGGCCAGGGTGCCCTGGGCGGCCGCGACGTACACGAACTGGGGTCCTCCGGCGACGTCGCCCGCGGCCCAGATCCGATCGTTGGTGGTGCGCTGGAACTCGTCGACGACCACTTCGCCACGCGAACCGGTCTTCACGCCCACCGCGTCGAGGTTCAGCCCGGCGGTGACCGGGCGGCGGCCGGTCGCGATCAGCAGCTGCTCGGCCCGTAGCTCGACGGCTGCACTGCCTTCGCCGGCGGTCAGGGTGTAGCCGTGCGCGTCACGCTGGACGGCGGCGAGCGTGACGCCCGTATGCACGGTGATGCCCTCGTCGGCGAAGACCTCCTCGATCACCTGAGAGACTTCGGGTTCCTCGAACGGGGCGAGCCGGTCCAGCGCCTCGACGACGGTGACCTGGGTGCCGAGCCGGGCGAAGATCTGGGCCTGCTCCAGGCCGACCGCATTCCCGCCGACCACCACCATCGACCCCGGCAGAGCGTCGAGCTCCATCGCGGTGGTGGACGTCAGGTAGCCGGCCTCCTCCAGGCCCGGTACCGGCGGAGCCCAGGGGGCTGAGCCGGTCGCGATCAGGTAGTGGGCCGCCTCGATCCGGCGGGTGCCGCCCTCGTTCAGTGCCACCTCCAGGACCGGTGCCTCGGTGGTCCCGGCGAAGCCGGCGGTGCCGTGCAGGATCTCCCAGCCGTAATCGCCGGCGAGGTCGGTGTACTTCTCCGTGCGCAGCTGCTCGACCAGGGCATCCTTGCCGCCGATCAGCGCCGCGAACCCGACCGGCACCTCGGCCGGGATCAGGCCGGGGAAGCGCCCGGCCGCGTGGGCGCCGTGGCGGGCCTCGGCGGCCGCGAGCAGCGCCTTGGACGGCACACAGCCGACGTTCACACAGGTGCCGCCGGTCGTGCCGCGCTCGACCATCAGCACCCGGCCGCCCTGGTTGGTGGCGGCGATGGCGGCGGCGAACGCCGCCGAGCCGGAGCCGATGACCGCCAGGTCGAAGCCGGAATCCGTCATGGTCACGATGCTGCCTCCTCGTTCGCAGCCCGGGACTCCGGGCTCGTTGCTATGCGGGTTGCCGAATTGCTCACCGCCACCATACTATGCGGCTAGGCGAATTGTTGTTTCAGTTGTATGGAGGAGGCCACCCGTATGTCCCAGTCCCTGACCGCCCCTGCCCCGACCGCGCCGACCGCGGATGAGGTGCCGTGCACCCATCTGGACACGGTGGCGAAGTTCTTCCGTGCCCTGTCCGACCCGACCCGGCTGAAGCTGCTGGAGTTCATCCTGCGTGGCGACCGCACGTCGGCCGAGTGTGTCGAGCACGCGGGAATCTCCCAGCCGCGCGTGTCGGTTCACTTGTCCTGTCTTGTGGACTGCGGCTACGTCACCGCCCGGCGCGACGGCCGCAAGCTGCGCTACTCCGTCGGAGACCCGCGGGTGGTGGACCTGGTGGTGCTGGCCCGGTCGCTGGCCGCGGACAACGCCAGCGCGCTGACCTGCTGCACCCGCATCCCCGGCATCTGACCCACGAGAAGGAGCGTTCCGTCATGACCACTCACAGGCCGCCGCGCGGTGACCAGGAGTCCTCCGGCTCGGCGGCTGCCGGGATCGGCGCCGCCGTGCTGATGATCGTCTGCTGCGCCGGGCCCGTCCTGATCGCCGCGGGCGCGCTCGCCGGGGTCGGCGGCCTCCTGGGCAACCCGTGGGTGATCGCCGCCGCGGGTTTCCTCGTGGTGGCCGCCGTCACCGCCGTCGTCCGGCGCCGCCGCGCAGGACGCGACGAGTGCTGTCCGCCCACCGAGGCGGACAAGAACCGCACCGGCCGGGAACGCCGGCACAACTCGACCGACCAGGAAGGCCCCCGCTTCCGATGACGACACTCCTGTCCCGCCGCCGCGCTGTTCTCGCCCTCGCCGTGACCGCCCTGGTCGTGGCGGGCGCCGCCGCCTGCGGCACCCAGGACCCCGCGACCTCGCAGAGCAGCCCCGCCGGGGCGGCCGCCGGCTCCGGGGCGCAGCAGAGCACCGAGGTGACCACGATCGGCGGCGAGAAGATGAAGGTGCCGGGCGACAAGCCGACCGCGCTGTTCTTCTTCTCCGTCGGCTGCGGCGCATGTGTGGGCGGGGCCAAGTCGCTGGCCGAGGCCGGCCGGGGACTGAGCGGTAAGGCCAATGTCCTCGTGGTGGACATGGACCCGAGTGAATCGCCCGAGACCATCCGGGGGTTCCTGGACTACATCAAGGCTCCCGATCTGCCCGCGGCCATCGACACCGGGGCCGTGCTGTCCCAGCGGTACAAGGTCGCGGCGCTGTCCACGCTGATCGTCGTCGACCCGGCCGGCCAGGTCACCTACCGGGCCACCGACCCCGGCCCGGACAAGATCCGGACGGCCCTGGAGACGGCGGGCGCCCGGTGACCGGCCTGCTCGCCCTCGCCTTCGCCGCCGGGATGATCGCCCCGGTCAACCCCTGCGGGTTCGCGCTGCTGCCGGCCTGGATCAGCTACGCGCTCGGCGACACCGACACCTCGCCCCTGCCGGTCCGCCTCGGCCGCGCCCTGCGCTCCGGTGCCGCGCTGACGATCGGCTTCGCCGGCACCCTCGCGGCCGCCGGGCTGGTCGTCAGCGCCGGCGCCCGCACCCTCATCTCCGCCGCCCCGTGGCTCGGGCTGGCCACCGGGATCGTGCTGCTGCTGCTCGGCCTGGCGATGCTCGCCGGCCGCACCCTGACCCTTCGGCTGCCCGGTGTCCCCAGCCGGGCAGCCGAAGGTCCACCGACCGCCCGCCGCATGCTGGTCTTCGGCATCGGCTACGCGGCCGCGTCCCTGTCGTGCACCTTCGGTGTCCTGCTCGCCGTCATCGCCCAGGCCCAGGCCACCGCCAGCTACGCCGGGCTGCTCGCCGTGTTCGCCGCGTACGCCGCCGGATCCGCCGCCGTCCTGCTGCTCGTCGCGGTCACCACCGCGGCGGCCGGGACCGCCCTGACCCGGCGCATCACGGCCCTGGCCCGCTACGGCCCCCGCGTCACCGCCACCATCCTGGTCGCCACCGGCATCTACCTGGCCTGGTACTGGTACCCCGCCGCCACCAACGGCGCCACCACTGCCAGCCGCTCGGGCGGCCTGGCCCGCTTCTCCGCCACCATCTCCACCTGGGTCCAGGCCCACACCACCCTCATCGCCTGGCTCGCGGCCGCCGCCGTCCTCCTCGTCGCCACACTGGCCCTCCACTACCACCTCCGCAACAGCGGCAGACGTGCCGCCGCGGCCGGCGACGGCGACACCCCGGGGCGCGATCCGGACTGCCGCGCCCCCGAGACAGCGCCCCAGCCGGTCCCCGCCGCGCTCGACCAGGACCGCCCTGGCAGTCACTGCTGCTGAGCCGCCGCCCGCGGAACCCCTCCCGCGGGCGGCACCCAGCCGCGCAACCCTGCTCGCGCGGCACCCGACTCCCCTACATGTCCGGAGGATCTGCCATGCCAACTGCCTCTGCAACCGTCACGGTCCAGCCGTCCGCTCCAATCGCGACCGGGACCGAGACCACGCTGACCCTGCTGGTCCTGGCCACGGGCGGGATCTCCCCGCTGCTGGTCGTGGCCGCCACCGCCAACAGTTCGTTCTCCCTGCAGGTGCTGTTCTGGGCCCTCGGTCTGCCCGGCATGGCCATCGTGGCCGCCGTCTACCTGTATGCCCGCGCCGCCGGCCTGGAACGGTTGCAGAACCGCATCGCAGTCGGCGTCACCGGCGGCATCACCCTCACCCTCGCCCTGGACCTGGTCCGGGGCGCCGGCGTGCACCTGGGCTACCTGCCGGACTCCATCACCATGTTCGGCAACCTGATCACCGGCGCCCAGCCCATGGCCGGTCCCACCCCGGCCAGCTACACCCTCGGCGCGGTCTACCACCTGTTCAACGGCATCTCCTTCGCCCTGGTCTACTCCATCCTCTTCGGCCGCACCCGCTGGTGGGGGCCGGTGCTGTACGCGGTGCTGTTCGTCGAGACCGCCATGATGACCCTGCCCCCGATGGAACCGCAGTTCGGCCCCTTCGGCCTGGACAAGTACGGCACCATCTTCAACGGCTACTACCTGATCACCCTGCTCGCCCACCTCGCGATGGGCCTAGCCCTCGCGGCCGACATCGGCTGTATGGCCCGCCACCGCGGCCTGCTGCCCGCGCTGCTCACCCGCCGCCCGACCACCCAGCCAGCCCCATGACACCCGCCCCGATGCCCCGCGCCCGGCGCATCCTCGGCCGGCTGCTGGCGGCCGTCCTCGCCGGGCTCGGCGGCCTGGCCGGCCCTGCTCGGCACCGGGCTGACCATGATCGGCATGTGCTGCGCCGCCCCGGCACTGACCGCCGCCACCGACGGAGCCGCCGTCGACGGCCCAGCGGTGTGGCCGTTCTTCACCGCGACGGCGGTGCTGTTCACCACCGCGTGGCTCCTCTACCAGCGCACCGCCCGACGCTGTCCGGCATCACCTGAACGGCCCCGACAGCCCACGCCCGGCGGCGGACGCGGCACGCACTGGCGGCAGCAGGTGGATTCGGGAAACCGAAGAGCACGATGAGGAGCCAGTTGATGGTGGAGCAGGGTCGATCCGAGCCTGGACTTGACTCTGGAGCCAGGGCCAGGGTTGACGATGAGGGCATGCGAACCAGCGAGCTGGCCGGCAAGACCGGGGTGAACACCGAGACATTGCGCTACTACGAGCGCCGCGGGCTGTTGACCAGACCGCCGCGGACACCGGGCGGTTACCGCGACTACCCGGCCGGCGCGGTGGAGCTGTTGCGGTTCATCAAACGCGCCCGGGAGCTCGGCTTCACCCTGGCCGAGGTGGAAGAGCTGCTGCACCTCAACAGCGGTGGCCCGGACAACAGCGACCAGGCCCGCGCGCTGGCCGAACACCGCCGCGCCGACCTGGAACACCGGATCCGCGACCTGCAACTCATACACGACTGGCTCACCGACCTGGCCGCAACCGACCGCCTGCCCCACACCGACCGCAGCCACACCCTGCTCACAGCGACCGACCACCCGGAGACGACCCGATGAAGCTCGAACCCCTGCACGTCCCGGACCGCCCGAACCTGGCCGCCGCGCAGGCCTGGACCAACACACCCGCACCTCCCCATCCGCACCGGCTGCTCGCGCAACACCTCCCCGCCGCCTGACAGCCGCCCGCCACAACCAGGAACCCAGCACATCCAGGAAGGTCGAACGAACAATGGTGGAGCGATACGACACGTTGGTACTCGGTGGCGGCATGTCCGGGCTGCCGCTCGCGCTACGCGCCGGACGGCACGGCCGGGTCGCGTTCGTCGAGAAAGAGAAACTCGGCGGCACCTGCCTGAACCGGGGCTGCATCCCCACCAAGACTATGATCGCGTCCGCAGAACTCGCCAGCCGGATCCGCCAGGCCGGCGAGTTCGGTGTCCGGGTCGGTGACCCCGAGGTCGACCTGGCCGCGGTCGTCGACCGCAAGGACAAGATCGTCAACACGATCCGCACAGGCTCCTACCGAACGGTCGACCGCGCTGCGACTGTCGACCTCTACCCAGCGGAAGGTCGCTTCACCGGATCCCATCGGCTCCGGATCGACGGCACCGACCTCGAGGCCGACCGGATCTTCCTCGCCACCGGGCTACGGACCGCCATCCCCGCGATCGACGGCCTCGACACCGTCCCCTACCTGACCTCGCGCACACTGCTGGACCAGCGCGACCTGCCCGACCACCTCATCGTCATCGGCGGCGGGTACATCGGCTGCGAGTTCGCCCAGATGTTCCGCCGCTTCGGGTCCCGCGTCACCGTTGTGCAGCGCGCGCAGCGGCTGCTGCCCGCCGAGGACCCCGACATCTCCGCGGCCGTCGCGGACGGCTTCGCCGGCGACGGGATCGATGTCCTGACCGGCACCGCCTGCGTCGCGGTCGAAGGCACGGCCGGCGACGTCCGCGTCCACTGCGACGACGGCACGAAACTCACCGGCAGCCACCTGCTGATCGCCACCGGCCGCACCCCCAACACCGACAACCTCGGCCTGGAACACCTCGGCCTCGAACCCGGCCAACACGGCTTCCTCACCGTCGACGACACCCTCCACACCGGAGCCGAGGACGTGTGGGCGATCGGCGACATTCGCGGCGGCCCGATGTTCACCCACACCGCCCGCCACGACGCCGACGTCGCCTACCGCACCGTGTACCGCGGCCAGGCCCGCAGCACCACCGGCCGGGTCGTCCCGCACGGCGTGTTCCTCGACCCCGAAGTCGGCGCCGTCGGCCTCACCGAACCCCAGGCCCGCGCCGCCGGCCACAACGTGATCATCGGCCGGCAAGACTTCACCGGCGTCGTCCGCGCCCGCGCCATCGGCAACACCCGCGGCCTGGTCAAGTTCGTCGTCGACGCCGCCACCGACAAGATCCTCGGCTGCCACATCGCCGGACCCCACGCCGCCGAACTCGTCCACGAAGCCGTCATCGCCATGCACACCGGCGCCCGCTACACCGACATCGCCGACGCCATCCACATCCACCCCACCCTCGCCGAAGGCGTCAACACCGCCGCCGGCGGCGTCCACCGCGAGGTCGGCACCTAACCAGCCCAACGACTCGTGACGCTCGTACGAGCCCCAGTTCGGACTGCCCGACCTGATCCTGCACCTCGGCTTGCCGCCGGGCGCCCCGTCACCGTCGAGGAGGCCGCCGCCGCGGGCGGCTGGTCTGTCGACCAGCCGTGCCGAACTGGCCCGGCACCCCGGCGTCGACTGGGACGACGACGGCCGCGAAACGGCTGATCAAGGCGGCGGCCCACAAGCTGATCGGCGCCCTGGTGGCCTCCTGACGCCGTCAATCCTCCGCGCCGTCCTCGTCGTCGAGCTCGGCCGCGTCCGGGTCCCGCAGCGGGCGCAGGGTGCCGCCCGCCGGCTGGGTGGCGGTGAAGCTGTAGCGGCCCAGGACGTTGAGGTTTTTGTGCTTGAGCGGGGAAAGCCGGGCCACGTCCTCGTCGCGGATCTCGTGGCCCTCCGCGCGGAGCTGGGCGACGGCGGCGTCGATGTACCGGGTCGTCCAGAGCACCACGGCGTTCAGGACCAGGCCGAGCCGAGCTGGTCTTCCATCCCGTCCCGATACGCCTGGTGGATGGTGCCCTTCTTGCCATGGCAGATGTCGCGGGCGAGCTTGTGGCGCGACTCCTGAACGGTGAGCTGCTTGTGCAGCTGGCGCCGGTAGGTGTCGTCGACCGGGTCGACGACGGCGAGCAGGTGCAGCGTTTTGGCGATCCGCCCGTACTCGGCGAACGCCTGACCCAGCGGGGTGGGGCGGCCCTCGCGGCCGAACATCCGCAGCAGGTCGTAGGCGCGCGCCTGGTTGGTGACCAGGGAGCCGGCCAGGTGCAGCATGTCCGGCCAGGCCGTGAGGACCTTCTTCACGTTGACCCTGTTGCGGGCCAGCGCCTCCAGCGGCCCGTACCCGCCCTGCGCCTCGGCGCCGGGCATCTGGGCCTTCCAGAACCGCTGGTCTTCGAGGTCCTTGAAGCGCGGGGAGAAGCGGTAGCCGAGCATCTTGAAGATGCCGAAGACCATGTCGGAATTTATGTGGACAGTTCAAGTTGATCATCCTCCGGTGTGTCGTTCGGGTCGTCGAAGGGCTCGTTGAGGTCGGCCAGCAGCTTTTCGATGCGCTGGCTGGTGCAGCGGTGTCGTTCGACCTCGCGGTCCCAGCCGCGATCGGCAGCGTCCAGGGCGAGCGTCTGCTCGACCTGACGACGTGCCCGTAGCCGTGGCGCGTACTCAGGTGTGGTGACGAACTTGGCACAGGTCAGGTAGAGGTCGCACTCGCACGGCCCCTCGGCGGGCAGTCGCAGGCATCGGCCGAGTTCGAGTTCGGTCTTGAAGAAGTTCATCTTGAGCCAATCGACCGATGCGTCCGGCAGCGCGCCGTTGCGTAGTTCGTCGGCGGCCGGGCCGGCGATCGTTGCTCCGGGCCCGAGGACGGCGCGGTAGTCGCGCAGTACTTCCTGGTCGCTGACCTGCGCGTAGACGAGTGCCATGCTCACGGAAGTGTGCCCGAGCACCTTCATGATGGTGTGCAGCTTCGCGCCGCGTTCGGCGAGCTGGGTGCCGACGGTGTGGCGGAATCGGTGGGCCGAGACGGTGCCGCGGCCAGTGCCGTCTCGGCCGCCCGGGCGGACCAGACCGACGGCCTTGCACGCGTCCTGGATCGAGGTCTCGAACAGGTAGTAGGTCGACAGCAGCTTGCCGTGGCTCATGAACAGGTAGCGGATCTCCTCACCGGTGCGCTCGTCGGTAAAGGGTCTCTCGGGAGCGTTCTTGCGCAAGTCAATGACCTTCTGCAGGGCCTGTGCGGCGTCCTCGTGCAGTGGGACGACCCGCTCTTTGTAGGTCTTGCGACCGGACAATCGCAGCCGTGAAGTCCCGTCGGGGTAGCGGTCCAGGCAGTCGATGGGGAGGCGCTGGATCTCGGAGCGGCGGGCCCCGGACCAGCGAGCCACCAGCAGTGCGGCACGTTGAAACGGGCAGGCGATGGCCTCGATAGCCGGCATCAACTTGTCGAGCTCGTGGTCGGGGATGAACCGGGGCACCTTCTGGGGGAACTTGGGTGCGTCGCCCGCGCCGATGAGGGTGTAGCCGGGCATATCGGCGTACTGCCAGATCGCGGTGTCCCGGAAGAACTGGGAGAGGCCGGAGATCCGCTGGATCCGCGACATCACGCCGAGCGGTTTGCCGGTCCTCTCGGTCGGCGCTTCGGCGATGTGGGCGATCCAGCCGAGGCAGTGATCCCGTGTGACGTCGGCGAAGGTGGTGATCTCGGGGTGGTTCTCGCCGAGCCAGTTGCCGAACACGCGCACCGCGAGTTCCAGCTTGTCCACTGTCGACGGGGCGTCGGTCAGTTTGCGGGCCGCCAGCCACTTCTGGGCGACAGCCAGCATCCGCGGCGGCAGTACCATCGGCGGCTTCCACGATGGCATCAACTTCCGTGGCTGGGTGGCCCACTTGGCCCCGGTGGAACAGGACCACCTGCAACGGGTGCAGGTGGGTCACCCACTGCTTGGAGGCGTTGTCCCGGTAGTTCTGCACCGATGGGTAGAAGCGGTGCAGGTCCTCGCGCTCGCTGAACAGCCGGACAGCTTCGAGGGCTCCGATGATGTGCTCCTCAGCGATGTGATCGGCCCGCGAAAGGCCGGCGTGAAGGGCGATCCGGCTGACCGTCCTCGACCCGCTGCAACGCGCCCTTCATCGCGCCTCTCAGGCATGAGGGGACCCTGTCAGGGCAGTCGCCAGGTCCGTTGGCCGTGTGGTGTGGGCAGGGTGACTGTCTGGCTGGCAGGGGTGATGTCGATGGTCAGTTCGTGATGGGCGGGACGGCCTGCTTGGATCCAGGCGGTCCAACTGGATTCGATGTCGTCCCACAGGTTGACGGGGCCAGCCTGGCGTACTTTCCATGTACCGGTGGGGGTTTGGTAGAGCCGGGCCCATGCATTGGCGGCTCGGTCGTATAGCAGGTGCATCGCGATCTCGGCATCAGTGTAGGGCGGCAGGTACTGCGCGGCAGGTGCGGCAAGTTGTGCGAGGAATCGCCCGGTCGGATCGGTCAGCCGGTCGGGCCCCAATGGCGTATCGCGTTCGGTGTACCCGTCGGGGCTGGGCAGGTGGTGCAGCGGTGGGGCGGCGTGTGGCCGGGCGGGCATGAACTGGGTGAAGCCGGGCAGGATACGGCCTTGGCCGGTGTTGGGTCCGGTGATGTGGATCCGGGCCAGCGCGGATCCGAGCAGCCATCCTGACAAGGTGGCCAGCACGGTCCCGCCGATCCGGACCTGGTCCATCCACGGGGCCGGGAACGACCGGACAGAACATGTCGCGATCACCGCGTCGTACAGGGCGCCGGTGGGGTCGCCGGCCAGGCCGTCGCCGCAGATCAACGTCGGGGTGTACCCGGCGGTGGCCAGGGATTGGCGGGCACGGCCTGCGATGCCGGGATCGACCTCGATCGAGGTGACGTTCCCCGAGCCGAGCCGCTCGCACATCAGCGCGGTGGAGTAGCCGGTGCCGGTGCCGATCTCCAGCACCCGGGCGCCGTCGTCGATCTGCAGGTCCTCCAGCATCCGCACGACAACACTCGGGAGCGTGGACGACGAGGTCGGTTCCCCGGGAACCGGTACGCCGTCTATGCCGGTGGCGGGGGCGTTCGGGGTGTCGGTGTGGTCGAGCTGGGTGACGAGGGTTTCGTCGCGGTAGGCCAGCGTCAGCCACTGGTCCGGGCGCATGGTGTCTGGGGTGCGGGGCCGCCACTGGGTCGGGCCGGGTCCGTCGATGCGCTGGTAGACCCGTTCGCCGAGGAACGCTTCCCGCGGCACGGTCTCGACCGCGGCCCGCCAGGCTGGGCTGTGTAGTGCGCCGCGGGCTTCCAGGTCGTCGGCGAGCTCGCGGCGCAACTGGCTGCCTGTCGCGTCGAGGTGCGGGGTGGTGCTCACCGGCTGATTGTCCCCTTCTCCAGTACGGCGGCCAGAGCTTGTGCGATCTGGTCGTTGATCGGGTCGTCGTAGAACGCCCATTGCCCGTTGGCGTTCGCCTCGTACCACCAGACTGCCCCGTGCCGGTCCAGGCCGAGGTCGAACGCAGCGTAGGTCAGCCCGAAACGCTCGAGGTATGCGCTGATCGCGGCGGCGATCTGGGGTGGGGTGTCGATCTGGGTGTAGCGCAACTGGTCGTAGTTTTCGCGCCAGTCCAGCCCTGCCGCGCCGTCGATCCGGACCGCGATCAGCTGCCGGCCGACGGCGGTGATGCGGAGGTCGGCGACCTTGTCGACGGCTGCCTGAAGCAGGTGAGGGCAGGTGCCGATGGTGTCGTCCAGCTCGCCTGGTTCGACGTGCCGGACCCACACTGTGCGGGCCCGGCCGTCCGGTCCGGTCCAGGGTGTGTTCCACAGTGGCTTGTAGACGATCGGGCCGTGGCGGGCGATGAACTTGGCCGCCACGGCCGGATCGGTGGTGATCACGGTGGCCGGCACGTTGAACCCGCATGCCCCGGCGGTCGCGAGCTGGGCGACCTTGGCTTCGGCGTCGCGGATCCGCCAGGGATGGTTCACGTACAGCGCGCCGGGCAGCGACGCCAGGACCCCGCCCAGTCCCCACCGGGTCTGCTCCAAGGCCCACTCCGCCGACTCGCCCTCGAGGCCTGCCGCGGCCCGCCACGGTGATGGGCGCCGCCAGTACACCGCCCGCACCTGGTCCAGGCGCAGTTCCCGGCTCGACGTTGTGACAGTTCCCGTCAGGCCGGAGCCATCCAGGTAGGCATCCATGCCCATCTCGTCGGGGCAGTCGGCCGGGTCGAGCCGGACAACCGGTACAGCTCGATCGTGCAACTGGGCAACGACCAGGTCGGCGGTCACGTCATCCAGATGCGTGACGACCAGCACCGGCCGCGCCGCAAGGGAAACGCCGGGCATGCTCAGTCGGGCTCGTAGGCGGTGATCTGGTCGGTGTCCGGGTCCGGCGGCTTCCTCGGGTCGCCACCATCAGGGCCGGGAGTCTGGGTGGGCTGTCTCACCGGCCTGCTGGTGCCGTGCTTCATCTCGATCACGGTGCCATCGACGGCGTACCGCGTGGCCGTCTGGGTCACCGGGTCCAGCTCGACCCGCACATACGGCAGCGGGTCAGCAGCCTGGTACAGGCCCATCCGGCCGATACCCCATGGCTGGACCTGGCGATTCGGATCACTCATCAAGTTCTCCTTCGGCTACGGCTGGTGAGTTGATGCTCACTGTCAGTCTGGCCTGTGGTGACGTCGTGTGCGGCCGTCTGTTGGGTGTCGAGCCGGGATGTCGGCCCCGCCTGCAGACGGGAGGTGGGGTGGATGTGGAGCGGTGGGCGGGCGCAGATGCAGGGATCGTTACGCCCGCCCACCGGGCAGGGAGTGGAGTCCTCAGCTCCCCGGGGAAGCGCTTCGCCGCGCCTGCGGCGCAGCTGAGCTGAGGACTCCAGTACGGGGCGGGGCCCTGCGCCGGGCGGGTGACGAATCCACCAGAAAAGCCGTCCGGGCGGTGAGGAGTTCCATCCGGACAGGACAAGCGGCGCAGGCCCGCCGGATCAGGGAGGCGGTCCGGTCGCGGCCAGGGCCCGAGCACCGGTCTCGCGCTGCAGGCGCTGCAACTTCGTCTCACCGTCGCCGACGGCACTCAGGTGGGCTGTAGTCGGCACGATCACGACGGTGATCTTGCGCCGCTTCACCGACTTGATCAGCGCGTCGAAGGCGGCCGGGTCGGAGTCCAATTGCTCCACGAACACCTTGCGCAGCAGGAACCCTTCCTGTCCGGCGTATGCCGCGAGCTGTTCCTGCGCCGCGGACAGCTGGTAGCGGGTCATGGACCGGTACTGCCGCAGATACCCCACCGCTGCGAGCTGGCTGCCGGTCACGTCAGCGGTCCTCGTCTGTCCAGCGCCGGAAACGGTCGTTGAGCGTCTTGAACCACTCGGCGTACCGTCGCCGCGCAGCAGCCTCGTGGCTGCCCAGTTTCACCTGGACGCGGCACAATTCGGCCGATTCCACCGTGGCGGTAGCGTTCACCGGTCGGCCTTCTGGGTCGCGCCGAGGTACAGCCAAAGTGCACCGGCGATGCCGTACAGCACCTCGAATCCCACGTTCATCATGCCAACTCCCCGTTGACGATTTCCTGCCCGAAGAAGAACAGCGTCCTACTGCTGGTAACACCCAGCGTCCCTGAGTAGCTACGGACAGCGCATCACCACGGCGCGACATCTATCGACATCTCTGGTCTTCGTCGCGTCGACAAGTTGTCTGGAGATGGCCACACTGGGGTGATGGTGAACGAACGGTTCCGCCGGGCCATGCATCGCAGCGGTCACGACCTGAGCAGCCTCGCGGCCGCGGCCGAGGTATCGACCAAGAGCGTCGAACGCTGGATCGCCGGCGACTCGATCCCCTACCCACGTACTCGCTACCGGGTCGCGGCGGTCCTCGGTGAGGACGAGGGCTATCTGTGGCCCGAAGCGGTCAACGGAGCATCACTGGCCGGGGCCGAACTGGTCGCGACCTACCCCCGCCGCAACGACGTGCCGAGGCATCTGTGGACCGAGCTTCTGCGCGCATCGCAGCGCAACGTCGACGTACTGGCGTTCGCCGGCCTGTTCCTGGCCGAAGAACACAGCGACTGGCTGCCGACCCTCGCTGCCAAAGCCGAGGCCGGGGTCAGGGTGCGTCTACTGCTGGGTGACCCACAAGGCAGCCAGCTCGCGGCCAGAGACCTCGAGTACAAGATCAACGGCGGCGTCGCCGGCCGGGTCATTTCCGTGCTCGGGCACTACACCGAGCAGCTCCCCGGATCGGTAGAGATCCGACTCCACGACACCCCGCTCTACAACAGCATCTACCGCTTCGACGACGACCTGATCATCAACCACCACGTCTACGGCATCCTCGCGGCCTTCACCCCGACCACGCACCTGCGGCGGATCGACGGCGCCTACGTCAACACCTACCTGGAAAGCTTCGAACGCGTCTGGGGGTCGGCTCGCGAGTTCCGGCAGGTGCCACAGCCGTGACCCCGGGCCGCACCCGCCGCGTCGACCACTGGGACGACCCCGACGCCCCGAAACCCACGAGCCGCAAGGCATCGGCCAGCGTCGTCGTACGCGACGCCGGACGGCTACTGCTCCTGCAGCGAGTCGACAACAATCTGTGGACCATCCCGACCGGCGGCGTCAAAAAAGGCGAGACCGTCGCGCAGGCAGCCGTGCGTGAATGCCGCGAAGAAACAGGACTCGACGTCGAGATCACCGGCCTCGTCGGTGTCTTCTCCGACCCGCGGCACGTGATCGTCTACTACCACGGCAACAAGATCGACGAAGTCCGCCAGCCGATCAACATCTGCCTGCACGCCGCCGTCACCGGCGGCCAGATCACCCCGGCACCCGACGAAGCACAGCAAGTCCGCTGGGTACCCCTCGATGAGCTCGGCGACTACCCGATCCACCCCGCCCTCCAGCAACGCATCGACCACGCCCTGCAATCCGACCAGCCATGGATCGGGTGAACACGCTCGAGAGCCTGATGTGACCGATCCAGACAAAGCGGCCGGGTCGTCGACAGGCCAGCCTCAGCTGTGTGTCTCGTGGGCACGGACTGGTCGGCCGCGCGCCCGTTTCAGTGGTGGTCATCGTGAGTCCTGCTGACCAAAGAGGCGGCCCGCAAAACTGATCGGCGCCCTGCTCGCCGTCGAGTGCCGTCAGCCCTCCGCGCCGTCCTCGTCGTCGTCGAGCCCGACCGCGTCCGGGTCCAGCAACGGACGCAGGGCACCGGCCCTGCCGGCCGGTCAGCGGTGGCCGAACGCTGGTCTTCCTCTTGGGTTATCGCGGGTCATGACTGTCGTGGCCAGTCACGGCATGTCTGTGAGCGCCATACGACACATTGTCCAGATGGGCTGGTGTCCAGCCGTCGAGGGAGAAGGGCCGCCCAAGAGTGATTTGCTGAAGGGCGGCAGCGGTATAGGCCACGGTTGTCGAGGGCGGTTGCGTTGGGTCGATCCAGAACAGACCGGCACACATATGCGGCTCCCGATTCCAGGGCTGACCTGCCCACTTCTCGGTCAGGAAGAACAAACCGACCCGACCTTCGCAGCCCGGCGCGCGATGGTGGACAACGTGGACGAACTGGAGATCGCTCGGGTCGATGATGACGCCGACTTCCTCGTTGGCCTCCCGGATAGCGCCGTCGACGACCGACTCAAATTCTTCAAGGTGACCGCTGGGCGGACAGAGCTGGTGGTCGGCATAGCCGGTGTTGGCGCGCTCCAGCAGCAGGACCTGCCCGTCGGGGCGGCGCATAAGCACGTAGACGTCGACGATGCTGCGGTACCGCTGGTTCACGAAGTTCTCCCTGGCTGGCTGGTTGACGACCTTTGGGTCAGCGGGCGATCACGTGCACGACGACATACATGTAGCAGCGCTCGGGTGCCGCCCACCCGGCTTGCGCCAGAGTGGACACATGACCAACGAAACCGACAAATCCTATTCCGACAACCGACTTGCCAAATGAACGGACGGCATGTGCCAAAGCCCATCGGCGTATCCCGTGTTCTTCCGCTGAGCGAGAAGGATCTGGCCGTCACGGATCAGAAGCAAATGAACATCGACGATGGTCCGAAATCGGTCCGAATGCATGATTCAGCCACCCGCAGGCGGCTCAGCCGGACCTGCCTCGCCCTCGTGCTTCCACATCGCGTGCATCCTTGCCTCGTTCTCCTCGAACGGCTCCATCTCCATTGCCGCCCGCCGTGCTGCAAGACCTTCATGATCCTCGATCGGCTGCACTTCGAGACCCTCACCGCGATCAATGAATTGCGTCCCGTACAGCTGAGGCCGACTTCACTGAACTAGCCAACCTGCCCACGGCGGCACACCTGATGCGGTGGGCAGGCGGCTATGCGAAAACGCGTGGGAGATTGCGCGCGGCCAGCGCGGTCCGGGCCAGGCTGGCTGCGATGGCGAGGGCCATGGGCCATGTGACGGCTGGGGTAGCGGTTGCGATCGCGAGCATGCCGAGGTCGAGCAGGATCAAGGCGACGCTGGCAGGGCCGGCGAGCCGGGCTGTCCTTGGGTCTTTGCTTCTGGCAACGGACAGGAGCGTGACAGCGACGATGAGCAGAGTCGTGCCGAACACGGCTGCCGCAGCAGGAGGAACCGGCCAGTGCCAGGCCTGTGTAGTGATCAGCGTCGTTCCCCACAGAGCCGCGAACACAGGGGCGGTGGCTAGGAGGGCGATCGCGGTGCGTCGGCCTGGGGATTGGAGGGCGAACGCGGTTGTGACCTGTGCTGGCGGGCCGAACTCGGCGATAGCCGCGTGCGCGGCGTCGGCTGGGGACAGGCCGCTTCGCAGGTGGTGTTGGAAGGTCTCTTCGAGGCCGTCGGCGAGTTCCTCGACGGTCCCGGCCGGGAGGCGTTGAGCGAGTTCGTTCAGGTAGTTGTGGATCAGGTCGCGGTCGGCCATGGGCCTGGCTCCAGCAGTGTCGTGACCGCGGTGGCGAACTCGCGCCAGTTGGCGCGGTCGCCCGCCAGCTTCTTATGGCCGTCGTCGGTCAGCTGGTAGCTGCGCCGTCGACGCCCGTCGACCACGGACCAGGATCCGGCGATCAGCCCGGCTCGTTCGAGCCGGTGCAGTGCCGGGTAGACGGTGCCGGTGGGCAGGTCGAACCGGCCGCCGCTGCCGTCTCGCAGCGCCTCCTTGATCGCGTAGCCGTGCTGAGGCCCGTCGCTCAAGGTGGCGAGCAGGAGGACATCGAGGTGACCTTTCAAGGCTTGCGCATCCGCCCTCATGAGTAGTTATCCTACAACAAGCGGATAGGTAGTAATCCTAGCTATGGGTGGTGGGCGTGATGGGCGAGCTGGCGATCGTGGCCGAAGGCTTGGTGAAACAGTTCGGGGCCGTCGAGGCGCTTTCGGGTGTCGATCTGCAGGTGCCGACCGGGTCGATCCTGGGGCTGCTCGGACCGAACGGGGCAGGAAAGACCACCGCAGTCCGGGTTCTCGCGACGCTGCTGCGCCCCGATGCCGGTCGCGCGCGGGTCGCGGGATTGGACGTGGTCAGGCAGGCCGCTGCGGTGCGGCGGCGGATCGGGTTGGCGGGTCAGTACGCGGCGGTCGATCCGTATCTGACCGGCCGGGAGAACCTGCAGATGATCGGCCGGCTGTCAGGCCTTACCCGCGCCAGTGCCCGCAGACGGGCCGACGAACTGCTCGACACGTTCGACCTTGGCGCGGCGGCGGATCGGGTCCTTCGTAGCTATTCCGGCGGGATGCGCCGGCGGCTGGATGTCGCGGCCAGCCTGGTGGCCAGGCCGTCGGTGTTGTTCCTGGACGAGCCGACAACCGGCCTGGATCCGCGTGGCCGGATCGGGTTGTGGCACACGATCGCCGCACTGACCGCACAGGGCACGACGGTCCTGCTCACCACCCAGTACATGGAGGAGGCCGACCACCTCGCTGACACCATCGCGGTCATTGACACCGGCCGGGTGATCGCCACCGGAACTTCGAACGAACTGAAAGCGCAGGTGGGTGGCGACCGGCTCGAGCTGCGGGCGGCACCGGGCGTCGAGCCGGCCGCCTTGGCGGCGACCGTCGCGGACCTCGGTTCCGGCCCACCGGCCGTCGACTGCGGCGAAGGCACGGTGGTGCTTCCGGTTGCCGACGGCCCAGGTGTGCTCGGCGACGCGGTGGCCCGGCTGGCGGCGGCCGAGTTGCGGGTAACCGACGTGGCGTTGCGCCGGCCGTCACTCGATGATGTCTTCCTGGCCTTGACCGGCCAGTCAGCCACAGCTGGACCAGCCACGGATCTTGCCGAGACCCGGAGCCTGTGATGACGACCGACGCGGCGACGCCTGTCCCGCAATCAGTTGATCCCGCAACTGCCACAGACGCCGCGAGAGCACGGGGGCTGCGGTGGTTTCTGGGCGACGTGTCGGTGATCACGGGCCGGAACCTGCGGCGGCTGATGCGGGTGCCGACGTTGATCGCGTTCGCCACCGTGCAGCCGGTGCTGTTCGTGTTGCTGTTCACCTACGTGTTCGGCGGCGCGATCCACCCGCCCGGTGTCGAGAACTACGTCGACTTCCTGCTGCCGGGGATCTTCGTGCTAGCAATCGCGTTCGGTGCCTCCCAGACCGGGGTCGCGATCGCGGACGATCTGGCCACCGGAATGATCGACCGGTTCCGTGCGCTGCCGATGACCCGGTCGGCGGTGCTGGCCGGGCGGACGGTGGCCGACGCAGTGCGCAACCTGTTCGTGCTGCTGCTGATGACCGGTGTGGGATACGCGATCGGGTTCCGCTTCCACGCCGGAGCCGCGGCCCGCGGCGGGCGCGATCGGCCTGGCGCTGCTGATCGGTGTCGCCTTCTCGTGGATCAACGCGCTGGTGGGTTTGCTGGTTCACGACGCGGAGACGGCGGGGCTGGCTGGGCTGATGCCGGTCATCGTGTTGGTGTTCACCAGTTCCACGTTCGTCCCGGTCGCCACGATGCCGGGCTGGCTGCAGGCCTTCGCCGACGTCAACCCGATCACCGTCACGGTCGACGCGTTGCGCGCCCTGGTGCTTGGTGGCCCGACGGCTGAGCATGTGTGGCGGGCGCTGGCCTGGATCGCCGTGCTGCTGGTGGTCACCGTTCCGGCCGCGGTGCTCCGCTACCGTCGTACCAACGCCGGTTGACCGGCTTCGTTAACGCGGGCGGCTGGTTCAGAGCCACAGGGGCGCCAGCCAGCCCAGCGTGACGGCGCCGAGGTAGAGGAGTCCGACGACCAGGGCGACGACGCGGCGGCGGGCGATGAGGAGCATGCCGCTGATCGCGCCGATGCTGGTGCCGGCACCGGTGATCAGGAACGCCAGCGCTGGGCCGGCGCCCATGCCGCCGTCCATCAGGGTCGCCACCAGCGGGAGGGATCCGTCGGTGTTCAGGTAGACCGGGATGCCGATCAGCGCAGCCAGCGGAACGGCCAGGACGGAGTCTCCGCCCAGGTAGTCGGTGAGCCACCGGGTTGGGATGGCTTCGATCAGGAGGTAGCCCAAGGTCGCGAAACCGAAGAAGAACAAGGCGAGACGCCGGCCCGTGATGAGAATTTCCCGTACCAGCACGTCGATCTTGTACCGGGCAAGTGCCGGGGCACGCCGGACTGGAGTCGCCAGCGTCTGCACCGGTCCAGCCTCACCCGCTGGTGCCTCGACTGCACAGCATGACGGCTCCGGGCCGGCTTCCTGCGACGGGGCTTCGCACCTGCTGTTGCAGGCTGTGTCGCTCTGCCCGCTGCTCATCCGGGCCTGGCCGGCAAGCCAGCCGGTGCGCTCGATGAGGAAGGTGACGACGCCGGCGACGAGGCCGAGAGCGATGGCGGCGACGAAGAACGTCAGCGCGAACGGCGCCCCGAACAGGCCGGTCGACAGAACGAGTTCTTCGGGGCTGGTCAGCGGCGAGGACACCATGAACGCGACCACCGGTGCCCATGGAACGTGGGAGGCCATCGCGCCGAGCACGACTGCGGTGGTTCCGCACGAACAAAACGGTGTCAGTGTCGCCAGCGCCACCGCGCCGACAACGGCGATTGGGGTGCTTTTGCGCAGCCAGGTCGCCAGCCGGTCGGTGCCGACATACACGACCAGGACCGAGGCAACGATGATGCTCGCGGCCAGGAACGGCCACACGTTGGTGAAGGTTGTCCACACGTCGCCGATGACACGGCCCAGTAGGTCCAGCGCGGACTCGATCACGATGCCTCACCCTCGTGCTGTTCGTCGCAGGTCGTGAGGAGGGCGCCGAGGCGGTTCAGCGCGATCAGATCGGCACGGTAGTTGATCCGGTTGCCGTGACGGTCGCTGTGGATCAGTCCGCCTTGGCGAAGGACCTTCAGGTGGTGACTGATGGTGGGGCCGGTGACGGTGAACCCGCTGGCCAGCTCGCACACGCACAGCGGGTCGGTCTCACACGAGGCGATCACCGACAGCAGCCGCAGCCGTACCGGGTCGCCAAGTGCCCTGAACGAGGCCGCCGCCCCGGCCGCCTCGATCTCGCCCATCGGCTCAGCGATGAGAGGCCGCCCGGGTGCGGAAGTAGTCAGCAGCATTGGTCGAGCGATCGCCGGGCGGGCTTCTCGATCGGCAGGCCGGCGTCGATCCAGTCCTGTTTTCCGCCGGTGTAGCGGTGCACGTCGCGGTAACCGAGCTCCGCCAGCCGCTGGGCGACCCGCAGCGACGCGTCGCAGTCGGCGCTGCCGCAGTAGACAACGACGCGTCGGTCCAGGTCGGGCAGCAGTGTCTTGGCCAGCTCGACAACACGCCGGGGCCGGATGTTCACCGCTCCCGGCAGATGACCCTGCGCGTAGACATCTTCAGGTAGCGCCTCGACCAGGACGGCGTCGCCGGCAGCGATCAGTTCGGCGACCTCGGCTTGGTGAATTTCTGAAACAGGCATGACGGAACCCTTCGATGTCGCTGGTGTGGTTGAAATGCGGTGACCCCGGGTGCCGCGCGGGGTCAAGCGGTCGAGTCGGTGAGGCACCAAGCGAGATCGATCAGGCCCACCACGCACCGGTCATCGATGCGGTACCAGATCCGGTTACCGTCGCGGCGCGACGCCAAAATTCCCTTGTCGACCAGACGCTGCAGCTGGTTGGACACCGCTTGCGGCTTCAACTCCACAGCCTCGGCCAGCTGACTCACCGACAACTCCCCATCGCGGACCAGCGCATGCAGCAAGCGCAGACGAGTGTCATTGGCCAACACCTTGAACAGACCCTCCAACCGCGACGCATCCACCGGGTCGATCAACGCACGCTCAGCCAACACCGGCCGCCGCACGGCCGCCGCCACTTGATCACTCATGACACCACTATTACACGAATCAGTGTAATGGTGAAGTGCTTGCGAGGAGTCGCACCGGCGAGGACTCCGGCCATGTTCCAGTGTTGCTGGGCGTGGTTGGACTGATGATGGCGGTATGACCGTTGCGGAGGAGACGTTTCAGCCGTCGGCGCCGGTGTGTTGGTGCTGCTGCGGCGCATCGACCGTCACCTGCCCTAGCCGGGGCCGTGTCAGGTCGCGAGGAGCGGCTGGAAAAGGCGGACTGCGAGTTCTTCGGCGTCGGGCTGGTTGAGGATCTGTCCGGGGATGCCGGGGTGGCTGCTGGTCCAGGCCTGTGCTGCGCTGTGGTCTGCGAAGAAGTTGAGGTAGTCGCAGCAGCAGTCAGCTGACGGGCCGCCGCCGGCATCGGCGCCGATGAACACGACCGCCGCCGCGGGCTGCCAGGTGGTGCGCCCGTCGGTGGTGGTGACCGTGATCGGCTGGCCGGTGATTACGTCGACGGACTCGATCCGGGTGTCTCGGCCAAGCATGGGTGCCATGCCGAGGGCATCGATCGCGCACATCGCGTAGACGTCGACCCCGCCGCCGCCGGGGTCGACGATGCGGACGCGGTGCCGGGTCGGCGTGGCGGAGAACGGGTAGGCGACTGCGACCTGGCCGTCGGGAGCGAGCCGGATGGCGTCGGCCTCGTGCAGCGCGGTCAGCACTTCGGCCGTGGTCTTGGCGCCGTCGGCCGCGACCAGGGCCAGGTCTGCGGCCGTGGGTGGGGCGCCGTTGGTAGCGAAGGCGCGCAGGATCGTCTGGTGTACCGCCTTCTCGACTGGATCCAGCGGGAGCGCGCGGGTGCGCCAGGCGCTCAGTACCTCCCTGGGCGCTGAGTCGTCTATGCGGCCGGCTGCCGTGATCGCCGCACGTAGCTGGTCGATCGACAGGGCGGGAACGATCCGGCCGTGCTCGTCGCGGTAGAGGCGGCACGACACTCCGCATGCGCAGTCGTCGGCTGTGGTGAAGGGGTCGGTGCCGTCGATCAGCAGGGTCGGCGAGCCGGCCATGCCGAATCGGGCGGCGTCGTCGTCGGACTCGATCAGCCTGGTCGTGACCGGCAGGTCGGTGACCTCGGCGAGCCGTTGCAGCATCAGCGGCAGGTTGGGGCAGTCGCGGACGTGCAGCACTTCGAGTTTCATCTGGTCGCCTCCGGGCGGTGGTCGATCGCTTCCAGCAGCGCGCAACTGCGGTCGGCGCGGGGCAGGTCACAGGTCGCGACCAGCCGGGCGAGCGAGTCGTGCATCCGTTGCAGGTCGCGGATCCGCACCGCCAGATCCGCGCGTCGGTGTTCGGCCAGGGCGCGGGCCCCGTCGCAGGCCTCCGGGCCGCCGTTGTCGAGGTGGAGTAGTTCCTCGACCGCGTCCAAAGTGAAGCCGAGTTCTTGGGCGCGTTTGATGAACCGCAGCAGTTCGACCGTGCTTGGTGGGTAGTCGCGGTAGCCGCCGGGAGTCCTCGGCGGCTCGGTGAGCAGCCCGCGGCGCTCGTAGTAGCGCAACGTCTCCGTATTCACTCCAGCCCGGCCGGCCAGCTCGCTGGTTCGCATATCTTCATCCTCAACCCTGGACCCAGCTACAGAGTCAAGGTTCCCAGCTGCGAGAGCCGTCGAGCGTGCCGGTCGCTCCCAGCTGGCCGCTGCCCTACTCGAGGTTCGGTGCTCATGCTTCGACGGTAAATCCGTACCTACGTACCAGATGCAAGTCCTCTCGTCGGTCTGTGCCAATTGGCGGACGGTCCGCGGCTTGGCCGCCGCGAGCTCGATACTGGCCCGATGACGCTGGGGAACGGGTAGTGACCTGGTCCACGGGCCTGCTCGGCTTCGCGATGGGTCTGCTGATCGCGGTCGTCACCGCCCCGGTTGGAGTGTCGGGTGCGGTCTTCCTGCTGCCGGTGCAGCTCAGCGTCCTGGGGGTACCCAGCCCGGCGGTGACACCGACCAATCTGTTGTTCAACGTTGTGCCGGCCCGGGCGCCCTGCTGCGATACCGCCGACGCGGGGAGCTCGGCGGAACGCTCACGCGGCGGCTGATCCTCGGAACACTGCCAGGCGTGGTGGTCGGCGCGATCATCAGGGTCTTCGCCATCCCCGGCCCCGGGGCGTTCCGGCTCTTGGTCGCCGCCTTGCTCTTGCCGCTGGGCAGTTGGCTTTGTATCCGCGCTGTGCGCCCTTCGCCCGAGCGGTCAGGTGCCGAGCCGTCACCGCGCTCGGTCACCCTCCTCGCCCTAGCTGTCGGAGTGGTCGGTGGCATCTACGGCATCGGTGGCGGATCACTGCTCGGTCCGCTCCTGGTCGGCCGCGGCGTACCGATCGCGAAAGTCGCACCAGCCGCTCTCGCCTCGACGTTCCTGACCTCGGCCGTGGGCGCGGTCACCTACTCGCTGCTGGCGCTCACCACCAGCGGGAACATTGCGCCGATCTGGACTCTCGGTCTGGCGTGCGGACTCGGTGGCCTGATCGGCGGCTACCTCGGCGCCCACTTCCGGCCCCGCCTGCCCGAAACGATTCTGCGTCTGTTGCCGGGTGGTCTCGCGATGGTGCTCGGCGGCCTGTATGCCGTTCAGCTGTTCAGTTGAGGCGATCCAGCAACGTACTTGCGGCCTGACTGGGCTGGCGTACAGCGTTGCCTAGGGCAACACTGGCGGAGTGGGCAAGGTGGCGCCCGAGCTGCTCCGGCCGGTCGGGTTGGAGCTGTCCCGGGCTGTCGAACAGCTGCCCGGCCAGCACGGCAGGCGCGGCGGAGCTAGATACGAGTTGAAGTGGGGACGGGTTTCTTCGCTGAACTCGTCAAGCTGTGGCTGGCGGTCAGGAGCCGGTGGTCGAGGGGGTCTGGTCGATGCGGCCGTACCGCGATGAGGGCTGGGGCGACCGACCAGGCATGACAGCGCTTGTAGACCAGCGGCAGCGGTTGGGGGCACGGTGTCGATATCGAAGGCCCGCCGTTCGTCATACAAGCAATGGCCCTTCCGCCCGCAGCCGACCCGAACAGAAGTGAGGATGAAAATGGGATCGATCGTGTCGCAAGTGGAGGTCGCCGGTGCGCCGGAGGAGGTGTTCGCCTATGTCACCGACCCGGCTCGGTTCGCCGAGTGGCAGGAGAACTTGGTCGACGGGTACATGGACGGCGGCCCGACATCCGTCGGATCGATATGTGTCACCACCCGCAAGATCGGTGGCGGTGAGCGGAAGGTGACGTCCGAGGTCACCGTGCTCGATCCGCCTGGCGCGTGGGCGGTGCACGGTGTCGACGGTCCGATCCGTTCGAGGGTGCACGTCACTGTCGAGCCACTGGCCGGCCGGAACGCCTCGCGGGTCACGATCGATCTGGACTTCGAGGGACACGGCATCGGGAAGATTCTTGTACCGCTGCTTGTGCGGCCGCAGTCCCGCAAAGAGATGGTGCGCAACATGGCCCGGCTGAAGGCGCGCCTCGAGCCGAGCACCTGACCGGCCGGCACCTACTCGGGCCGATCGTGGCCATCTGGGCCGTGAGCCTGGCCGTTCACCGGACTGGTGCACGACCAGGCGGTAGTGGGTTAGTTGTCAGCGAGTGCGTGGGTCAGGTCTTGGATGAGGTCGTCGGC
This sequence comes from Kribbella aluminosa, assembly GCF_017876295.1. NCBI lineage: Bacteria > Bacillati > Actinomycetota > Actinomycetes > Propionibacteriales > Kribbellaceae > Kribbella > Kribbella aluminosa. The sequence continues at coordinate 5,969 of NZ_JAGINT010000001.1, read as the reverse complement.
GTCTTCGAGGCCGACGGATAGGCGGATCATGCTGTCGGCGATGCCGCGTTTGGCGCGTTCGTCCGGGGCCAGGCCGTGGTGGGTGGTGGTGATCGGTTGAGTGATGAGGCTTTCTACCCCGCCAAGGCTTGGGGCGATGGCGAACAGCCGGAGCCGGTCTACGACGGCGGCGGTTTCATCGGCCGTGGCGTCGAGGACGGCGCTGAGCATTCCACCGCCGCCGCGCATCTGCGTGTCGTAGATCTGTTTGGCGTCGCCCGTGGCCAGTCCTGGGTAGTTGACTCGGCTCACGCGCGGGTGGGTCGCGAGGAACGCGGCGACGGCTGCGGCGGTGTCGTTTTGTGCGCGGACCCGAACAGGCAGCGAGCGGACGGAGCGGGCGAGGAGGGAGGCGGTTTCGGCCGCGATCATTTGGCCGAGGTTCTTGCGCCACATGGCGACCGGCGCCAGCAGTTCCGCTGGTCCGATGAGTGCGCCGGCGGTCAGGTCTGAGTGGCCGCCGAGGTACTTGGTGGCGGAGTGGATGACGAGGTCTGCGCCGTGGTGGAGCGGGTTCTGGTTGACGGGAGTGGCGAAGGTGTTGTCGACAACGGTCAGCGCACCGGCTGCATGGGCGTGGGTGGTGATCGCGGCGATGTCGAAGAGGTCCAGGGTGGGGTTGGACGGTGTCTCGAAGAACACGATCCGGGTGCTGGCGGTCAGTACGTCGGGCAGTCGGTCGACTTCGTCGGCGCGCAGGAACGTGGTGGTGATGCCGAGCTGGGGCAGGTTGTCCCCGAGGAGTTCGAAGGTGCCTCCGTAGACGTCTCCGATGCACACGATGTGTTCGCCGGTGCGGGTGTGGGCGAGGAATGTCGCGGCTTCGGCGGCCATACCGGAGGAGAAGCCTAGAGCTTGTTCGCCGCCTTCGAGGTCGGCGAGTTTGGCTTCGACTGAGCGGATGGTGGGGTTGAGGCCGTAGCGGGTGTAGAGGTTGCCCGGTTTGCGGCCTTCGACGACGTCGAGGAGGTCGGCGGTGGAGTCGAACGCGAACGTGGAATGCGTGTAGAGCGGGGTGTGGATGGCTCCTTGCGGATCGCGGGTTTCGCCGGCGTGCACGCTTCGGGTGGACAGTCCCTGCTCGTTGGTGTCGGTCATGCCTCTCCTGGTTTTCGTCGATCACGGTTGGGCGTTGTGCGGCCGCTGCAGCGCGGTGGCCGCTTTGGTGATTGCAGCTGCCGCTGTCTCGATTTCCTCGCGTCTGCTCCACCGGCCCAGCGAGAGCCGGACGGCGGCGAGAGCACGTTCGTGGTCGAGGCCCATGGCGCTCAGTACGGGCGATGGGGTGTGGGTGCCGCTGTGGCAGGCCGAGCCGTTGGAGGCGGCGACGCCGGTCGCGGCAGCGAGGAGCTCATGCCCCCGGGTCCGATCGATGCTGACGTTGAGGGTGTTGGGCAACCTTGCGCTTTCGGGGCCGTTGAGGTGCACCCGTCCGGGCAGGGCGTCGGAGAGGCGCTCGCGCAGGAGGTCGCGTAGCTGTGCCAGTTCATCGGCGCGGCCGCCGGCGAGTTCGTCCACGGCCAGTTCGGCGGCGGTGCCGAGGGCCACGGCGAGGGCGACGTTCTCGGTGCCGGCCCGGAGGCCGCGTTCTTGGCCGCCGCCGTAGACGACCGGTTCCAGTTGAACGCCGCCACGCACGTACAGGGCCGCGGTGCTTTTCGGTGCGTACATCTTGTGGCCGACGACAGTGAGCAGATCCACCCCGAGTTGATCGACGGCGACCGGGACCTTGCCGGCGGCTTGGGCGGCATCGCTGTGAAACAAGGCACCGTGCCGGTGAGCGAGTTCGGTGAGTTCGGCGATCGGCTGCAGCGCGCCGGTTTCGTTGTTCGCGGCCATGATCGAGACCAGGACGGTGTCGTCGTCCAGAGCGTCGACCAGTGCGGCGGGGTCGACCAGGCCGTCGGCGTCGACCGGCAGCACGGTTACCCGTACGCCGTGCAGCCGCTGGAGTGCTCGGCAGGTCTCGAGGATCGCTGGGTGTTCGGTGGCCTGGGTGATCACATGAGGCCGCGGCCGCCCGGAGGCGAGAACGACTCCGCGCAGCGCCAGGAGGTTCGCTTCGGACCCTGAGCCGGTGAACACGACCTCGCTGGGTCGGGCGCCGATCAGGGCGGCGACTTGCGCGCGGGCGGCGGCCAGTGCGGCCTGGGGATCAGCACCGTACGCGTGGCTACTGGAGGGGTTGCCGAAGAAGGTGGTCAGGTACGGCGTCATCGCCTCGGTCACCCGCGGGTCGACGGGGGTGGTGGCGTTGTAGTCCAGGTAGATCGGACCGTCGGCTAGAGCCGGATGAGTCACCGGTTTCTCCTCGGGTGGGTTTCGTACATGCGCGCTGCCACGACGAGGCCGGACAGTGCGGTCAGGGCGGCCACGGTCCACACGGCCGCGGGGATGCCCCACAGGTCGGCGATGATGCCGGCGAGCAGCGCACCGACGGCGAAGCCTCCGTCGCGCCACAACCGGTACACACCGACGGCACGTGCCCGCCAGGCGGGGTGCGCGACGTCGCCGATCGTGGCCAGCAGCGTGGGATAGACCATCGCCGTACCAAGACCAAGGAATGTGACCGCGACGAGCCATTGCCCGAAGGTGTCGCCTGCTGCGACGAGGGCCAGCGCGCCCGCCTGCAGCAGCATCCCGGCCGTGATCAGCCCTTTGCGCCCCCACCGGTCGGACAGTGCGCCGGTCGCAAGTTGCCCGAACCCCCAAACGGCCGGGTAGAGCGCACCGAGCAGACCGATCCGGGCCAGTGACAGGTGATGGGCGGCGAACAGGATCGGGAACAGACCCCAGGCCATGCCGTCGTTCAGGTTGTTCACCAGCCCGGCCTGCGACGCCGAGGACAGCGCTGGTTCCTTGAAGCTGGTCAGCGTGAAGACCTGCGCGGTCGTCAGATCGCCACCCGGGGTCGGAGTGCCGCGTGCCGCTTCGTGGTGCGCGTGGCCGCGGGTCTCACGCACGGCCAGGGTGGACAGGCCGAGGCCGAGCGCGGCGAACGCGGCGCCGAGAAGGAACGGCGCGGGTCGCAGACCGTAGGCGTCGGCCAGGTAGCCGGTGGCCATCGCGGTGGCCGCGACGGCGAGGTAGCCGGCGGCTTCGTTGAGCCCCATCGCCAGGCCCCGCCGGGCTGGGCCGACGAGGTCGATCTTCATGATCACGGTCGTCGACCAGGTCAGTCCCTGGTTGATCCCGAGGAGCACGTTGGCGGCGATCACCCAACCCCAGTTCGGGGCCCAGATCAGCAACAGCGGCACGGGTAGCCCGATCAGCCACCCGGCGACCAGAACCGGTTTGCGGCCGTAGCGGTCGGACCAGGTGCCGGCGAAGAAGTTGGTGGCGGCCTTCACGGCACCGAAGGCGAGGATGAAGGTCAATGCCCCGGTGTACTTGGTGAGTCCGAACGTCTGGTCGGCCAGCAGCGGCAACACGATGCGTTCCTGGCCGAGCATCCCGCCGACCAGGGCGTTGACCGCGACCAGTAACACGAACTGGGCAAGGTTGGCGCGCAGCCCCAGTCGCGGGGCTTTGGCTTCGGTAGTCATTTCAGGGTCCGGCCGGTGGCGACGGACCAATCGTCCGGGCCGCCGTCTAGCACCTGTACGCCGCGGTGGCCCGCGCGTTGCAGGATGCTGGCGCCGGTCATTGCTCGCTCGCCGTGCCCGCACATCACCACCACCGGCCCGGCATCGACATCCCCTGCGCGGTCACGTAACGCGCCGAGTTCGAGGTGCTCGGCTCCCGGGAGATGCCCGGCATGGAACTCGCTGTCCTGGCGGACGTCGAGGACGTGGCTGTCGCCGACCTGGTCGGGTTTCAGCAAGGGCGTGGTGGCGGTCGCGCCGTTCCATCCGGGCATTCCACCGGCGAGTTCGCCGAGGGGAAGTCGGAAGCCGATCTTTGCCGCCTGCCAGGCCAGGTCGCCGAGGTCTTGGTCGCGGTTGCGGATCACCAGGTAGGGCGTGGTGGCCTGCAGCAACCACCCGAGCCAGGAAGCGAACTGTGCCCGTAGCGGGATGGAGATCGCACCGGCGACGTGGCCGGCGGCGAAGTCGCGGACCGGGCGCACATCGATCACCACGGCGCCCGACGAGACCGCAGCTGTGAAGCTTTCGGCGGGAAGCGCCGGCACCTGCTGGTCTTCCTCGATCAGGGCAGGACCCCGGCGATTGGCTTCCGGCAACTGCAGGAAGTAGGGCGGGAAGGTCCCCAGCCCAGCGAGCAAGCGCCCGACGAACTCGTCCTCGTCTCGCACCTGCAGCAGCGGGTTCGCTCGCTTCTCCTGGCCGATGGTGGAGACTCGTTCACCGCCTTGAGGAGCTGAGCAGAACGATCCCGCACCATGAGTCGGTAGGACTGCTGTTGCGTCCGGCAACGCGGCCAGCCGTTGCAGCGACCGGTACTGCAACCGGGTCAGCTGCTCGGTCTGATCAGTGGCACGGCCAGATCGGTGCGAGCGAGCGCCGCCGACGATCACTGACCCGCCGGTGAACACCCCCACTGCGCCGTCCCGTCGCGGAGCTCGAAGTGACAGCTGCTCGCCGTGTTAGGCCCCGGCGTCGCGGAGGGTGCCGCACGGTCAGGCCACCCAGGTCGATCTCGTCACACCATCGCCAGGCCTACGTGCCGGGAACTGCACGGCCGCACCGCGGCGGATGCCAGACAGCCGCGCTCCGTCCACCGCAGCGAGCATGGACCGCACCGGACAGAAAGGTCGGCATGCAACTGGAGGTATCGGCCGCGAACGCCAGCCGTCAGATCGACCGCCGCCCGCGCTCATACCGCACAGGCGAGCGCCCGTAGAAATTCCAGCGACGGGTCCGACGGCCAGCGCGCGTCCATACCGCCCAGGTTCGACCAGGTAGGACGAGTTGCCCAGCCCTTCGTCGACACACCGCGTCTGATTCACTTGCCAGTTCATCCATTCACACCTACACTATTCATGAATCATTGGAGGAATGTCAATGGGTGACCCGTTGCCATGCAGCAGCTGTTCGATCAGTTCGCCAGGTCGGCAAAACGCGTCTGAGGCAGCGCCAAGAGGCTGGAGTTGCTGACCTGCTGGCCCAGGGCGAGCGTTCGTCGAGGTGCTCGCCGCCGCGCGACCTGGTGTTGACACTTGCCTCGCAACCAATCTGCAACTGCTGCGCGCGCCGGGCTGGTGACTGCTCGCAAGACGGCACGAGTCCTACTACCGGCTCACATAAGCGATGTGGCTGCGCTGTAGGGCGCAGTTGCGCGACGGTCGCCTCGGAGCATGTGGTCCTGAGGTCGGATCGGCCGCGCCGCTCCCTAACCTGGTCGAACGATGACATCGCCCGAGGACACCCCTGACGAGCGTTGCTGCGCAGTTACAGGCCGGTGGATGTGACGGTCGTCGATGTCCGCCCTGGTAGAAACAGCGTGGGGCCATAACCGGGCGCGGTTGTCTATCCCGGTCGACGGAGCTCGCCGACCGCTGGGCCGACAGCCCCCGGTACGACCATCGTGGCGTACTGCCGCGGCTCGTACTGCTTATTGGCCCACGAGGCCGTGCGGACCCTCAACGCCGAAGGACTGCAGGCGTTCGGCCTCACGACGGGATTCTCGCATGGCGGCTGGCCGATCTCCCGGCGCCAGCTGAGCGCACCCCGACATTGCTGGAGGCAGCGTGGGGATCGAATGAGACCCTGAGCCCAGTCGCTCACGCCTCCCCCGGCTGAGACCCCGCTGATGTCTACGCGGCCAGCAAGGACGAAGACACTTACCTCGTCGTCACGCGAATCCGGAGTCCAGCGCGAGAATGCCGGCTAAATCGCCGGGCGAATCGCATCGAGCGCAATACCTCGAATGGCGGCAGGACCCTGAGCAGTGGACGCGCGATCCCCGAAGCCGCGCGCACACGGGCATATCGTTGATCGTCCTGTGGAAGGCGGGTACTCCTCCAGCCT